>CAZLNX010000040.1:0-26067 GCA_964560795.1 uncultured Anaerolineales bacterium | reverse complement strand
ACTAGGTAGTGTTGACATTTCAGATATTTGCAGGAGTGCCAACCTGTGGCGTACTCATCCATTTTGGGAGAGAAATCTTCAAATGTCAACACGGCCTAATCTCTCTAAACGCTTTTCTTAGCACTATCCCATGCGCCTTTTCTGGGAACTGACAAAAATCTCCTTCCAGCGCCACCTGACATACAGGGCAGCAACCGTCGCTGGGCTGGTGACCAATTTCTTCTTTGGGATACTACGGGCTGCAATATTCGTAGCTCTTTATGATTTACAGACCCAAGTTGAGGGTATCACCATCCAGGGAGCGATTACCTATGCTGCGCTGGGACAGGCGCTAATCGGCTATTTGAGCATGTTCTCCTGGTTCGATCTGATGAACACGGTCTACACTGGGGATATCGCCTCGGATCTTCTCAAACCGATGAATTACTTCAGCTTCTGGTTGGCACAGGATTTGGGTCGTGCTGTTGTTAATTTCCTATTGCGTGGAGTGATCGTGATGGTTGGCTACGCCTTCATCTTCGATCTATATTGGCCAAGAGGCACTATCCACATCCTTGCCGTGGCCATCAGCATGCTGCTCAGCTGGTTGGTCAGTTTTTCCTGGCGCTTCCTGATTAACCTGACATCCTTCTGGACGCCCAACGCACGTGGCATCTTGCGCTTCTTCTTTGTACTCTCTTGGTTCTTCTCCGGATTCATTATGCCGTTGCGCTTCTTCCCGGAATGGGTCATCCGCATTAGCTATTTAATGCCTTTCCCGCACATGATGAACACAGTTGTCGAAATTTACCTGGGAATACTAAGTGGTCCAGAAATAGTATTGGCTCTGCTCAACCAGGTGCTCTGGGCATTAGGCATAATCGCCGTCGGGCAGCTGGTGCTTCGCCTGGGCGTGAGAAGATTGGTCATCCTTGGTGGCTGATATTGAATATTCACCGCAAAGACGCAGAGTACGCAGAGAACTGCTAAAAATTATTTTCCTACTCAGCGATATCCGCGTCTCTGCGGTAAGGTTTTTATCATCATGCTCGATATCTACCGCCGCCTGATTGGCGTGCAAATCCGCAGCCAGATGCAGTACCGCTTCTCCTTCTTCATGGAGTTGACTGGAACCGCGCTGATCACCCTGCTCGAATACGCTTCACTGGCCCTGGTTTTCTTCCGCTTCGAAACTCTCAAGGGCTGGACTCTGGGCCAGGTGGCCTTCATCTTAGGACTGGCTGAACTCTCTTTCGGAATCATGGATATGATCTTCAGCGGGTTTGATCCCAGTTTTTTCGGCTTGCAAGTGCGCCAGGGCCGTCTTGACCAACTCATGCTGCGCCCACTGAATATCACGCTGCAGGTGCTGGGTTCTGAGTTCACCTTACGAAGGATCGGGAAGATCGCCGTGGGTATTGGGATTATCGTAGGTGCGCTCAATATGAACCCCATCGCATGGACCCCGCTCAAAGCGCTGCTGACGATTGTAGTGGTTATCAGCCAGGTGGCCTTCTTCGGCGGCTTATTTATCATCGGGGCTACGATCACGTTTTGGACCGTCGAGTCCATCGAAGTGATCAACATCTTCACGTACGGTGGCAGTTACATGATCCAACACCCCATGCATATATTCCCCAATTATCTGCGGCACTTTTTCACCTTCGTCATTCCTGCTATCTTCCTCAATTATTACCCTGCGCTCTATATTTTGGAGCTACCCGACCCTTTCAACATGCCTGCATTCGCTCCTCTCCTGGCTCCCGTTGCCGGACTCTGGATATTGGGATTGGCGCTGGCTTTTTGGCGCTTTGGCATCCGTCATTACCAGTCTACAGGAACCTGATATGGCGATCATTCACGTCAAAAATCTTTCCAAGCACTTCAAGGTTTTCAAGCACCATCGCGGCAGCATGGGTGCGGTGCGCAATCTTTTCTCGCGCCAACATGCTCTCGTGCGCGCCGTCGACGATATCAGCTTTGAAATCCAACCTGGCGAATTGGTCGGATATATCGGACCCAACGGCGCGGGCAAATCTACGACAATTAAAATGTTGACTGGATTGCTGGTCCCAACCAGTGGTGATCTCTTGGTGAATAACCTGGTCCCCTGGAAGGAGCGGCAGATCTATGTGGCGCGCGTGGGTGCCGTTTTTGGGCAGCGTACTACGCTCTGGTGGGATTTGCCAGTGATCGAGTCCCTGAGCTTGTTGCAGTACATTTACAAGATTCCATTGGACAGATTCGAGGCCAATCTCAATGAGTTTCGCGAAATCCTTGAGTTGGACCCTTTCTTGAACACCCCGGTACGGGCACTCTCCTTGGGTCAACGTATGCGTGCCGACCTATGCGCGGCCTTGCTCCACAACCCCGACCTGCTCTTCCTGGATGAGCCCACCATCGGCCTTGACGTAGTCGCCAAGGAGCGCATCCGCCAGTTTATCCAAAAAGTGAACAGAGACCGTGGCACCACGGTCATCCTTACCACCCACGACCTCTCCGATGTCGAGAAACTCTGCCAGCGGGTGATGATCATCGACCATGGCAAATTGCTCTTCGACGGCGCGCTGAATACCCTGAAGGAAAGATTCAGCAAGCGCAGAGAGTTGTTGGTAGAATTTGCCGAAGCATATGATGACCCACTGATTGATCGTGCCGAGATCTCTCACAAAGACGGCTCGCGCATCACATACCGTTTCTCGCGCGACGATATCAGCGCTTCAGAGTTGATTGGGCAGCTTTCGACAAAATACCGCATCCGCGACCTGGAAGTGCGCGAGCCAGAGATCGAAGAGACCATCCGCCGGATATATGAAGAGAAATTGTTGGAGTAACAACGCAGACTTCCGAAATCATAAAGATTTCAGGAGTCCATAGAGGGATTATGCCAAGAAGAAATCTTGTTTTTGCAGAAAATGAATATTATCACTTCTACAATCGAGGCAACAACCGAGAAAGGATTTTTTGTGATAGGGAGAATTATCTATTCTTCCTCCAACGCGTAAGAGATTACCTACTTCCTTGCCTAGATATCATTGCTTATTGCTTGATGCCCAATCACTATCATTTGCTCGTGCGAATAAATGTCTCTAAGACTTCCGAAGTCTTAGAGACTTCGGAAGTCTCAGCAATCGTATCTAATGCAATGAAGCTATTCTCTATTTCTTACACCAAAGCAATGAACAAAAAATACAATCGCGTTGGCTCACTATTTCAAGGGGCTTTTCAAGCTAAATACATTGGAGCTGATAATTATCTTCTCCATCTATCACGCTACATCCATATCAACCCTGTAGTCGCAAATCTTGTAAAGCGCCCCGAAGATTGGGAGTTTTCTAGCTATTGTGCTTACATTGGAACGCGAGAAGGAACCCAGCCTAAGCCTGAGATAATCTTGTCACAATTTCCATCGCAGCAGGCATACAACGAATTTGTAGAATCCTACACTCCGAAGGATCGAGATATAATCTCCAATTTAATGTTCGAATAGAATTCAGACTTCACTCAGACTTCCGAAGTTTATAAAACATCGGAAGTCTCAAGGAATTTCACATGATCAAAGTTATCGGTTTCGACGCAGACGACACACTATGGGATTACGAGTATATCTACCATGAAGCTAAACTCAAGATCGCCAAAATCTTGGGGAATCATGAAAACTATGACCAGCTCTTTTATCAGCTGGACCAGGCTGAAGTCCACAATATTTCCCTTTATGGCTATGGCATAAAAAGCTATGCCCTCTCAATGTTGGAGAATGTCGCCAGGTATACGGGACAATCCTTCGACAGCAAAATGCTGATCCAATTGATTGAATTGATCAGAGAGATGCTGACAGAAGACTTCCCCATAAATCCTTATGCGGAAGATGTCCTATCAGCTTTGTCATCCAAATATGAGTTAATTCTAATTACCAAAGGGGAAGGATACGAGCAAGAACGCAAGGTTGAGCGCTCTGGGTTGGCAGGTTATTTCAATGCCGTAGAAGTGGTCAGTTACAAAACCGAGGAAACGTACCGCAGAGTCTTGCAACGAAATGGGACAGCCCCCGATAATTTTCTCATGGTGGGGAACTCTCTCAAATCAGATGTTCTACCAGTGATAAACATTGGTGGAAAAGCAGTTCATATTCCCCATGAAATCGCTTGGTTCCATGAAGATGTCACAGAGCAAGAAAGTGAAGCTGCAAACTACGATCAGATAGAACATTTAGGGCTGTTGCCACCTTTCCTCAAGCAGCAGAAATGAATTTTCGAATCCATTATTTCTTCGGTGCAGCTTGAACAAAGAGCAATCCCCACGAATCAGACCCATCCCGAGCAATACATGTTTGGAAAGTTACCTGATTTCTCTTGTAAGCCCGATTAAATACAGTCTGTGCTTTCACAGTATTGCCTTTGGAATCAATAAAACTGCTAAAGTCCCCAGGCGTTGAAGCTTGATACCGCAACACATTGTTAACGGTGAAAGTTTTCGTTGATCCATCACTGAAAGTCACAACCACTTCATCCCCAAAGGATAATGCATAAAAACTGCTGCCAGCTGCATAATTATGTGCTAGAAAACCTATATTCCCTCTTTTCGCAGCCACGGAATATTGACCGACTACATAACCTGAGGGTGCACTATTGCCAGATTGTACAACTTGATAGGAAAATTTTCCTGAAACACTGACCTGAATTGCATTCCCCGATCCGCCCGAATTTAATATCTTGTGATCAGTTTTAGAAAATGATGATAGTCTTGAAAGAACAGACACACCCGTATTAGGCAGATTTGCAATGCGAGAATTGAATGAAAAGCTGGACAAAATTAATATGCCCAAATACAGGATTGAACGAAGACTTTTTATTCGAAATAGTGTTTTGCTTGCCATCTGATAACTCTCCTTCCCCAAGCAGGGTAATGATGACAGGGACACAACTTTCCGTGATAAAAACAATCCAAGCGTTGATTTCGGTAGCCTGGCAATCATAGATGCATTCTGCATCCTTAGACCCATGGTTTTGCGTCCCTGTCTTTCAACAGGTTTGCCATTATCGTTTCAAATAGTTCAATTCAGTGATTGCGGTTATGTAATTGTTATTTATATAATATCACCTCTTTTAAGAATTTTTATGGTAACTTCTCTATATGACCAAACCAGCTGAACTACACACTTAAATCACAATGGCCTGTTTGAGAACCAGGCCATTGAATATATAAAAACAGATCACTTATTTTCTTCGGCGGCCTGGCAGTCGTAGGTGTATAACCCTTAGACCCATAGCTTTGCGTCACCGGTTTTCACCGGGTTTGCCTTTTCGGTTGTTAGGTTAAGAATACCAGATTTTTATGTTTTGTGTCCTTACAATATTGTTGTGAGGTCTAGATTGGTATATGAAAATTAATCTTTTTCTTACCCATGCCAGAAATGGAATTCTCATAAAGAATATGGTCCAACTTTGGTACAATGTTTATCGCAAAATTGTAGGGTGCAAATCATACAGAAATAATGAATATATTTGTCCATTAAAATAGTAGGAGTCAAACCAACCAAATGACCAACAGTTTCTTCACTCCAGAGCGCGCCATGGTGATTGTAGCCCACCCCGATGATCCTGAATTCTCATGCGCTGGCACAATCGCCCGTTGGGCGCAAGCCGGCACAGAAGCTTGTTATGTGCTATGCACCAGCGGTGATGTGGGCATCGCCGAACCGGGCATGACGCGCGCAAAAGCCGTTAAAATCCGCGAGGCTGAACAACGCCAGGCGGCCAATATTGTAGGGGTAAAAGAAGTTGTCTTTTTAGGTGAGCCTGATGGTATGCTGCAGCCCACATTAGAACTGCGCAAAAAGATCGTGCGCGAAATCCGTCGCTTCCGACCGGAAGTCGTCATCACCGGCGACCCTACCGTCGTGTGGGCCAGCGACCGCTACATCAACCACCCAGATCATCGTGCTGCGGCCACTGCCGCTCTGGATGCCACCTTCCCCGCAGCCGGGCAGCCAAATTTATTCGAAGAACTCGAAGAAGAGGGACTCACCGCTTTCAAGCCCCGCAAAGTGTACGTCACCACCTGGGGAGAGCCTGATATTTATGTCAATATCACCAAAACCATCGATATCAAAGTCAATGCTTTGCGCGCTCACAAAAGCCAGATGAAGGACTGGGACCCCGAGGAAAGGATCAAAGATTGGGCAGCTGCGCGCGGCAAGGGCAAAGAGATGGCCTATGCTGAAGCCTTCCGCGTCATCACCCTGGTCGATGACGAGACCTGGGAGAAAACCAAAGGCAGAGTCTTGCCAGACAACGATAAGTAACACAATGGCGCAAAGAATTATCAGATATCTTCGTGACTCTGCGCCTGGCCGGTGACCCGCCTTCGGCGTGCGTTAAATTATTTAGGAGGACAAATGAAATTTTCAGAATTGATCAAAGCTCGTTATAGTGTGCGCGGCTATAAATCCGACCCGGTTGAGAACGAGAAATTGAACACTATTCTCGAAGCCGCTCAGATTGCTCCGACAGCGGCTAATCGTCAGCCCTTTCACATCATCGTTATACACACCGAGGGGCGGCAGGAAGAACTTCGTCGCATGTACGATCGCGATTGGTTTGTTGAAGCCCCGTTGATTATCGTGGTGTGCGGCGAACAATCTAAAGCCTGGGTGCGGCATGACAAGGCTAACTACGGTGTCGTAGATACCGCTATCGTCATGGATCATCTCATCCTGGAAGCTACCAATCAAGGTCTGGGCACTTGTTGGATTGGCGCTTTCGACGCCGAAGCCACTCGAGAAATTTTAGGGCTGCCGAAAGGTGTCGATCCCATCGTAATGACTCCCTTGGGTTATCCCAATGATCAGCCAAAACCTAAGTCTCGCAAGCCGCTCGAGGAACTGGTCAGATACGAACGTTGGTAATTTCCAAATTCAGGGATAAATGAACAGACAAATCTCTGTCCTATTCTCTATTTTAATCTTATTGGTTTTATCAAATGGCTGTCAGCGTTGGGGGGATAACAGTGGGTTTGATGATGGACATGAATGGATCATGCCGCGTCCCGCATCAGAAATCCATCTGCTGATTGTTGATGAAGAAAATCAACCCATCGGTGATGCAACCATCTGGATTTATCTTGGAGATCAGACAATCCAAACTGTTGATAGATTTGTAAATTACGATCCAGAGAATGGCAATCAAAGCGACAGCTCTGGAGAAGTGATTCTATATTTCTTGGGAGACGAAGGGGGCGGCTACGAAATTCTCATGGATTCACCGGGGCCTCCATCGATAAAGGTACAGATTGAAGCGAGTGGATACAAAAACAGTATCATCAACATAGACAATATCGTGTTTGTTTCAAAGTACCGTACCGGCCAAACCGAGAAAGAATTCGATGGCGAACTAGTCGAGATGAATATTGTAGAATATGTCGCCATCCTTGAAGAAGAGTAACATTGCATGGGGAGTGTTGTTGTGACCCAAGATAAAGACATTCTGATCATTGGCGGCGGCATTATCGGTGTTTCTGTAGCATACTACCTGGCTTTGGGTGGTCACTCGGTGACGCTGATAGAGAAGGACGATATTAGCACAGGGAGCTCATCTGGCAATGCCGGCTTGATTGCCAATGGGTTTGCCATCCCTATCGCCGCGCCCGGCGTCCCCAAGCAGGGACTAAAAATGATGCTTGACCCCTCAAGCCCTTTCTATATTAAGCCTCGTCTGAATCTCGAACTAATAAAGTGGTTGTGGAAATTTGTGCGTGCCTGCAACGAAAAACAAATGCGCAAATCCATCCCCATTCTATTAGCTTTGGGTCAGGGCAGTTTCGATTTGTTCGACGAATTACTAGAACGTGAAGATGTAAATTTCGGATACCAGAAAAACGGACGCTTGATTTTATTCACCAGTGATTCAAGTTTCGCGGGATGGAAAAAAGATGTCGAGCTTGTCAAAGAATTTGGCGTAGAAATGGAATTATTGGACGCCAAAGGCGCCAAAGAAATTGAGCCTAACTTGCTCCCATCGGTCAAACATGCTATCTACTGCGAAGAATACGCGCACGTGGACCCCGACCGCTTCACCAAAGAATTGCGGCGCCTGGCGGAGAGTCATGGCGCGGAGATCATCACAGGCACTGGCGTGACAGGATTTGAAACAGTGGGCAAAAAAATCACAGCGGTGCACACTACGGATGGCAAGTTAACTGCGAAGCAGGTGGTGCTGGCCGCGGGAGCCTGGTCGGCAGCACTGGCACGAAAACTAAAAATAAAATTACCCATCCAACCCGCTAAGGGGTACAGCCTGACCTATAAGACCCCATCCCCGGGTCCCAGTTTACCCCTTATGCTCTCCGAACGAAAGACCGCGGTGACACCCATGGGTGATATTCTGCGCTTTACCAGCACTTTGGAATTGGCGGGATTCGATCCATCCATCAACCAGCGGCGCATAGAAACAATCCGGCGATCGGTGCGTGAGTATTTGCCAGGGATGGAAGACCTAGATGAGCAAAGCGAGATCCAATGGTCTGGTTATCGGCCAGCTACACCGGATGATCTTCCCATTATCGGTCGCAGCAAAAAGATTGCTAACCTGATTTTCGCCACCGGTCACGGCACCCTGGGGATCACACATGGGCTAATTACGGGCAAGCTGGTATCACAACTCATTGACGGTGAACAACCATCAATCGATTTGGAACCATTTCGAGCTGAACGATTCAACACAAGGACATAGATACTATCCAGCGAATATCTGCAATAAAGATCTCAATACCGATCCGAATATGGTTTGGAGACGAGTTCAAGCAAATTATTGGATTGACACTAATAGGAAGAAATCGATGCCTGAAATCATTTATCAAACAGCCTCTGAAATTGCCAGACTGATACGCGATAAGCAAGCTTCTGCCGTTGAAGTTCTAGATGCCCATCTCGATCAAATTGCCAAACACAATCCCGAGTTGAATGCAATTGTGACCCTGGATGAAGAAAATGCCCAGCGCAGAGCATTCGATGCAGATGCAGCATTAGCCAAGGGCGAAAGCTGGGGCCCATTGCACGGGGTGCCGATCACAATCAAGGATGCCTTCGAGACAGAGGGGTTGCGAACCACCAGCAGTTTCAAACCTCTTAAAAACCATATCCCTGAACAAGATGCCACCGTTGTTGTTCGTTTACGACAAGCAGGCGCTATTATTATGGGGAAAACCAACATGCCCATGTTGGCGTTTGACATTCAATGTGATAGTCCTCTTTTTGGTCGGACAAATAACCCTTGGGATATATCTCGCACACCAGGAGGTAGCACTGGAGGCGGGGCAGCCTCGCTTGCGGCTGGAATGTCACCTCTCGAAATTGGCAGCGACCTTGGTGGGTCGGTCCGAATACCAGCCCATTTTTGTGGGGTTTTCGCCCTCAAGCCAACGGATCACCTCGTCTCAATTGCTGGTCATATTCCCGAACCCCCGGGATCTCCCCAGGGTGTACGTCATATGGGAATGCCAGGACCATTGGCGCGTTCTATTGAGGATTTACGTTTGACGCTATCCCTGATAGCTGGAGTGGATGACCGTCGCTGGGAAGCACCGCCTGTTCCGCTGCCTACAGTAAAGAAAAAAAAGCTAAAGGAATACCGATTTGCCTGGTCAGATGATTTTGGCGGCATAGGGGCATCGGCTGATACAAAAGATGTTTTACACAAATTGGTAGATGACCTAATACAAGCAGGTTGCCACGTAGAACAGGCCGCACCACCAGGTTTTGACTACGATCTCGCTTGGCAAACCTATGGGCAGATAGCAGGAGCAGAAGTTGGGTCTGGCATGGAGTTGATTCCTCGGTTGCTAACCAGCCTACAATTTCGCATCATGTCCGATCCATCGCCACTTAAAAGCAGTTATGTGGATGGCCTCAGATTAAACATGCACCACTACGCGCAGGCATTGACCAACCGAGACAAGTTGATCTCTCAACTGGAAGGTTTTCTCTCCCAGTGGGATGCATGGCTGTGCCCAGTTACCGTCGGCTCAGCATTCAAACATTGTAAAATCGGGCAACCCATCGAAATAGATGCTGTGGATGTTCCCTACTTCACCGCCAATATGAGCTTTACTACCATGTTTAACATGACCGGCAACCCGGCTGTTGTTATTCCTGTGGGCAAATCCAAAGAGGGCTTACCAATCGGGATTCAAGTGATAGGTCAGCGCTGGAATGATATGGCACTCCTATCAGCAGCTGAAGCACTTACAGAAATAACTGGTGACTTTCAAGCTCCCCCTGACTTCAAATAACAAAAAAGCCGCCTATTATAAAATAGGCAGCTTTAATTTTGTATGTCGAATCTGCGCTATGCTGGAAGGCTCTTAGCAACAATCTCCACAGCTTGATCCACAACTTCTTCGGGAGTATCTAGCATGCCGCGGAAGCGGATCGAGCGGTTGCCGGATTTCAAGACATGCAGTCCGTTGTTGTAAAGCGTTTCCATCATTTCGTCACGCATGGCCTGGTCGGGTAGATCGTATGCGATCATCATGCCTTTGCCGCGCACATTGCTCATCAAGCCCTTTGATTCATCTGCCACGTTGATCAATTCGCCGATCATCTTCTCACCAACCTTAGCAGTATGCTCCAATAAATTCTCTTCCTCGATGATCTCCAAATAGCGCGTCACACGCACCATATCCACCAGGTTCCCGCCAAACGTCGAGTTGATACGGCTGGATTCGGCGAACACGTGCTGATTGACTTCCTCGACACGCTTTCCGGCCACGATCCCACAGACTTGTGATTTCTTTCCAAAAGCAAAAACATCAGGTTGCAGATCATGGTGCTCAAAAGCCCACATCTTGCCGGTAACACCCATGCCACTTTGCACTTCGTCAAAGATCAACAAGAATTCGTGCTCATCTGCCAGACGACGAAGCTCTCGCAAAAATTCAGGTCGGAAATGATTGTCACCACCTTCGCCCTGGATGGTTTCGATGATCAGCGCCGCAATATCGCCCCTATACTGACTAAGCGCGGACTCTATTTGAGCATAGGCAATCTCTTCTATTCTTGTCACTTCATTTATGACCTCGTCATCGATGGGATAGCGAAGTTTTGGACTGATGATGCGGGGCCAATTGAATTTGGGGAAGTACATATACTTGCGAGGATCATCGGTGTTTGTTAGGGACATTGTGTATCCCGAACGGCCGTGAAATGCCTCTTGAAAGTGGATCACCTTGGAGCCCAATCCATCCACCATTGCAGGTAAGGCATCTTGCAGGTTAGAACCACCTATAGCGCCCAGGTTCTTACGTACTTTCCAATCAAAGGATGTTTTCAAAGCATTCTCAACTGCCAGCGCCCCACCACTCACCAAAAAGAGATGTGGCATCTCTTCTGGCATAGCTACACGCCCAAAAATCTCTACAAACTCGGCCATCTCTTGCGTATACAAATCTGAATTGGCAGGTTTGTGAATTGCAGAGGCGGTCAACTTCTCTAAGAATTCAGGATCTCTCAGTTTGGGATGGTTGTATCCAACAGGAATGCTTGCAAAAAAGGTATAGAAATCGATGTACTCACGCCCAGTAACAGCATCAACTAGATAAGAGCCATGTGATCGTTCTGGATCAAATACAATCGAGCTGCCATCGGCAAGCATGTGCTTAGCAATCGTTTCGTGAACCTGTGATGGTTGCATAGGGAAAAACCTCTCCTGGGGGTAAATTGGGATAATTCGAAATGCGATGGGATTATATCTCACTAAATACTTAAAGCAAGTCAAACAATATGGTTTAGGAGAAAAGTCACGCGTCCAGTATGGTATCATTTTCGCGTCTATGTACTCCCCCTTACTCCCCTCTGATCTTGGCCTGATCCTGTCCTACAAATGCCAGTGTGAGTGTGCGCACTGTTTATATAATTGTGGGCCAGCCTGGCGAGATTGGATGACCCCGGACGAGGTGCGGGAGGCGCTGGAAGCCACAACCTACTGGGATCAACCATATCAAGTACATATCACGGGAGGAGAGCCTTTTCTAAAATTCTCCCTGCTCTTGCATGCCGCTGAAGTGGCTGCTGAATTGGGAATATCGGTATACGTGGAGACAAATGCCGGTTGGTGTGTTAAAGATGAACTAGTAGAACGGCAATTCCGCGCCCTGAGGGACGCCGGGCTGAGTGCGCTACTGATCAGTTGTTCCCCTTTTCATGCTGAAACTGTTCCCCCAGAGCGCACCACGATGGCTATGCGCAAATCCTTGGAGATCTTTGGCCCGCAGCGCACGATTGCGTATATGGCTGGTTGGCTGGATCAAATCCAGGCGTTTGGTATGGATACACCCACCCCTCTTGAAGCCTATGTTCAGGTCTATGGTCAAGAAGATGCCGGTCGCATGTTCTGGCAAGGGTACAGTTTAATCTCTGGAGGCAGAGCCGGGTATCGCTTAGGTCATCTCACCCCCAAAAGGAGTCCGCAGGCCTTTCGCGGGCAGAATTGTCAGCGCGAATTGCTCTATGCGCAGCACTCACATTTTGATCTCTATGGCAACTACATTCCTGCCTTCTGCGGCGGCTTGACGGTTGGCGATTGGCACCAACTACCCCAACTGATAGAAGATTTCCAGGCCAACAACTATCCCTCGTTGATAAAACTATTAATCGAAGCCGGTCCATATGGTCTATACGAAATGGCTCAAGAATTCTATGAGTATCAAGCCTTGGATGAAGGTTATGCTGACAAGTGCCATCTGTGTGTGGATGTGCGCCTGAATTTGGTTGAGAATGGCAATTTCACAGAATTGAAACCTGTGGAGTTTTACGAAAACTTTTAACAATATCGTTTCATCATCTATGGAATTATTGGAGGATTTATGGAAGTTCGACAGATTGACGTCAACAGCCCCCGAGATGTGCGCAGTTTCATTCGCTTTCCGGCTACCTTATATAGGGGGAATCCATACTGGGTGCCAACCATGGAAGGCGAAATGAAGGCGGCTCTCAACCCTGAAGTGCATCCCTTCTACAAGCATTCTCAGGCAGCATTCTTTATCGCCGAAAGCGGGGTGGAGACTCTCGGGCGCGTGGCGATTTTAGACAACAAACGCTACCGCCAGGCCCCCAAGAAAAGCTCAACCGGCTTGTTCTATTATTTCGAAGTTGTGGAAGATATCAAGGTTGCGCAGGCTCTATTTGAAGCGGGCTTCGAGTGGGCTGAACAACAGGGCATCAATACGCTGACAGGGCCAAAAGGGCTCGCCCAGGGCGACAGCATTGGAATGCTGGCTGAGGGGTTTGATTTTATGCCAGCCATGGGCATTGCTTACAACATGGAGTATTACCCCGCTTTTATGGATGAACTGGGCTTCGAAAAAGAGAGCGATTTGTTATCTGGCTACTTGCTGGCAGAAGAATATCAACTGCCAGATCGTGTGCACCAATTAGCGGAGAAAATAAAGAAACGCCGCGGCTTTCACGTAAAACAGTTTTCCACAAAGGACGAACTGCGTAAGTGGATCCCAGATGTGCGCCAGGTATACAATCAAACTTTTTCCGCTGTGCCAGAATTTGTACCTATCACTGAAGATGAAGTCTGGTTGATCGCCGATAAGATCCTATCAATCGCTGACCCTCGCCTGCTCAAACTAGTTTTTAAAGACGATGATCTGGTGGGCTTCCTCTTCGCCTACCCTAATATCACCAAGGGACTTCAAAAAGCAAAGGGACGCATCTGGCCCTTTGGCTGGATCCATCTCATGCGAGAGTTCAAACGCACCAAATCGTTGGATATCAATGGTATTGGTTTGCTGCCTGAACACCAGGGATTAGGAGCAACAGCAATCCTGTATTCTGAACTTGAAAAGACAGTGCGGGATTATGATTTCGAATATGCTGACCTGGTACAGATTAACGAAACCAATATGAAGAGCTTTGGCGAAGCCAGCAACCTGGGTGCAAACTGGCACAAACGACATAGGATTTACAGAAAATCACATTAATAACAAAACACGCTAGAGATCGCGATGAGCACAGCGATTAATATCCTGTCTTCACGTAGCGGACACAGCAATCTCAGCAGCAATAAATAACTCTAGTTGCCACCAAACGGGTCAACATCCTGAGCGGAGACGCCATTACCTAACCTTCGACTACGCTTCACTCTGTTACGCTCCGCTCAGGCAGTTTTTGGCAAATATCTCGCTTTTGGGCGTCGCAGTCGAAGGATAATTGAATACGGTAGCAACTTGGGCAAATTATCAATAGGTTTCAATCAAAATATCGATTTAGGAGAGAATCATGATAGCCAAAGGCGATAAAGCCTCTAGAACAAAGACCTTCAGTGATGAAGATGTGCGAACTTTCGCCGAGATTTCTGGCGATAACAACCCCATTCATTTAGATGATGCGTATGCCGCGGAGACTCGCTTTGGTCAGCGGCTGGTGCATGGCATCTTGACCTCGGGGATGATCTCAGCAATTTTGGGAACCCAGCTCCCGGGGCCTGGCAGCGTGTACATCAAGCAAACACTAAATTTTCGCGCTCCAGTATTTATTGGCGATACCATCACGGCCACTGTCACAGCCAAAAAGATCCGCGAAGACAAGCCCATCGCTACATTTGAAACTATTTGCAAGAAGGAAGATGGCACTGTGGTGATTGACGGTGAGGCGGTTCTGCTGTTGTCAATCTAAAAATTTGGAACCGCGGATAAACACCGATGAACTCAGATTTATTTATCTGCGGAAATCTGCGTTTATCGGCGGTTTATTTACTGCCCATTGGGCTGCCAAACCGACAAGAAGGCATCCACAACTTGGGGGTCAAAATGTGTGCCGGATTTTTTCTTTACTACTGAGTTGATGAAATGCCTGAGATGATCCATAAAATCGGTTTATCAATTTTGTATCGTTTTCACGGATCGCTCGCAATGGCTCTGACATACGTTCCAGGGTATGTCGAACAATAGCTACCGGAATCAGACGCACCAGGAAACGCTGCACGGGTGATATGCGTCGACTGACGGCTTGATAATAATCTTTGAGTGTCCGCCGGCGAAATCTGATCAGGCGGTCAAGCTCATCCCCGTCGGCATAATCACCCGAATGAAAATTCTTTAGGGCAAAGGCGTGTTCAGGAATGGCAGATGCATCCAACCCGAAGAGGGGCAACATTTTCCTGATGAAATCGCGCGCCTTGATGCGACATTCTCTGCCGCCACCCAGATTGAATATGCGCCCATAAAGCTGCTGGCATTCGACGGCCTCGGTTAAAGCATAGCCGACATCGGTACTGTGGCACCACTCTAACGATGTCTCCAAGGGCATGTGGAACATGAGCGGTTGGATTTTTAGCTTATTGGTCAGGATCCCACACAGGCGCAATATTGTCCATGACAAACCCGATCGTTGGATCAGCTTCTCCGCTTCGATCTTGGTGCGGGCATACTCATCACCTACGCTGGGGCAAAGGGGATCACCGACGCGAATTTCTGGGTCTTCTACACGATCCCCATAAACCGAGACAGATGACGTGTACACAAGCCTGGGAGCAGGATCCTGCTCTTTCATGGCAGCCAACAAATGCCTCGTCCCGCCCACATTGATATCCTTGGCCAGATCGGGATGATGGTCGGCAAGGGGGGGAATCAGCGCGGCCGTGTGAATCACTGCATCAACACCATCAACAGCTTTCGCAACAATCCCCGCATCGCGCAGATCGCCCCAAACAATATCCACCTGCTCCTGAAAAGGCTTGAATAAATTGTGTTCGAGTTTTCGGTCCAAACTTAAGATACGCAAGTCGTATCGTTCACGTCGCCCGAGTAGTTCTTTAAAAGTCTCGAAGCCAACTTCCCCCGAAGCCCCTGTCAAAAGCAGCGTTTGTCTCATACCCTTACTATATAGCGATTTAGTCACGCGTTGTAGATAGAGTCCACCATCGTTAGGATGACGAAAGTCAATCACAGAAATGACGCGCGTCACAGACTTTCATACAGAAACTAAGTGCTGTGGTGAAGGGAGACTGGCTATGTTATGATCAGCACTATGAAAGGCAAAGGCATCGAGCCCGGGTTGCTGCGTATTTTTCGATACTTCACTGGCATCGCCATGATCTACTATGCTGCCTTAGTAGGGTATACAGCTATCCAAACGGGCGAAGCCGATACGATCCCCCAAATTCAATCGTATGTAAATTTTGGCATCAACCTGATCTTGTTGGGATATCTCTTCTGGGGCTGGCTGGAACGCAAGCTAAAACGATATTACTTGCCCATTGCGCTGATCACCGCAACCGTGGTGCCGATATTCAGCAACCTGATCTACCTGGCAGAACCGCAAGAGGATGCCTACCTGACCATTATGCGGAGCTGGCTGCTCTTCCCTATAATGATCGTGCCCCTGGTGTTAATCGCCTGGCAATATCGCTTTCGTTTTGTATTGGCTTTCATTCTCTTTGCCACGGTTGTTGAATACTCTGTCCTACTGCCAACCGTGGGACCCATCTACTTTGAGACGGCACCGATCTTAGGCGTACCGATGATTCGCGCCTTTGCCTTCGGTGTGGTCGGGCATATTGTCACGCGCCTTATCGACACCCAACATGCGCAGCGTGTGAAACTCATCCGTGCCAATGTGCAACTGAGCCAGCATGCCAATACGTTGGAACAGCTTGCTACCAGCCGTGAACGCAACCGCCTGGCGCGCGAGCTACACGACACACTGGCCCATACTCTCAGCGGTCTGGCGGTAAACCTCGAAGCGATAAAATACATCCTGGGAGAGAACCAGGATGAAGTTCGCGACATGCTCGATCACGCCCTGGATAATACCCGCGAAGGGCTAAGCGACACCCGGCGCGCTCTCAAAGACCTACGTTCCAAGCAGCTTGAAGAGCTTGGATTGGGAATCGCTGTTCGCAATCTAGCCTACGATGCGGCCTCACGGGCTGGCTTTGAGCTGCGCTTGAACATCAATGGCAATTTGGATGACTTGACCCCCGACGTCGAGCAGTGCTTCTACCGCGTGGCACAAGAAGCGCTGCAGAATATCGTCAAGCACGCCCAGGCCAAATACACCAGTCTCAAGCTCGTAGAAGACAGGGGAGTTTTGATGATGGTCATCGCTGACGACGGAATCGGTTTCAATTTATCGGACGTTGGCTACGAGGATGAACTTGGCCTCAAGGGGATGCGCGAACGGGCGGCAATGGCGGGTGCCCAACTCGATGTTTCAACGCACCCCGGTGAGGGGACAACAATTCAACTCTCGTTGGAGCTGCTCTATGATCAAAGTCTTGATATGTGACGATCAGGTCATCGTTTGCGAGGGGCTGCAAACCATCTTGAACGCCTCTCCACAGATCGAGGTGGTTGGCACGGCACACGATGGCAGCGATGCATTGGATCAGATCCCCAAAGCAAACCCCGAAGTTGTACTCATGGATTTGAAGATGCCGGTGATGAACGGCATCATTGCCACGCGCAAGATCAAAGAGAAATACCCCGAAATCAGAGTATTGGTTCTCACCACCTACGATGATGATGAATGGCTTTTCGATGCCGTGCGCGGCGGTGCTTCGGGATACCTGCTCAAAGACACCCCACCCGACGAATTGATTGATGCTATCGTTGGCACTGCTACAGGCAAGACCTACATCGACCCCAATATCGCCGGGAAATTATTCTCCAGCTACAGCGATAAACAGCCCACCCGGAAGTTACCTACGAATTTTCATCTCAGCGAGCGCGAAACCGATATCTTGGAACTGCTGGCCCAAGGGCTCTCCAATGCCGATATCGCCAGTCAGCTTTATCTCACCGAGGGTACGGTGAGAAATTATACGAGTGAGATTTTTAAGAAATTAGGGGTATCTGATAGAACACAAGCCGCGGTATTGGCTTTAAGATATGGTTTAGTAGATTTAGAGGAATAGTGCACCATCACTCATGTGATGGTGTGACGAGATAGCGTATTGGATTGCGCCTTCTCGCGCACAGGCATCTGTTTAACGATACGGCACTAACCATCCTTCGACTGCGACGCCCATTCTCAAATTTTCTAGCCAGAACTGCCTGAGCGGACAGTGAGCTTTTCGAACTGGTAGTCGAAGGTTGTTATGGCGTCTCCGCTCAGGATATTGACCACATATTCTCTTGTAAGACCTTCCCTTCATCCCCCATCTTAACCCCATGAAAACCTATGACCTGCTCATCATCGGCGGTGGTTCTGCGGGGCTGACCGCGGCTGATTTCGCCATCAAATTAGGTGCTAGCGTAGCCATCCTGGACAATCACAAGATTGGAGGTGACTGTACCTGGACAGGCTGCATCCCCAGCAAAACCCTGCTGAAGTCGGCCAAAGTGGCCCACTCGATGCGCCACGCTGACAGCTATGGTTTGCAACCCTCACAAACCCAAACCGACCTGGCCGCGGTTATGGCACATGTCCACTCCGTGGTGGACGATATCTATCAAGAAGAGTCGCCCGAGGTGCTGCGCGCTAAGGGCATTGATGTTTTCTTAGGCCCTACAGAATTTATTGATCCGCACACCTTGTCCGTCGGTGATGAAATTGTCAGCGGCAAAGCGATCATCATCGCCACAGGGGCGCGGGTCAATATCCCCAGCATTAAGGGAATTGAGGATGTCGATTACCACACCTATGAAACCATTTGGGAATTGGACGATATGCCCCAACGCCTTCTCATTGTCGGCGCGGGGATGGTGGGCAGTGAATTGGGTCAAGCCTTTCAACGCCTGGGCTCTGAAGTCAGTTTGATCGAAGCCAAAGAGTGCATCCTGCCCAACATCGACCGCGATGCAGCGCTGACACTTGAAGATATTTTCAGCGCCGAGGGGATTCAGATCTTCACGAACACACTCATTGAAAGTGTCTGGCAAGATAAAGATGGTATTCATTTGAAAAGTAAAAAGCGAGAAATCGTCGGCGACGTACTGCTGATGACCACGGGGCGTAAGCCCAATCTTACCGGTTTAGGATTGGAGAAGGCCAGCGTGGATTACACATCCGCAGGCCTTGAAGTTGACCAATCCTTGCGCACCACGCAAAAGCACATCTATGCTGTGGGGGATGTCACCGGTGCACCCCAGTTTACGCATGTGGCCGGATGGCAAGGATACCTGGCTGTGCGCAACGCGCTGCTTCCTGGGAATGAAAAGAATGATTTATCCACCTTGCCTTGGACTCTTTTCACCGATCCCGAGGTCGCTCAAGTTGGTCTCACAGCGGAAGAAACCAAAGCCAAGCATGGCGTGAAGGCACAATCATTTCGATGGCCCCTCACGCGCGTGGACCGCGCCCATACTGACGTTGCCAAAGAAGGTTATATTGAAGTTAGTCACGAAAATAATGGAAAGATCCTCGGCGCCACTATCGTCGCCCCCAATGCTGGCGAGCTGATCAATGAGTGGGCATTAGCCCTTTCCCAGGATCTCAAGGTCAGCGATGTGGCCAATACGCTGCACGTGTACCCATCCTACGGGATGGCCAATATGCAGCTCGCCGCGGAGATCGAAACCGAACGTGTACTGGGTGGATTTCTAGGGAAGGCGTTACGGAAATTTCGTAAATAACCGCAGAAAAACGCGGATCAACGCAGATTTTCAACAATCAGCTAATATGTAACTGGCCGTTGACGTGCCGTAATCGAAACTTTGTAATTCGCCTTCGACAAGCTCAGTGTCCGCTCAGGGATATGACTCGTTTCTTATTTGTTGTTCCGGATATTTATTGATTTTCTCTGCGCACTCTGCGTCTCTGCGTCAAAAGATTAAAAAAAAACCGTTATCTCAAGCTTCTCTTCAACTTCATACACTCATTGAGGTGCACCAGGTTGTGGCGCGTGGCCGGCATCAGCAGTAGCCCGGCGATGGTGCGCTTGCTCCAATATTCGACGATGCCTTCCACTTCAGGGATTACGGCAACTTCGTCCCGGATGCGCTGCAGACGCTCAGGCTTGGTCTTCTCTTTCAGGTCTTCAACGCCTAGGTCTGCCGTAATCTCGCGCGTCCGCTTTCCGATCTCAACTCGATAGGCACGCAGCGCGGCATAATCAATCGTAGCGCTCAGATCTACCACGGCTTGTGAACTCATGGCATTCCCCGAATCAGGCAGTGTGATATTCAACTTCTCAAGCCATTTCCCTTCGCGGAAGATTTGCTGACCGCCGGCCACCAGGATATTCATGGTCATATCCTCGATGCGAGCGATGTGCCAGATGGCCCAGGCGATGGAGTGCTCACCACCCTTGGGGATGCGGCGCCACTGATCTTCGGTCAGATCATCCAGCACTAAATCCTCTAAGGAGGCCGTCTCAGGAAACGTTACCTTGGCAGAATGCAGCGCGGCGTGTACATCCATAAACAGGCTCATCGCTTCTTCGTGTTGGTCGAAGCTGGTCAAAATCTCCCGTAGTCGGGTTTGCTGCTTCATCAGTTTTTTTCGTAGGACTTCAGCATTCATTATTCTTCCTCAATTTTGCGTCATTTCGAGGAGGGCGCCGACGAAGCAATCTCCCAACAATGATTCAGATTGCTTCGCTCGCCCTTCGACAGGACTTCGGCGAGCTCAGTCGAACCGCTCAGGGTTCAGCTCAGGACTGCTCGTAATGACAATAGTATGTAAGTTTTTGATGATGCACTTGTAAATTTCGTTCTTCTAATTGCTAATCTCCCTCCGCCAAATACTCGTCGATAACCGTGTCCAGATCTAAATCTACACCTGCTTCCATCCCGACCTGGATCTCCTCTTCTGAGAGCTTTTTGCGCAGTTTGGGCATAATATACCTTTCAACATCTGCTTGAAGATCACTGGTAGTAGCTGGGTGCCGGGCAACAAAGCCCAAAAGCCACAAGCCGCGCGGATAGTCGCCTTCCGCGATAGCTGCGTGGGCAATACTTGCTGCGCACCAAACTAACCAACCAGTGGAACCTGCCCGGCGGGCAGCCTTGATGGCTTCCACGATCAAAGGTCGCACTTTCTCTATCTCCTCGGTTTCAATATAAGCTTCTGCCAGGTTCCCGGCGGTGGTCGCGATCCCAATGGGATGTCCCAACTCCCGACAATGTGTTAGCGCTTCTGCAGTGTATGCGATGGCAGCAGGCCATTCTTTTTGATAACTGGCAACCAATCCAAGATTGTTGAGCGCCGTGAGTTGGCGCTCCAGGTTGCCTGTTTCCCGGACCAATGTCAGGCAGCGCTCAAAGAGCCGGTCGGCTTCGTCATAAGCCTGAGCAAACATGAGCTCAACCGTCCCCAGGCGGTTGAGGGAGTTCATCAGAGTTAGCTGGTCGCCGATCTCTTCGGCGATCTGGATAGCTTCCTGGCAGGCCCGGCGCGCTTCATCGACGTTGCCAATGCGGTAATGCACATCCCCCAGGCCATACCAGACCCGCGCCATGGTCGCCTGGTCATCTCCATCGCGCGCCAGTTCTATTGCAGGATTCAAATTCTCCAGGGCAGTATCATAGTCCCCGCGCCAGGTGGCGTTGATCCCCAGGTGATAATGGGCATTGGCCTGCGCGTCGGCATCGTCCTGTGCCTGAGCAGCACTCAGCGCTTCGCCCAGCACCGCTGCAGCTTCCTGCAAGTCCCCCGCGGAGTTGAGCACTTCGCCCAAACGCATCCCCACCAGCATGCGGACAGCGTCATCTTCTTCGGGTAGGAGTGTCAGCGCTCGCTCGTAGGCCGCCTGCGCATCAACATAGGCGTTGATGGCGTAGGAACGTTCCCCAGCCAGGCGCAGGTAGTGGGCTGCCTGCTGGGGCTGCTCTCCCTTGGCGTAGTGATCGGCGATCAAGGGATAGAACTCGTCGGCCCGCTCCCTAGCCGCAGCCACCAGCCAATCAGCGGTGGCGGCATGGTATGTGGTCAATTGCCGTCGTAGCAATTTGTCGTAGATCGAATCGCGCATCAATTGCTGTGCAAAGAGATACTCCGTGTGCCCCTCGAAAGACGATATCTCGCGCCGCTGAATGAAGCTCCTCTCGGCCAGCACATCCAGGATGGCAAGGATATCATCTAATTGGGTTTCATCGACCGCACTCAATGCGGCCTGGTCAATGGCGGTGATGTTGCTGTCGAAAAACACTCGCCCCATGACCGAGGCGCGCTGCAAGAGCAGCTTCTCCGGGTAGAGCAGGCTGTCATAGCGCACTTGTAGAAGATGATCTAGTGTCGAAGGAACCCGCAAGTTGGAGAGGCGCGACTCTTCCACAATCCAGCGCTCCTCGGATTCACGCACGATGACATGGTCTTCCAAGAGCACCTTGACCAGCTCCTCCATGAAGTATGGATTGCCTTCAGCATGCTCCACCAGAGTGTCGCGCAGCGCTTTAGGCACGTCTTCAACCTTCTGTAGGATCTCACGCGCCAGGTTGCGGCTTTCGCGCCGTGTCAGCGGTTCCAACATCACCATGATGTGGAACTCCAAGCCGCTGCCCCAATCGGGACGCCGCTCCAACAGCGTCGGTCTTGCCACACTAACCATCATCAGACGCAGCTCATCTTGCTCCGTGGCCAATTCACAGAACAAATCCAGTGAGGGGTCATCCGCATGATGAATATCTTCTAACTCAACCACAATTGGTTGAGTTTCTGAGATTTGGATGAATAGGCGTTTGAACTGCTGCCGCGCAAGTTGGTTCAACTGCCGCGGGTCATCCAGCAATCCCTTGATATGCTCGCTGGCGGAAAGATCGAAACTGCACAAATGCCCGATGCGGTGCGCCATCTTGGGGTTGGCCCCACCAGTCAGCTCTGCGACGCCAGCTTCCAGCTTCTCGACAATCACATCCGTGGGATCGCTGTCGACGATCTCGAACCGGAATGAGATTACATCTCGCAGCAGAGAATAGGGACGTTGGGTCATATTGGCTGTCGCCCGCCCCCGAAAGATGCGAAATCGTGCTGAATTAAGGTCAGTCCACTCAGAAAACTCATGCAGCAAGCGCGATTTACCCACGCCTGCATCTCCCACGATGGTCACCATCTGGGTTTCAGCCTCTTCCAGGGCATCCTCGAAGGCGTTCTGCAGGTGTTTCATCTCGGCCAGCCGACCTATCATTTGTGTCTCAACCCCCTCCATCTCTGGCCGGGTGCGCCGGAATGAGCGTGCCTTGGCCGCGGTTACCCTGTAAACCGGAATAGGCTCCTTACGGCCTCGCAGCTTGTACGATGCATCGACTTCCATATTGAAAATGCCCTGCACCGCCCGGTAGGTATCCTGGGTGATCAGGATCTCCCCCTCTGCCCGCTGGGCCAGTCGGTTAGCAAGATTAATAGTTGTGCCGCTGGCAGTGTACTCGCCTTCCGCATCGGTAGGAGCCAGCAAAGCCTTACCAGTGTTGATCCCCATCCACAGCGGTAGTGGTTCATCTACTTCGTCTGCCAGCCATTCTTCAGCTTGTGTTTCCAAGGCAGCACGGATAGCCAGTGCTGCCCGCACAGCATTCTTGGCATCATCTTCACGCGCTTCGTCAACACCCCATAGCGCTAAGAAGTCATTCTCGGTAACGGTAAACACCAGTCCACTCCGCTGATCAATGATCTGGCGCGCCGCACCCCATAGATCATCAATGGCTTGCGCAGCGGCTTCACCGCCTTCCAGGTCTTCGACGATCTCGGCGTATTCAGCAGCATCCAGGGCCAGGGCGGTGATATTCTTCTGGTGCTCCGTGGGCACCGTCTGCGAGCTGGGCGTGCGTCTCGCTGGGGCGCGCTGCTCCTCGAACCCCGCCATGGTCTGCTGGATAAGTTCTTGCTGGGACTCTCTTTTCTGGCTGGTACGCTTCATCAATTCCTGCGCCGCCGTCCGCATTGTTTCAGCCGTACTGGTGCGTGCGCCGATGGACTCCGCGATGGCTCCCACCATTGCATCCACATTTTGGTATCGATCCTCAGATTTCTTGGCCATGGCGGTATTGATGACGTTCGCCAAATCTGGGGGCATCTCCGGCCTCTTCTTCAGGGGATCAGGGATGGGTGCATCTACATGCTTCATCAGCATCCGCAACAAGTTCTCATCTTTGTAGGGTGGCACGCCTGTGACCATCTCGTAAAGCATCACACCCAAGGCATAGATGTCGGAACACTTGTCGATATCCTTGCAGCCATTGATCTGTTCCGGGGACATATACCCCGGCGTCCCTACCAAGATGCCCTCCTTGGTGATACCCATCTTGCCATTATCATCCTCCTCGATGGCTCGCGCAAAGCCAAAGTCCGATACCAGCGCATTGCCATCGGTGTCGATCAAGATGTTGGGCGGCTTCAAGTCGCGGTGCACCACCCCCTGGCGATGGGCGTAATCCAGTGCGCCCCCCACCTGTTGGAAGAAATAGGCAATCTCATTAAGAGGTAACTGCCTTCGACGAATGACGTCCTGCAGCGTGCCCCCCTCCAGGTAGCGCATGACGATATATGGCGGCTCGTGCGTTCCATCGAAGTCATGTACTGGCAAAATGTAGGGATGCTCAAGCCTGGCGATCAGGCGCGCCTCGCGTTGGAAGCGGGCGACCATCTCATCGCTCAGTTTCTTAGAACTCTCAATCACCTTGACCGCCACAAAGCGGTCCATGTTGGGTTGGTAGGCACGGTACACTGCCGCCATGCCCCCTTCGCCGACCAGCTCGATAATCTCGTACGGACCCAGCTTGGTTCCGATTATATTTTCCACCTTAGCAGCCTCCTAAAGTTATAAAAAATTATAATCGAAAAACTTGCCCTCTTATTCCTAACAGTCACTCGGTTCCGGCTCCCAACCCGTGGAGATTGCCCACGCATCAGCAGCAAAGAAGATCAAATCAACGGCCGGATCTTTGACATCGGGATATGTATCAGGGTCGGCAAGATACTCAGCGAGTTGATGTTTCAATTGGGCGTAGGCCTGCGCTGTGTTGGGATGCGTCCGCAGGTAATCTCGGAAGAGCAGTGCGTAACGTTGATTGGCCCTGCCCTCCACGCGCACATGCAAATTAGTCGGCCGCTGACTCCTGGGTGGGGAGAAAAACCATTTCTCCCAATCCTGGTGATTTTCTTCCATTCCAGCCGGGGCATGGTCCACGTTGTAAGGTTTGCGCGAATAGCCAATTTGGTTCAACGCAGATTCAACATCTGTGCTTAGGTTGGCTACCGCAACCTGGATATCAATGCGATCTTTGGCGGCCAGTCCCGTCACAGCAGTAGACCCGATGTGGTCAATGCGCAGGGCGAGGTCACCCAGGGCTTGGCGAAGTTCTCGGCCAATAGCCAGAAATTCTTCTGGCCAAGAAGATTGGTAGGGAACGATTGTTATCATCGAATTAGAAGTTTCCTACTTTACAATTGTCATTCTGAGAAGCGAAGGAAGCGAAGCGGCTGAAGCGACGAAGAATCCCTGCAACGCAACTAACAGTTACTCCATGAAGTCTAATAAAGTGAATTTCTCAGAGATTCCCTTCGACATGCTCAGGGCATGCTTCGCTTCGCTCAGAATGACACAAAAACAATAAACTGGTATTCGTGCCATTCGCACTTTTCGTCAATATTCGTGATAAAAATTTAGGAACGCTGGGCAATCATCACCCCAAGCAGTTCTTTCAAGATCTTAGCCGCGACCATCCCAGTCATCCCCAAGGGATCGCGTGTGGGGTTGTACTCGACGATGTCCGCACCGACCAAATCAGCATCGAGATTCTGGATGATGGTCAAAACATCGCGCGTGCTCAAGCCCCCCGATTCGTGATGTGAAACCCCCGGGGCGAAGGCCGGGTCCAGGCAGTCCATATCGAAGGAGATATAAACAAGGCCTTCAAAGACCAGTTGATCCAGCGAACTTAGATCGCGCATCTCAATGACTTCGACCCCAAAGCGTTCGGCTTGCTCCCGCTGATGGCCGGTCATGGTGCGGATCCCAACTTGCACCAGGCGTTGGGCCAAGCCATCTTCCATGATGCGTGCGAAGGGGCAGGCATGGGAATGCCGGTTGCCATCCAACTCATCGTACAGATCAGGATGCGCATCGAACTGTAGAATATTCAACTCGGGAAACTTATTAACTCATGTTACGCACCTGAATAGGGCATAACGGGATAGAATCAGGTCAA
>CAZLNX010000039.1:0-26373 GCA_964560795.1 uncultured Anaerolineales bacterium | reverse complement strand
AAGTTGAAATCAGAATTCTCTCAGCAGCCTGCTACTGCGTAACATGAGTTATTAACATACGCACGCAGGATGGGATAGGTTATCGAGTGATCGCCACCCAAGGAGATAACCTTCGAAGTCTGCGTCAAAAAATCCCCCACTTCGCGTTCTATTGTATCGAAGGCTGGTTCACTATTTAAGAAATCTAAATCTGCAACAACTTTCCATACATCTGATGCCCCTAAGTCGATGCCGTTCTCCGTCCACATGTTGGCCGACTCGCTGTGCAGCGCTTCGCGAATGAGCGGCGGCGCCAGCGAAGGTCCGCGCAGAAAGGAAGAATTCAGGTCAAAGGGGACACCCAGGACAGCAATCGATGTGTTTAGCGATTTTTTCTTTTTCATGGCTCCAGTAATATTATTCAAAAACCATCTTGATGAAGGTCTCTTTGGGGAGTTGTGAAACTTGCTCAGCAATATGTGCCGGCTGGCGATGCAATTGTGTACGGGCTTCCACAGGGCTGAAAATATTATATTTCCAAAAACGCCAATAAGAAAGGGCCGTTGCAGCGTAGTCCAGGAATATTTGCAGCGAATTCTTCTCCTCGATCTCAATCGTTCGAATCGCTTGATACGCTGCAATCAATAGTCGAACTTTTTCATAATCAATGGAGGCCATGTCGCTGCACAAACCAAGAATACTCATTCCCAGGTCAAAGCAATAGGGGTAGTGCGAAACATCCTCGAAATCGATTATTGCACGAAGAACATTCCCTTCAAACAAGAGATTATCAGGGAAAATATCGGCATGAATAAGACCGCACGGTAAATTTTTTGGCAATCGATCACGGAACTTCACATGGCGCTCGCCCAACCATGCTTCATATTCTGGATCAATGCCTCTGTTTATTACTTCGGGGAATAGCTGCCATCCATAGGCATATCCCCGGGGCATGAAATCTGGCGCAGGAATCTGGTGCAAATGCGCCATAGTCTGACCAACTTGCGTGAGCATCTCATCGTTTAACGATTGGTGAACATTGCCTGGAACAAATTCTCGCACGATCAAGGGCCTCCCTCGATAGATCGAAATTTCATCCTCCAAAACAGTTGGCAGCACACCTGTGGCGGGAAAACCTTTCTCCATCAACAAAATCAGCACCTGTCCGATTCGAGTGGCCTCACCTGCAGATTTGTTGTCAAACACGGTAAGAACATACTTCGCAGACTCAGTATGCAGCAAATAATTTGTGTTGCTTGACCCTCCCGATAGCGACACAAAATCAATCACATCCAACCCATACTCTGCCGATATTGTTTTTATATCTCCCCGCTCTAATTTCATATAAACTATCAAAGAAAATCCTTATCCAAAATACTCTTGCATGGGGGCGAAATAGGCATCAATCCAACCCTGCTGATACTGCATACCATGAGCAGGCAGCTTCGAGTGATGAATGGTGATTTGAGTCCCTTCCTGATGCTCTGCAAATCTGATCTCTAACAACGAATCGGTATCGATGGAGTCGAATTCGGTTGTGCGCCAGCTTTGTATGATACGGCCAAAGGGCTCTAACTTAAGGTTCATGCCCTGGATATATCCATCCCAGGCTTCGAACTCATCCCCAACCTGATCCGATACCCGGGCAGGACTGCCAGTCATTTGGCTGTGCTGGTCTGTGTCCAACCAGGCTTGATACACATCCTGAGGCGTTGCCGGAATAATCCCAGTCACTTCGAATTCAACAGCCATCGTTTCCTCCAAATATTTGTTTTGTCATTGCGAGGGCGGTACTTGCGTCCCCGATGGGGAAGCCCGAAGCAATCTTCCACTAGTTTGGGCTGAGATTGCTTCACCCCATTCGGGGGTTCGCAATAACACGAAAACTAACAAATCTCTTCATCCGAATACAGGGTGTCGGTCAGCAGTTTCGCAACGATCTCAAAATCGATCTTCTCGGGCTTTGTATAGCGGATGCAGCCCTTACCCAGGTTGAGACCTGTCAGCGTCGGCCGATGCTTGTCCATAACCGGCTCTTTTAAGATATACAAAGAGATATAGTTTTTCTGGCTGGCAAAGGCAACTTCTACAACGCCATCCTTGGAATAGCTTGGCATGCCATATTCCATATTCTCCTCATAGCCACTTAACATATCGCGACACAACTGTCGCAATTTCTTCAAGGCTTCAACTCGTTCTTCAGGCACTTCCTTTAAATACTGGTCAACTTCTTTTGCTTTGCTCTGCATGACAAAACTACTCCATCACTCACCGCGATATATCCACGCACCAACCAATACCAACATCGACAAGGTAATGATGCCTAATACCCAAAAGAATGATAATGAATCGCCCAGAGTGCCCACTTTAGGAGTACCGGGCATAGCATTCCGCAAGGCAATTTGGGCGAATAACAAAGCGCCCAACCAGCTAAAATTGCTGATCTTAACAGCTCGTTTTTGAGTTACTGTTGTCAGGGTAATTATAAAAGCAACAAAAGCCAAGATCCACTGTAAGAACATCAAAAATATAATGAACGCTAATACTGCGCCTGAATGGGTGACCTCGATCAGCAAACCAACAAAAGATTTTTCGTCAGCCAAATCCTTTTCACTTGTGGCAATTTCGACGACGTCCAGTGTGCTTTCTTCTGTCACCGTTCCATCTTCAGCAATCTCTTCAATTTCCTCATCTTCGGCTTCCAATATCTCTTCCTCGAGTTCAGCCTGACGATCGCTAAACTCTTCGATTAAATCCGAAAATCCAATTGCAAAGCCTGTGATATCCGAGGAAACAGCAACGATAAATGGAAGTCTGGGCGACTTTTCATTTACTTCTACATCGGGATTCTCTCCATTCAAGCGCAGCGCGACATAGGTCGAATAAGTATCCAGAGGATAATTTCTTGGTTTGCCAATGATTTCGAGAGTCGTAATAAATGGGTTGATAATAGAACCACTCTCATAAATGGTCTGCGATGTACCAGAGAGCGATTCAATAGTAAAAAGGAGATTCTCACGCAGCTGGCCATGGTCATCGAGGGCACTATCAGGAGGAATAATATCCACGCGGGCAGTCAGTTCTCCATTGACGAGATCAACATCCGTTACTTCCATAGTGATGCGATAAGGGGCATCCGGCGTATCGATAGGAAAAATGGATACTTCCCGCAGTTGTCCGCTATCTGCAAATCGGATCAGTTGATAGGCCGTAATCGCAACGATGAAAAGTACAAACAAGGCTGTCCAGGTTATTAATTTTCGGGTTTGCTGCTGCATTGACATATTCCTTTAGGCTACCTGTAAGATTCGATACAACCCAATTATGACCTTTTTGGTTCAATTATACAAGAAAAATATATACAACTTTGTTCAAAAACGCAATGATAAACAACTCAATCCACCATCGAGTTTACGGAATTCGGAGACATCAACTTCGATTGTTTCATAACCGGCACGTTCGATTGCAACTTTCGCATTTGGGTAACTCCAGGGGATCAACACTTTATCATTTACCCAGATACAATTGGCCGCATAACTCTCGTCAGTCCCAATGGGTAAAATATTGAATTCCTGGAACGCAGGGTGGGTTAGAAACTCTCCACAGGCGACCAAATTATCATTCTCCAGGTAGGCAACGCCCGTTTTCAAGTGCAGCATATCATTCATCTCCACCGCGGAACCGGACATGCCATAGTTTCGAAGGATTTCAATGACCTGTTGAGCTCCTTCTTGATTGGTTCTCTCAGAAAGCCCGATGTAGAAATGGGAGCCTACCATCATGATATCGCCCCCCTCAACGGTGCCAGGTTCATGGACAAATTCTACTGTCTCAAACCTTTCGCGCAATACCTGGGCAATTTCAGCAGTTTCCCCTTTTCGAGATTGTGCTCCAGGGTTCATGATAATCGCGCACTGAGGCGTTACCAAAGCCGCATCTTCGACGAACGGAGAATCGGGAAAGCGTTCATCCGCATTCAAGACAGTAACTTCCAGGCCGCATGCTTCCAGCGCCTTAACATAAGCAGCATGTTGGATGAGCGCATTCTCGTAATCTGGCTTTCCCAGATCCGCCGAAGTTATGCCATCTACAATACTTTTTCCAGGGGTTCTGACAATAGCATGTTTGAACATTAGTTAATTCTCCTTGATACCAACAAAAATTGCCCATACTTGGGTGAATTTGAGTGTCGCATCACTCATGAACGGCCGCATGCCTGTTAAGGTACCACTGTTGAGCTCAGAAAGCAATTTGGTTTCAATCAACCGCATTGTTTCAGCAGTGGGGCCCGTCATCTCCACCCATTTCTTGAAATTCACTTCGACATCACGAGAGTTGACGCTTTCCAGCAATAAACCCGCATCTTCCATGCTTCGAATCATTTGCGCTTCCGACAGGGCAACGGCATGCGAAGAATCTCGAAGCCTCTCCAGATGGTTATAGATTTCTGCTAATTCATGATCAGTTGGGGACAGTAAATCTACGACTGCTACTTTTGAGCCCGGCTTACATACCCGCACCATTTCTCGAAGCTGCACAATGGGCTCATCGAAATGATGAATGGCAAGTCGCGATGCCACTAAATCAAACTCATTATCAGCATAGGGTAACTGGGCGGCATCGCCCTCTTCGATGGTGATGTTAGTAAGACCAGCCTTGGCGGTTTCTGCTCTAGCGACATCCAACATTTCAGGGGTGATATCGATTGCGACGACTTCCCTGACATGGAGCGCCATAGTCCGGCTGAGATGCCCTGTCCCCGCAGCAACATCCAGGACTTTAGCATCCTTATCCAGCGGAAGCCCAGCCACAATCCAATCGAGGATTTCGTGGCTGGATAAAGTCAGACCACGCCCATCAAAATGGGCAGCCTGCTTTGAAAATTCCTTGCGGATGATCTTGTTATGATCCATGGTTTTGTGCAGAAGTTCAACTTCTTGGAGAAGTTGAACTTCAAATTTAGATATTTAGCAAAAAATAAATCAACGCCTTTTGAACATCATAGAGATAGCGCTTCTGTGCATATCCGGCAAAATACCTGGAATCGATAACTTCCTGGTGGATTTCATTCTCCACGTTGAACGGCGGGCAAGGGATCACCCATGCGTCAGGACTTGAATCTTCCAAATCCCGAAGGGTTAGTTGAAAGGATTTATCATCAAACGTGTTGGGCCATGCATCGGTTAAAACGACATCTGCATCTTTCAGCCCCTCAGCTTTGTCGCTGGCCCGAATTGCCCCCTCCATGACTGTAAACCCATCGGGGACCACATGCACATAATTCAAGCCTAAGATTTGACAAAGCCTGATCCATGAATTTAGCACATTGGTGGATGGGCCCAATATGCAATACTTCAGATCTTGGAAATTGGCCTTCTCTTTCTTGACTGCATAAACATCAGCCAAGACCTCACAGGGGTGGGCATCTGAACTCAAGGCATTGATGACCGGTTTATCGCTGGCCTCAGCAAACTGAGCCAAGCGTTCATGATTTCGGTCCCGGATGACATAGATATCAAACCAATAATCCAGGTAGCCAGCCAGATGCTCAACAGCCTCACTGGTTTTAAGCAAGTTAGGAAATTCAATAGGAGAGATTCCCAAATCGAAAAGCGCTTTGACGAATGTCGCCCGCGTGCGCAGGCTATTACCTTCAAAAGAATAACAAGCGGTTAATTTTGATTTCGCAGGAAATGCTAAGGTGTCCGCATTATCTGCCAGTTCGAAGATTTCTTCGATGGCTGAGGGTGAAAAATCATGCAATGTAATTAGATTTCGCTTCATTAGTTTAGCCTAGCTTGAAAATAAACTCCTCGACTTCCTTCCCACGAGCATTGGCAAAACCCTGATCCACGCCATGTGCGACAAAGCTGCATTTCTCTAATACACGTTTAGATGCATAGTTGTCAAAAACCACGCGAGCATAGAGTGGACGCACGCCATAATCATCCAAAAATAATTTCAACGCCTGGGTCGCCACGCCCCTACCCCAATACTCTTTCCCTATCCAGTAGCTGACCTCGGGGTCACCAAACCAGTTATGGGAGAGAATACTGCCGGCAACTTCTCCATCAAACAAAATTGTTTTGATGGCAATGCTCTCATCCGCCAAGACCTTAGACCAATGCTCATCAAATGCATCCCGATCTGATGGATCTTTGGCCGTGAAGCCAGCCATATGATTCGCGTCAGGATCGAGTTGGTTTAAGAAGAAAACCAACAGGTCAGCTTCGACCACATCACGCAGGGATACACCTAGCCGAAATTGACCGCTAACCATCATTTTGTTCTGCTTGTTTCTTTAGATTTGCTCGAATCTTGGTCAGACTCACATAGTTATCATCAAACCAGGATTTGAGATCTTTCTTATTGCTCTCATACCAGGCCACCAGATCGCTATCAATCTTACTATCCAAGCCACGCGCAAAGCTTGCAGTTTTTGGGCTTAGCATTGCGACATTCAAATCAGCCTTGATACTTTCGAAATCTTTGTTTTCTCGAATTTTACAAATTGCACGGTTAAATTCATAAAGAAGGTATGAGCCTTTATCCGCCCCTCTATCTCTGACCTCAATGGCCTTAGTGAATACTTCGATTGCACGTGCATTATCTGGCGACTGCTGATCTTTAAGCGCGTATCCCAATTGCGCAAAATTGCGATGGTATTTTTCCTGCTCATTATCCTCTTGATCTACAGCAATCAGCGCTTCAAAGATAGGCACAACCAGCGCTATCTCATCTCTATTATTAGCTCGAAGATTTCTTCGCCTAAAATTACGTGCCTTATCAAACGCCCAGACCAACACCGATGCAGACGCTTTGTTGATGCTCTCTTTGAGTTCGTCTTCGGTCACATTCGTGTCGGGGTCGCCATCCAATTGCTGTTCAACGGCATCCATTGCCTTGGCATCAAACGATGGTTGATCTTGAATTTCCTGGAATTGTTTCTGCATATCCGCCATTTGCTTATCTAGTGCTTTCTCAATAAGCACTCTACCTCCATACCCACCAATGACAGCTAAGGCAAAAAGTTTCACAACCTCAAAAGGACCAGCGGATAAATCAAAATTCCCTGGGATCAATAAGAAAATCACAAACCCCCCAATCAATCCATAAAGCACACTTCCCAAACAGCCGGGAGAAAATGTATTTTTCGTGCGCCGATCTCGATTGGGAAAATTAAACTGATCGTCCTTAATCTCGAATCCTAACCCACCGAGGATTCCTCCCATGGAAACCAGCAATATGGTCACTATAGGCATTACTTTCGTGTCGGCGAGATAAACTGCCAGGATAATCATAACTAGTATAGCCATAAGCAACCCCCCGAACACAAACAAACCTCCCACAAGGATCATGGGGTTCTCGAGAAATTTTTTTCCGTTCATTGTGTCACCTCATATTTCACAATCGATTTATCAGCTGTTTAGGGTTACTTCACTACAATATAATGGCTATGCGCAGTTTGCATTAGCATCTATCCGAAAAATCCGTTAGAGGGCTGAGGCGGTGCATTGAGCAAGTCGAAATGTTCTCGAAGCCCAGCGTTGATTTCACTTCGGCACGATCTCCGATCGAGTACAGGCGAGTACCTCAACCAGCTTATATAAACTTATTCGGATAGGTTCTTAATACTCTCTCGAGTAATTCTTTATAATCTAAACCCGTAGCATACTTGGCTTGGTTTAATAATATCTCTTTTGCTAGTAGTATATTCTGTTTTTGTGCTTTTTCATGTTTGTCTTTATCACTGTATTCATCCATTTCCGCTACATGGGAAGATCCGGTTGTCCTTCGAATCATTTCACAAGCACAATAACCTGCTGTATCTTCTAAAACTTTAGAAAGATAGTATTTTTTAAACTCATCAGATTTTTTGGAATAATGCTCTACTGCATATGTATCCCACACATTATAGAATTGCACAATAAACTCATCAACAAATTCCTCTACGACATTAATTACCCACTCATAGTACTCTTCAAATCCTGAAACTTTTTGGTAGACTGAATTCATCAACAAATTGCCCAAAAACAATCCTACATCAAACCCCATTGGACCATAAAACCCAAATTCTGTGTCAAAAAATTTTGTGCTTATTTCTGAGACAAAAATGCTGCCAATATGTGCATCGCCATGAAGCAATGCTTGAGCGCTGGTCATAAAATGATGCTTCAACTTCGCAAACGCAACGATCACATCTTCATCATTTAATATTTCGTCTCGTTCAAAATCCACCAAATGCTCTTCCACTCTTTTTCTTGGGTCGTTATATGTTGGACTCGTTAGCACTAATTTTTCAGTCAGGTCGCATAGATCTTTATTAATAAATCTGACAACTTCATCCTTCTTTTGTTTACTCTCCAACACAATATCACTAGTTCTAATCAAAGTATTAGCAAAAAATTCAGCTGCATCTTTTGCCAATTTTGGGTATTTTTTCTGTTGCATCATCGCTGTTCGCAAAATCATGTGCCCTGACAGGTCTTCCATTACCATGGCAAATAATTTTTCATCATAATTAAATACTTTCGGCACCATCTCTGGTGAATATTTGCTTTGCTCAACCAAAGTCATAGCTTCGATTTGACATCTGTTCGCATCCAATTTCATTTCTTTGGACGTTCTTGCATAAGGTAAAGCTTGTTTTAATATAAAAGCTGATTCTGTTTTGTTGTCGACGATCCTAAATACATGATTCAAATTTCCATCACCTATTTCTTCACACGTTAGTTCAGCTGAATTATCAAAATATCCTAATTCATCAATCATGTATTTTATTGCTGCTTTCTCATCTAAAATTCTGTAGAGCATTTTTATTTCCATTCTTCACTCGAAAACCGGCTCCCAGTCTTCCCCCCAAACATCACTCCAGAACCAGGGTTTATCCGAGTTGGATTTCAGCGAGCCGCCCTCCCAGAGATTGTATTGGGGAGAAGAGTAATTAGCAAAATAATCATCGAGGCGTGAACGCAAAGACTTAACCACATCAGCATAATCCGCCTCCCCTACCAGGTTGATCTTCTCAGCGGGGTCATCCACCAGGTTGTACAACTCATCTTCAAAGGGATGCTGATCATGCCCACCAAAATGCGTCACAAAAAGCCATTGCTGCGTTCTGATCGCCCGCACCTCCTCCTGCTCGATGAAGATAGCATTCTCACCCTCTCTTCGAACTAAGGGCTCTCCTCGTAACAGCGGCGTGATGCTTTTTGATGGCGAGTTGGCATTACCCGTTGCATCACCAAGATCAACATAGTCCAGTATCGTGCTGAACAAATCAATCTGACTGACCATCATATCTGACTCTTGCTGCGCCGGAATCTGTTGGGGGTGTCGGACGATGAGCGGGATATGATAGGCCGGGCGGTGCGCGTTCGCTGGGAAGGTAGCCTGACCATGTCCCCAGGATCCGTTATGGCCTAAAGAAAAACCGTGGTCGCAACTGTAAACCACCAGGGTGTCTTCGTCTAAACCAGCCTGCTGCAAAGCTTCCAACACTCGTCCTACCCCATCATCGACCATGGACATTTGAGAGAAGTAATTGCGAAGAGTTGTCAGGTCGTTTGGAATACGCAAATGGGCTGTATAATCGATGGCTTCACCACTCTCATGATGGCGCATAAACGAGCGTAAAACAGCCGCTTTGCTCAACCCCTCCCGGGGCACAGAGTGCATTTCGACATCATCATACATGCTGGCAAAGCGGTTCTTGGCCTGTCCATAAATCGACGGCCAATGCCCATAGGGCGCGTTGTAAGGTAAGTACAGAAAGAATGGGCGCTCAGATTCGGGATCGTGATCCTGAATATAGTCAACAGCTTTCTCTGTAAAACAATCGACGATATGCCCCGGATAGGTGTACTGCTCCCCATTATCAATGATGGTGTTATTCCAAAAACTTGTTGTGTGCCCGATGGGGAAGGTCACCCAATGGTCAAATCCATTTTGGGGTTGGTCTGGCACCCCCAGATGGTACTTTCCAATCAGGGCTGTTTTATAGCCATTTTGCTTCAGAATCTCCGGCAGCGTTTCGAACTCTGCAATGCTGTTCCAATTCTCAGGCCAGCGGTCCATGACACGGTCATCCAGCCAGGTGTGGACACCGTGCTGCGAAGGCATCAATCCTGTGAACAACGTCGCCCGGCACGGTGAGCACATGGCGTTGACACAATAGGCATTATTGAACTTCATCCCCTGCTCAGCAAGACGATCCAGGTTTGGGGTGTAGATTTCATCGTTGCCGTATGAGCCAAGCAGATCTGTGGGATGATTGTCGCTCAAGATCAGCAGGATATTTGAACGCTGTTGGGGCATAGAACCCTCCTCAGGGATAATAGATCACCCCAAACGGGAAACTCGAAACTCCCCTTTGGGGTGGCAGCAAATCTCAACGGTTGTACTGTCTCCAATCCTTCATTCACTAAAGAAAATGAAATCCAAATTACCCGGCGATTGGCCAAGATTTGTGAGCATTTGGGCAATCTCTGCGTGATGCTGCATGCCGTGGAGAACAAGATGCTGCAGGACACGCCAGAGCACAAAGCTGTACTCGGTGCCATCAGAACGAGTTAGATTGACACTTTCCTCCAATTCGGCTTCAGTCCAGGAATCGAACATTTCTCGCCATGCGGATGCCTCGTTTTCGAAGCCAGCCCGCAATGAATCAATGTCAGCGAAAGCCTTGCGTGACAATGGCTTTTGCTGTGAACCGGCAATCAGGCTTTGGCGCCAGGCGTTATCGGCGCGCAAGATGTGCAACAACTTTTCGTGGATCGATCCCGAATCATCCTCGGGCTTGAAGTGAAAGTCGTTCTCATCCAGCTTGGCTGCCAAATCCAGCAATTGTTTGGTGGTATGCCAATGATAATCAAACAGCACAGTATATTGTTCTTTAAGATTCATGGTTTCCTTGCTATGTCCGCAAATAACTGGCCCCATTGACGTCGATGATGGCGCCGGTTGAGAATTTCGCTTCCTCAGCCGCCAGGAAGAGAACGGCATAGGCCACTTCTTCAGGCGTTGCCACGCGCCCGAAGGGACTCTGATTGCGAATACCCTCACCCTCTGGCCCGTCGAGTGTACGGGCGGCCATTTCCGTCTCGACAAATCCCGGTGCGACCACCCCAACAAAGATATTGTGCGGAATAAGTTTCTGGGCTAACGATTGGCTCATGGCGTTGAGGCCAGCCTTGCTGGCACCATAAGCAGGCTGCTCAGGTTCACCGCGGAACGCGCCCCGAGAAGACACATTGACAATATGCCCACCGCCATGCTCTTTCATATATTGGACAGCACAATACATGACATTGGCTGGTCCGACGAGGTTGATATCTAAGATGCGTTGAAAAGCCGCTTGCCATTCATCGTAGTCGACTCTGTCAATGGGATGTCGCTGGGATATGCCGGCATTGTTGACAACAATATCCAGGCCACCCATTTTCTGCGTGGCATCATCGATCAGCGCCTTGACGGCGTCTGGTTCGGAAACATCAGCTTGAATGATGACATGTCCCTCGCCTGGCAATTCTGCCAGGGTTCCTTGCGCTGCAGCTACGTTATCGCGATAGTTGATTGCTACCTGGGCACCCCGTTCTGCAAATGCCCGGGAACAGGACTTCCCAATTCCCCGCGAACCACCAGTTATTAAGACACGCTTTCCTGCAAAATTCATACATTCTCCTTGTTTGTCCTTGCATTCTTCAATCGTATTATGCTGTGAACCAATCTTCCAATCATCCAGCTTATCAATGAAGCGCCCGCTATCAATCCTGCTATCCCGACATGGTCATCCCACAAATTACCTCGAATTACCCATATCACGAGGATGTGAATGGCAAAAACTAAACATGCCCATGCCAGGCCGATAAGCACTGCTCTGCCAGTCGCCTTCCATAATAGCGCTACACCAAACAACCACAAAGGCATGATCCCAACCCAGATGGTCATAGCAGTTGCATTAAGCCAATAGGTTGTGTCTTCAAACCACCACCCAAGTGCATAAAGAATGAAGGCAATGACCACACCCGCGGTAACAAAAAGATTACCCGATAATCCAAATTCCCCCACGCCCATAGGCAGATGGAATATCGACAGCGCCCTTACCCGTCGATACACGCTACGTTCTGAACCGTCGACGTTTTCGAAAGATGTACCGCAATAAACACATTGCTTGCAATTCTTCTTTAATGGCGCGCCGCAATTTGTACATTCAAGGGATTTCATAATGACATTTTTTCAGATATTCGCCTGTTGCTCTTCGCTGGATCGCACACAACAACCAGGCGATTGTGATTATATCAAAAGGGTTCCATAAAAAGATCAAGTGAATATCGAATCCATGCCATCTAACAATCGGTCAATGTCATCCCTATCAATGGTCAGCGCCGGGTCGAACCGCAGGATATTCCCCGCAGCATAAAAGCCTACCAAAAATCCATTCTCAAGAAGCTTTTGATAAGCCCAAGTCGCATCTATAGTTTCGTGTGGATGAAACTCTAATGCCAGCAGCATCCCCCGGCCCCGAACGTCTTTGATGACTTCATATTTCCCTTGAAGTTGCTTCAAGCCTTCGAGAAAATACGCTCCCCTGGCAGCGCCGGTTGCGACCCAGTTTTCTTCTCGCATAATGGCGATAACTTCTCTGGCAACGGAACAACCCAGGGGGTCGTTTTGATGAGATTGGGCATATACGAATCCATTATTCTCTATTGGGTCGGAACAAGAAGTTGCCATGGCCACCGCGCTAATGGGATAACCATTTCCCAAGCCCTTTCCCAGTGCGACCATATCGGGTTGGAGATCATAGTGCTGGAAGCCAAACCATGTACCTGTGCGCCCCATTCCCGTAGTCACTTCGTTGACGACTACTAAACCACCGGCTGCTTTAACTCGCTGCGCGATCTCCTCAACCAGTTTCTTGGGAGGGAATTTCACAAAACCTGAACCACTGCCACCCGGCTCGAAAACAAAGGCGCCAATCTCTTCAAAAGCAATCTGATTTAGAAATTCGTCTGTGCCCTCTTGTTCCCAGGCGCTCCAATCTACCAACAGCCACTCATCTTCCTGCTTCCTTCCTGCCGAACCATATGCAGCCAGATAAGAGCTTGTGAAAGTAAGCAAGCGAGTTTTGTTTGAGACCATCCTGGCGGATCGCACCGTAAACTCCACAGCTTCACTCCCCGAACTGAGAAAGGTGCATTTCCCCCTCTCAATCCCCAGGATATCTAAAACTTCGCTGGCAGCCTTTTCGGCAATCTCGCTGGGATAACGCGTCCCCAGATGCATAACTTGCCCAATCTGGGATTCAATCACCTGATTGATGCGTGGATGATTATGCCCTAGCGCGGTGCTCCAAATCCCAGATTCGAAGTCAACGAATCGCTGACCCTGGCTGTCATAAAGATAGCAATTCTCGCCGCGCGCAAAGTCAGTTTTGGCAATTTCATGGCATTTTAGAATGTGGGACATTTTTTCTCTTTTCATGAGGAGTTTCCAAATGGGTTACAACATTGGTAAATATACAACAGGCAAAATGTCGAAGGGTCTAGCGAAGCGCTATTCTCTCTTAGCCGAAATCCTTTCGCTTCGCTAGATGCTTCGGCCTACGGCCTCAGCATGACACGGTCACTTACTTCGCAACCACTACCCCTTTTTCAATGCACCGCTGTTTGGGAGCAATAATCCACTATGGTCACAAACAACCACCCCAGGGCGAGTACAGTCAGGCCCGTCAAATCCGGCAATCCCTATCATCAATTTCAGAGGATAGCAGATCTACATCAACTCTCACGGAGAAAGTATAGAAGATTGTCTTCCACCCGATACAAAAGCGGAGCAACAAGAATTTTCGGAAATCGTAAACGCAAACGTTTTGTTTCACTTAAAACAAAATCAATCTCGTTGCCGATTTCAAACATAGGCGCAAAATGCCTGAAGTGCTCTTCTCCCCTGCCCTTTTCCCAGCCAGCGTTTTCTACTAAGCCCTGAACAAATTGATCCCGCCTGGATATCAGATTTACCATTCCACACTGGCTATGCCCAATCAGTGCAATGGCTTTGACGCCCCCCACAGCAATAGCATAGGACACTTTGAATTCGCTATAGCGCAAATTTGCTCCTCCCGTTCGAATGATGTAAGCAAAATTGTCTGGAAGGCGCAGGCGCTTTCGATTATCCATGCACATGCCAATCAATAGGTCGGCCTTTGTGTACGGGTCTAAAGGACGATTTAAGTTGTGATACTCCAATAAAAGGCTAATAGGCGTATTTCTATACTGCGGTTTTATGTCTTCTGCCGTTTCAACAGATTGTAATATTTCCATATTTTTGAAACTCCAATCTTTCAGTGATTAAATGAACTTCAGCTACAGCTTTTGAATAAACACATTGTATCGATACTTCCCCTGTGCATAGCCTTCCACACTCTGGTGCTCAATTCGATAACGACAAGGAACTCTCTCACAGAAATCAGCAAAAAACGCCTTTTCGTAGAAGCGTTGTTCCAGCGGACCAACTTTGGGCCAAGGCCACCTTGGTACATTTTCTTTCATCAATTGCTCTCTATGACGAAGCGCCTGTTGCTGCTTCGCCTTATCGGGGACATCCCCAATCCATATTCTTCCTTGCCTACTACATACCCGAAGCAATTCGTTCAAGGTTTGAATGGCATAGTCATTTGAAGGAAAATAGTGAAAAACTGAGTACACCAGAATGGTGTCAAACGCATTGGATGAATAAGGCAAATTGCTGGCCTCGGTGACTTGAACCATTAATTGATTATCGAATTGACGTGCTCGTTTGAGCATGGATTTTGCTAGATCACATCCTGTGACAAGTTTTACTTTTTCTGACAAAGGAAGCAAAAACATGCCCGCGCCGCAACCTACTTCTAGAAACTTACTTTGGGTTGATAGCCGTAGTTCGTGGCTGACCTGTTCCCGAAGCTGATCGGCCTCATCTTCTCCCATCAGGCTGATGCCATAATCCCAGCCATCAATCGATATCGGATCATCATCAGGATAACTTCTGCCTCTTTCTTCCCAGAACATTGTCCAAGCATTTCGATTTGAAGATTTCATCTTTGATCGTGCCTTACATGGGTACGCTTACAAGGTATTGCAGAGTTCTGAATCTAGCGTGTTGTGTACCACTCCTTGATAACCTGTTCAACTTCAGGAATAACTTTGATGCCCTGCCCAGGAATTACCCAACCATTATAGATGTACCCTTCTGTAGTTTCTTCTGCTAACTCTAACACCATCCTGGTAACTTGAGCAAGTTCTTCAGCAGTCATGGCAACCTTAGCCATGGGATCTGGGTCGTACCAGCCAATTTCGGCGAGAGTCGTGCCGCCAAATTCTCCAATGATAACATGCGGAACGCCATCAGCTTGGGCTTGTTGGTTAGTCTTTCTAATTACAAAATCCAAGTATTCAATATATTCTTCAATGCTTTGCTTTGCCCCCAGCTTAAATGTATCAATAGCAATATAGTCGTAACCACTGAAATCAATATCATGGACCAACCAAGATTCGACGTTGTCTGTGCCTACCATTTCCCCATTTTCTACTTTCCACCCAGACATAGCATTCCAGTTGTTCAAAGAACTGAACTCTTCGGTTAGTAACGGTGAAGCAGCAAGGTCAGTGATCTCAAATTGGTTTATCCTGACACCATCCGATCGAATTGTATACCCCCCATAAGGCCCACTTTCATCCACATGCTCGACAACCAATTCATCATCGAGGAATACATCGATTTGCTCACCCTTGATCTTTATTTGCAAAATATGCCAGCTAGATTTATCAAGGTATATCGGCATCTCCCGCCGAAGCTTTTGTTCCCCACCAGAATACTCTTCGAGAAGAATCATATTAGTCTGAAACCTGAGCGAAGTCTTGTGGTCCGATGTGGTTTTTAGGCCAATTTCAAAGCCGTTTCCAGTCAGCATGAAACCAACTTTCAAGATATTATCTTGATCCCACTGCTTGAAATTCGTTAAATGCCTGTCTTGCTTCTTCCACATCACTTCTCCACTATACACTTCTCTAATCTCAGGGAGAATTTCCTGCATCCATTTATCTGCCTCTTCTACACCCATATGATGTGCGGGCTCAACAATTGGACTAAAAAATTCGACTTGATACTCTTCTGCTATCATTGCGTATTTGAGAACGATCTCCCGCATATCATCTTGGAATAATTCTACGTTCGTGACCATGGGCCTTACTTCAGGGTTCATCGGTGATGGTTCGAGGATTACCCGAAACCCCGCCCCATGTGCTAGATTGATTGCCTTCTTCGTATCAGCTTCTGCGTTCGGAAATTCTGTTACCCTCCCTTCTTGGTTGTGGCTGAGATGAGGAGAAAATGTAATTGTATTAATGCCATCATCTTTCATACGTTCTGCATCGTTTCTAAGTGAGGAGATAATATTTCCTGGTCGGGATGCCCAATAGCCCTGAATCTTGTCGTTGATAACAGGCGGCGGAATAATTGTTGCTGTCGGCACGATTGTCAGAGTGGGTGTCAGAGTAGGTTCCTCCTGTGTTGTTGTTGGCACTATTAATGTGGCGGCATTAAATGGAGCAAGGGATTTCGTTGGTGTTGATACAATTTTTGATGTTTCTAATTCTTTGGATGACGGAGTAGCAATACAACTACAGGCTAACAGCAACACTACAATTGATAACATACTACGCCTACTTGCCATTTTCGCCTTCCCCGTATTCACGTAACACTTGAAGCGCCATTTCCTCGTCTCTAGCACTTCGGCACCAACCGGGCCATTCAGCAGCACCGCCAAACGCCTTCTTTTTTCCGGTTTCAATGAATGTATTTACTGAGCTCATAAAAATACCATCATTCAGCAGACTAATTGAAAATATTTCGCGCCGATCAACTTGACTATATTGAAATCTCCTTGCGACTCGCGATTCGATAGACGATGAACGCGAAGCTAGCTATGATCGTCCATATTACTTCCAGTACTAATGCAGTGCGATTCAGCGAGTGGAAAGTAAGCTCTTTCTCCCAGTCCACAAAAAATGTTCCCAAGATAATAAATATCACAACCGAACCAAATGCTAGAAAATCTATCAGAGGGATTGATGAAAATTGCGGTATTTTGTCTCGTAGGTTTTTCATACTGTAAACCAAGATCGCTACCAGGACAACCCCGATGAATAAGAGAAGCAAGTATCCTGCTGGTTGAACCCGCGATGTGGCAGGGTTTTGCCAGACGACAATAATTCCAATCAGATACAAAACACAAACGACCCAACCCAGGGCGCCCATTTTAGGGTGATCCCAATCGCGGGGTTGCAAACGATTAGCAAAATATAACGTTAGATTGCTTTGCACAATCCCCCATGCAAACCCACAAACAATGAGTAAGCTGGGAATATTTATACCAGCCAGGATAATACCCAAGGCTGTATTGGGATTATAAAGATTGCCCGTTACAAATGCTTCAAATAAAATCCCCCAAGATGATGCAACCAAAAAAACCTGTAAATTGGTAAGTTTGTACCTGACTATCAAGTCTTCAAGTATGGCAAAAAACGAAAAATAAATGCCAAATATGAAAACAAAATATATTGGATTTTGGATCAGTCCATTAAGCCCGCGCCCGGAATATTCAAATAACATATTGAATAAAGCGCAATACAAAACAATCGTAAAGCGATTTGAAATAATGGTCATCGTATCACCTCTGGAAATTGGCTGTTTGAGTGGGCAGCTACCATGGTGATAGACGCCTGCCAACTTTACCTGACACCATTAGGCCTAGTTCATTATAACCAATATTCCTAAGGCAGCGCGTCACGGGTGCGCGCTGCCTGGTTCCAAATTACTGTACATGCGATGAAATTGACTTCCCCCCTACCATCATGAATCTTTCAAAAGCGATAACGAGAGATATGTTTAGAGTTTCATGAGTTGCATTTTTCGATATGTGAGAGACCGCCACAACCACTCAAATGGACCGAAACGGAAATTGCGCATCCAAAGAATACTTATCAACACCTGTAATGCAAATATCGTCAAAGCAAGCAATTGGGCTGCAGCAATACCAATTGTGTTAAACAATCCCAGTCCATAGCTGTAGAAAATCAGTGTAAGGATGATGGATTGAGTTAAGTAAACTGATAAGGCCATTTTGCCGGCTGAGGCAAATATTCCTACTGACCTTGTTTTCCTGCTTAATAACACAACCCCGGAAATATATCCCAGCACCAAAGCCGGCGCCCCAAATTGCAAAAGCACCATCCCAATTTCATAGAGCCCGGCATCATAAATATTCACTAATCCAAGGTAGGTAAGGTAACCACCCACCATGTTAATGGCGAGTCCGATCGGGAATGCCCAATAGAATAATTTCTTCCAAAGGGGCAATTTGCTTTCAATCTCAGTAAACCATCCTAGTTTTCCAACTGCTAAACCAAACAGAAATGCTCCCAAGATATCTAATCCTTCGAAGAGGACATAAAAGGGCGCCAGTAGATTAAGCCAGGGATCTTCAACATCCAATGTGTTCTCAAGGCGATTTTGCGTAATTTCGGCATATGTAGCATTTCTAAAGAAATTAATCTCTTCATTTTGTTCCACTTTGTAACCTTGGTATTCTGATGTACCCCAGACATCATCACCAATATCCATATTTGCGACATTAACTCCAGTTTGAGCCACTACCAGAATTACCGCCAAGATGATTAGCATTTTTGGATTCAGGTTTCGCAGCAATAATAGGAATATTCCTATCAGGGCATACGTCGCGAGAATATCGCCATCCCAAATAAAGATGGCATGAACGAGCCCAAAAACCAGAAGCCAAAACAAGCGTTTAGAGTACAGACGGATAAAGGATACGCCCTTTTGTTCTGCTCGGATCATTTGAATGGCCATTCCCAATCCGAATAAAAACGAAAATAATGTATAAAACTTGTTCAAGAAGAAGGTATCCGTAATATATTGTGCAAAACGATCGATTGCGCTGCCAGTCACCTCGGTGACATACCAGGAATTCGAAATCTCATGGACATTGACAAAAAGGATGCCAAGGAGCGCAATCCCCCTCAGGATATCGATAACCTGAATGCGCTCTTTACTCGAAATTGGAGAAATGCTGATTGCGGTCATTTTCGTGTTTCCTTCTGGCAAATACACTGATTATTCAGTCAGCGCTGGTTGATCATTGGTTATACAGTGGATACCACCGCCGGCGTTGGCGATTGTAGTACCGTCGATCAAATATGCATCACGTCCGGGGAAAAATGATTCGAGTTGGGACTCGAATTCTTTGTCATATGCATTCCCCTCGCCCATGGCCACAACAAACCCATTGCCCACAAGCCAGTTCATGTCACCATCATAACGAATCACGTTCAAACCAATTTTTTCAGCGTCTTCAGCAAGGCCATCAAAATCGATTGGGGCTTTGTAATCTGCAACGACAAGAGTCTCCGCATTCACAAAGCGCGCAGTGGCGTCTATGTGACCAGTGGTTCCCTCTCCCTTCCAGTGACCATAAGCCCAAAGAATCTGAGTAACACCAAAAGCTTCTTTGAGAATCGCTTCATGCTCTGCCTGGGTCATTCCAGGATTTCGGTCATCTTGACAGTCCCAGCCGAGTACCAAGATACCCGCACCGTTGAATTCCAGGTTTCCCTTCTCCAATACGTAATCTTGGTGGTTCTCAACAACCAAACCCAAGTGTTCGCCTACATAGGTTGGGATGCGATTGTCATTTGCATAGGGGACATCCCCACCGAAATTTCCGCCCCATGCATCAAACTTCCAATTTTGAATCCAAATATCGGTGCCGTCAGTTACATATATCGGGCCATTATCTCGCATCCAGGCATTATCCACAGGAACAATATGCCACGTAATATTCGTATCGGGCACCCCACGATCGGAAAGGAATTTCTCAGCTTCAGCCTTCTCGGCTTGGCTGCTGGTCAAAAGGTGAACTGGCTCGTAGGCCTGAATGATATTGATCACTTCAGCAAAGGCGGGTCGCATATTCGCCTCCCATCGATTGGGCCACTGCATCCATGTGGCAGCGTGAGTTTCCCATTCAGCGGGAACGCGGATCCCGGTGCTGGATACTTGATTTGAGACTTGCTTATCGATGTTGGGCTCGTTCACATTTTCAGATTCAGATTTTGAGTTGATTGCATCAAATGCTGATCTGAAGTCATCAAAGCCCACGAGAAATCCAGCTATCAGTAATACAAATAGGGAAATGGTCATTTTTTTCATTTTCGTTGTTCTCCTCAAGGGTTCATATTAGTAGATAGCCCAAGGATAATGGAAAATGTTTTTGACTGCATCAGCCCCGAGGCGGATTTTTTCCTAAGCCCCTGGTCCAAGAAATCGGTGGTTCCGCAGATATCAATGGTTTCTACTATCGTCCCCCCGATTTGTCCTATCAGTAATCGGGATTTCTCAATGGTACTACGCCAACACAAGAGAAAACAAATACCAGCATATTCCGACAAAGCCATATAGCAGAAAACCGCAAACGTATTTGTAGCGCAAATAAATTGGCAGAAACGAAAATGCGACCAGGTACCCAAGCGGCACGTAAACGGGAATTGCACCAATCATGTATTGACTGATAGTATTTTGGTAATAACCCATGGCATTGAATAGCGTTTCCACAAAAGTTGCGCTCACAGCACTGAATAAACCGGTCGCAATTGCCGCTATCCATTTCTTTTTGATCAAGCCATTCACCCGATGGTAGAAATATCCAAATAGCTGAATTCCCAATAGCCAATATAGGGGCACATAGAGTGGTGTTGATAAAACCTTTAAATCATCCGTGAGATACGCAACCAACGCCAACTTTCTTTCAAAGATGTAGTCAATTACGGGATAAAGGATCAAAGATAGTGCACCCAGAACCCACAAAGCACGAAATGCTATTCTATCTTCTTGAAAATATTCAGATGCAATAAAAAGAGCACCCAGCGTCAGCACAATTGTTAAATAAACCACTATGAGCGATTGCATCAGTATATTGACGCCCAATATCAGTGATACAACCGCCAGGCTTCCCCCATAAATGAGATCAGTACGCGTTATTCTTTTCTCACCAAATGTATCGGCCATCATCATATTCATCTTTTTCCAAGTTGATTGTGCTGCTAACCCACAGCCCAAGGCGGTTTGCTTGCACGCGAGGATAGACACTTATTGACGGTCTACTGCGAAATAAACGCGATCACTTCTTGCCACCAATGTAATTCTGCAGCTACCGGCACCTCATTATGTCTAACATTTTCAAACAACCACAGCTTCTTGGTTGCGGTTATTGACTCATACAGCTTTTTGCCGTGCTGCACCGGAACCACCTCATCGTTTTCAGTCAGGATGACAGCAACATTTTCATCAAATCCTTGAAGGTTTGCAATACTATTATATTTGTCCAGTACTAACCAACGAGCTGGAAGAAACCAATAATGAGTTTGCGCCACATTTGGTAGTGAATCCCAGGCCAAAAACAGAACCAACCCATCAAGGGGTATATCAGTGCGATTAGCAGCGCTGCAAACAACCCCGCTTCCCAAAGACTCACCCCATAGGTACAGAGGCTCCCCGAATTCCTGATAAGCAAGCCTTAGTGTTTCAAGTGCATCTTTTACTATTATTTCCTCGCTGGGCTGCCCGGTTCGACCTCCATAGCCTGGATATTCAGCCAGAATTACGCGCATATTATGCGGTACGAGCGCTTTGGCATAGAAGCTGCGATGATAGGCCGCGCCCGCATTACCATGAAATACGATGACCGTTCCCTTTACGTCATGCGGTTCCGTTTCACTGATAAACCCTTGAAAAGCTTCATACGAAGGCCAATATACTAAACCTTCAGCAATTGCACTCTGCTCAGACAATTGATATTGATAAGGCAGATAGAGCAATTTCCGCTGAAATATAAAAACAATGGCGCACAAAGTTATATATCCCAGCAGACCAAATAGCAATAATTTCCAAATCATTTGAATAGACATTGTAAAATTATTGTAGCATGAGAAATATTGCGCTTGCGGTTCTCATCTCGCTCATCAAAGTGTGTAAACCCCCTCACCCCACAAATATGATGGACTTCATTTGAATCCTTACAATCTTTAAGCACTACCAATCTCAGAGACCGCGTCGCTTACCTTCAGGCGTAAGTTGGATTGCCTCTGGTGGGGTTGGGCATACTCAATGCAAATCAATAAGCTCAATTTGGAGATGTTCCCCCCAAAGATGTCCATACACATCCATAAATGTGTTCATGACTATAGCCGTAACAGCCGCTCGATCTCGATTAGAAAACGCCTGCCAAGTTCTCCAATAATTCCCAGCACTATTTTTGTTTGGCTCTTGCCAGCCTATTTCTCTGAGCCTGGCAATTTTCTCATCACTAAGTTGAGCTTCTTGACTCAGGTTTTTATTCCCTACTGCCTCTGCATAAATTTCTGAAGAATCTCTCAGGAGATTGAATTGAATGTAATATCCCGGTATTTCACCGCCAAAGAATACATAGGCCGCTGATTCAAAGGTAACCTCTTGGGCAATTCGCAACAACTCGGCAATAAGCCGTGCGTTTTCACGAATTGCAACTGTGCTGTTGCTTGGCATTATCGATGCAACACCGCGTAATCCCCCCAACGAGTTTATTAAATCAACCACACAAGCTTGACGTCGTCGCCAAAACACAATGTGTTGTGTTTCACTGATAATATCTGAAATCGAATCCGGCAATACTTCAACCGGGCGTAAGATGACCGGAATGATTTGAATATTATTGGCGTGGGCAATCTCCAACTCTCGAAATACTTCACTAGATGCAATTGAATTCGGCGAGACCATCAAAACGAAAGCTTCTGCGTCATTGATTGCAGCTGCGATAGTATCTGACCAATCTACCCCACCTGGAATATCACGCCGGTCTATCCAAACTTCGAAACCACCAGCTGCAAGTTGTCTCGAAATCCAGTCAACATTTTTAAGATCTTTTCGCGAGTAACTGATAAAAATGTGACCTTCATTATTTCTTGATTCGTTTTGAAATTCCATATCCATTTGTCAAAGGCGAAACAGGGTCGCTTGCAACGGGGTTGGGTTACTGTAGAACCAAGTGTGTTACGGTACTTAGTGTTCTTGATAAAACGTCAGAAATATAACACCATCAGAATTAACAATCAACAAATCACCGTTTGCTACCCACTGAGAAAAATCACGGTGCCTCAAAGTGAGCGCATCTATGCTGTCAACCACATCACCAGTCTTTGCATCCCAAAACACCATCTTCTTACCAGTTCCAGCGTTAATAATTCGACCATCTGGCGACCAATCAAATTCCAGGATACGCTCTGGCGCACTTTCAAATTCAATAATTTCGCCATCTGTTGTAAACAAAGTAGGTGCCTTTCCATTGTCATTTACGGTAATTAAGGCATTACCCTGCCCCCATTTCCAGAGATACCCGCCTGAGACTTCAAAGAGTTGTTTTTCAGCTTCTACATCCCAAATGAACAGATTGTAATCATCATCATCATTATTATATACACGGTAGGCCAGCAATGTGCCATCAAGAGACCATCCCAAAGTGACAGGCCTTTCTGAATCAGATGGGATAACAGTTATTCGCTCCCAGTCGTTGGTATCCCATAATACGACGCTGCTCTCATTATCTACCGATGCTGCAAAAACAGAACCGTCTGGCGACCATTGGAAATCTTCAACATCAAGTCCTTCTTCCAATATAGGCAAACTACCCCCATTCTCAGGATCCCAGAAGAAGAGATTGCCATCGTATCCCCCACTAGCCAGTGTACTTCCATCTGGCGACCATACAAGGTGTGTAATTGTTTTGGTGTGTCCCTCGAGGGAAAATTGACGGTATCCTTGAGCGTTCCAGATAATCACATTGTAGCCATTGTCATCGTCGCCACCGCTACTGGCGAACAGGTTTCCATCTGGCGACCAACTTATCACCTCGACAATACCTGAATGTACCCAGGGCTTCAAGATTACTTTCTCTCTATGCACATCCCACAGAGTAATCATGCCATTATTGGCACCAATAGCCAGAGAATTGCCATCAGGTGAAAGGCCAATACTGTAGATATTTATCGCGTAACCACTACCATCATCTGCGGGAGTATAAGCAAACAACTCCGGAACAGCCGTGGCTGATGGTGTCGGCACATTATTGACCCCTTCTTCCTGAATAAGTTTTGATGGATCATCATCCATCGCGCAGCGAAAACCAACATCTATCCATGCCGTCAACGGTCCGCGAGCTGCACGATAAGTAGAACGCAAATCTTCGATAGGGCTTGTCCAGCTCCCTCCGCGCACTACGCGGTAAGTCCCATCTTCTGGTCCAACCGGATTTACACGATCAAGTTGACTGTAAGTATCATCTGCATACCAATCCCAGACCCATTCCCACACATTGCCGGCCATGCCATGTACACCATAGGGACTTGCACCATCTTCAAATTGTGTGACCGACATAGGGCGAGAAAAATCATCCAAGACATCAGGGTTCGCGTAATCATAAATACAGTTCGCGCAATACCAGGCTTTTCCGATCGCATCCGTATCATTCCCCCAGGGGTAAATACGGTCGTCTTCACCACGTGCAGCATGCTCCCATTCAGCTTCAGTAGGCAGACGCTTCCCCACCCACTCACAGTATGCATTGGCATCATCCCAGTTTACATTCACTACCGGAGCATTATCAATCTCCGCGGCGTACGCATACGAAAAACCATTATAATCCTCCTCGCCAGGAGCATCACAAACCGATGCTTGAACACAAGCAGCGTATTCAGTATGGGTGACTTCATATTGATCTATCCAAAAGGCATCCAGAGTCACTTCATGCTGAGGCTTTTCGTCTCGGTCGGCATTTGTGTCATCATCTGAGGCACCCATTTTAAAGACACCTCCTGGAACATAGACCATCGGCCTCAGGTCGCTGCCCCCTAACATGATTGGTTGAGGAGTCGGGCTAGATTCTGATGCAACCGTAGTTAGCGAGGAGCCTGCACTCACATCGTACCCAAATAATACAGTAATACAACCTATCAAGAAAGCAATCATCAAAAAACCAGTAAATTTATTTATATTCATAATCAATTCCAATAAAAAACGCCCTATGATTGTGTTCTCCTCATCCATATCGTCATATTTTACAACCCGTCGTTGGCTTCAATTGCTGGGGTGACTTCAACCCTGAACACCCTTTGTCTAAAGCAATTGAACTAAATTGACATACCTGACCCGGCATCTGAGCTTTTCGAGCATCTCTGCCCAATCCGCTTCTTTGACTTTTCTCGGCGCTTACCCTCCGACTGCAAGCCGGGTCGCCTGCGAGCGGGGTTGTGCGGCGCTTTCATTTTGAACGGATCGCTCGACCTTATTCTTTCAATTGTTTTTTGCACTTCTGTACGTTTTTGTTCAAATTTGGCTTCTCTGTGTGTCGCAACACCTGGATCCCCCTTCGTTTGGCATCGCAATAAGACCCATCCCGCTTTATGGATTACTGATTTACCTCTCCCTAATTGACTAATGAGGATATCATCTCCCCAAAATTCAATATCATCAGATGATACTTCGCCATAATCTGTAATCGCTTCAACGAAATCTAAATACTTTCGCAAATGTTCACCCGTGACCGCGTATATTTCATATAAATTATCAACTTCCATCTCCTTTAGTTGATAATTTTTTGAACCCGCTCTTCCAGATAAACCATGTGGAATTTCTGGATTCTTTATAAGTTCTAGAAACAATTTTGCAAGCTGTGATGGAAATACCAAGATATCATCATCAATGGAAATTAGATAACTAGGATTATTCTCATTGGCTACCACCCATCCGTAACCACAGCCTCGCCTAAGTGGTTGGTTGATTAATCTCAAACGCCCATCTCTTACTTTTACTCTGTCTTCAATAACTATCTGCGGGTTATGGTTTGAAATAATAATTTTCTCCGCGAACTTGCATTTTAAGAGTACTCGAATTAATGGTTCCAGATTTTTCGTTCGCTTTTCACTGTAGCTTGGAATGATAACTGTTACTTTTTGTTCTGTACCGATATATTGGACTCTGCCTACATATCCATATAAAATCCAAAACCAATATATAATTTTTTTAACAATTTTTTTCACATAGCTCATTGTGTTTGGGAAATTGTTCTTGGTCTGTTTCATTTTCGCCATTTCTTAAGAGCTGCACAACAATTGCTATAAGCGACCGACGACGTTGCAAGACTCCATAATTTCATTATGTTCAAACTTTGCCCGAATCGCGCCGCGTACCCTCCGCCGAAGGCGGGTCGCTTGCCGGGTAGAAGGGGCAGTTTCCTGCCCCTCCCCCCAC
>CAZLNX010000038.1:0-27062 GCA_964560795.1 uncultured Anaerolineales bacterium | reverse complement strand
TCAATAATCTACAAATATTCGATGAAGATATGCCACCATCACCTTCGCAAGCAGATAATGTCATTGATCAGCTCAATGAGTACGGCTCCCCAGCGACCGTCGCACAGGTAGGCGGCCGATACTTTGGTTTCGTCGATGGCAGTTCAGTTCCTGCAGGTTTGGCCGCCAAATCCCTCGCCACCTACTGGGATCAAAATGCGGCCATGCATGTGCTGTCACCCATCACATCGAAGCTTGAATCCGTAGCCGAAAAGTGGCTGAAACAAATCTTCAACCTGCCAGATAACACGGTGGCCGGATTCGTCAGCGGCACATCGATGGCCACGTTCTGCGGACTGGCGGCAGCAAGATATCGACTGCTCAAACGCATGGATTGGGACATCAACGAGAAAGGATTTTTTGGTGCGCCGAATATTCGAGTAGTGACAGGCAGACACGCCCATTCGACGGTTTTAAAGGCTATCGGCCTGTTGGGATTTGGCAAAGAGAATATCGAGTGGGTTGATGTCGATGACCAGGGCAGGATCAAACCGGATAAGCTCCCCGCGTTGGATGACCGCACACTAGTCATTCTACAGGCAGGTAATGTAAACAGCGGCTCATTCGACCCCTTCGAGGAAGTCTGCGAGAAGGCCAATCGTGCCAAAGCCTGGGTGCATATCGATGGCGCCTTTGGGTTGTGGGCCGCGGCCGCCCAAAGCCTGAGCCACCTCACAAAGGGGATTGAAAAAGCCTGCTCGTGGTCTGTCGACGGACACAAAACGCTAAACACGCCCTACGACAGCGGCATCATCCTATCCGAAGATGAGGATGCCTTAGTATCAGCTCTGCACATGACCGGCAGTTACATCGTAGTCAGCGATGACCGGGATGGCATGTTTTATACGCCGGAAATGTCCCGCAGAGCTAGGGCCATCGAGCTTTGGGCTACATTGAAATATTTGGGCAGATCAGGCATAGATGAGATGATCACCGGGATGCATCAGCGCGCCGTTCAGTTCGCCAAAGAGCTGAAAAAGAATGGGTTTGAAATTTTGAATGATGTTGTTTTCAACCAAGTGTTGGTAGCTTGCGAAACGGACGAAATAACCAACCGAACTTTGAAGAACATCCAGGAAGCTCGCGAATGTTGGGCCGGGGGATCAACCTGGTTTGGCAAAGCCGTCATTCGAATCAGCGTGTGTTCATGGGCCACAACAGAAGAGGATGTTGCGCGATCAATACAATCTTTCGTAGCGGCACGAGCGAAAGGAAAATTATAGAAATGACACATCGCAGATTGCTCGATTCAACGCTAACGCATGCCTTGAGCTACATTGATAGCCTCGACGAGTCCCCAGTATCCGCAGACGCAAGTCTGGCCGACTTACGCCAACGACTGGGCCATCCGCTTGCGGAAGAAAGTATGGATGCTACGCAAGTTATTGATGAACTGGTTGCCGATGTACAAGGTGGCTTGGTAGGCACCTCAGGAGGGCGGTTCTTCGGCTGGGTAGTCGGTGGCTCAGTGCCAGCGGCCCTGGCTGCAGATTGGCTAACCTCTACCTGGGATCAAGTCGCTGCTTTGTACGCCTCTGGGCCCGCCATCGCTGTCATCGAAGAAGTCTGCGGGCAATGGCTAAAAGAACTCCTGGAGTTCCCGCAGCAAGCGAGTTTTGCGCTGGTTACCGGCTGTTCGATGGCACACGTGACCTGCCTGGCTGCGGCCCGCAATGCCTTGCTCGACAAACATGATTGGGATGTGGAGCGAAAAGGGTTGACTGGTGCGCCCGCAATTCGTATCTTGAGCAACAACCAACGCCACGGCTCGATTGCGCGTACCGTGCGTCTGTTGGGGCTGGGTATCGACAGTATTGTTGATCTACCCGTAAATGAACAGGGACATCTAAACTCAGAACATTTGCAGCAGGAACTTCACGATCACGCAGATGATCCAACCATCGTTTTATTGCAGGCCGGCGATATCAACACCGGAGCGTTTGAGCCTTTTGATGAGTTGATCCCCATTGCCCACGAGTACGGTGCCTGGGTTCATATCGATGGAGCTTTTGGCCTCTGGGCTGCGGCCAGCCCCAAGTATAGGCATTTGCTCAAGGGAGTAGAGCAAGCCGATTCATGGGCGGTTGATGGCCACAAATGGCTGAATGTACCTTATGATTGTGGCTATGCCTTTATTACCGATACCAGGGCACACCAGGCAGCCATGTCCCACCGGGCCAGTTATCTAACTCACGATGCAGTTGCCCGTGACCAGATCGATTGGACCCCGGAATGGTCTCACCGTGGACGCGGCGTCGCCACCTATGCCGCCATCCGGCAATTGGGCAAACAAGGAGTGGCTGATCTCATCGAACGTACCTGTCGCTATACTCATCAAATCGTGACCCGCATCAGTTCATTCCCTGGTGCTGAAATGATTTGGGAACCAATCATAAACCAGGGGTTAGTTCGTTTTCTCAGTTCGAAACCTAACGCTACGGATTCCGATCATGATCACCGTACAGATCAGGTGATGGCAGATATTATTGAATCCGGCGAAGCATTTTTCAGCGGTACAACCTGGGGTGGAAAACGCTGTATGCGTGTTTCGGTGTGTAATTGGAACACAAATGATAGAGATGTTGAACGAACCATCGAAGCTGTGCGGCTGGCGCTGTCAAAATCGGAGGAAAGATAAAGATCATTGCGATGGGAAAAGATGCCCAAGGTGTCACAGCAGATGAGTTCCAGGCCCGGGCGGAAGCGGAGGCCAGAAAAGTCTGGGAATTGCAGCAAAACGAATTTATCCGCGCGGCGCATTTCCGGCGAGATCAAAATGAAGCTGTGTTGATTCTGGAAGCTGCCAGCGTCCAAGAAGCTGAAAGCCGCCTGAACGAATTACCCTACGTTGAGGCGGGGTTGATCTCTTTTGAGTTGATCCCGCTCAAACCTTATCCTGGCCTTCAGCGTCTCTTCAAATAAATCGCGGAGAATTTATGGATAATCTAGAACCCCTGTTCAAAGCCTTGGGTCATGAAAAACGCCTCAAAATCTTGGAATGGTTGAAAGACCCTGAAACGCACTTCCCCCCTCAAACGGAGGGCGATCTGGTTGAGGATGGCGTTTGTGTGGTTTTCATCGCCGATAAATTGGGCGTCCGCCAACCAACCGCTACGCAACATCTAAAAATTCTCCAGAATGCAAACCTGGTTACGCCCAAGAGAATTGGAAAATGGACCTTTATCCGCCGCAATGAAGATGAAATCTCGCAGCTCAGGATTATCATCGAAACCCTTTAGGAATATAATCAAAACATCGATGAGAAAATCAGATCATTTCTGGGAGTAGAAAGGCAGAAACCCTGAAGAACAAAATTCCCAAATGGCTCGGATGGATCGCTTCTATCTTGATGATCGTGGTTACCAGTTTCTGGACATTTTGGGGCGTTTCAGAGATGTATCACGAGGGGTGGTGGGGCTCCTGGTATAACCCTTTGCTTTATCTTGTCCCCATTGCAGTTACCATGATCCCAGCATTGGTGGCCTTCCGCTGGCCAATTCTGGGCGGCAGCCTGATCATTGGCATCGGAATATTTGCCTTTTTCTTTTTCAGCAACGATGTATCGTTTATCGGACTGGCCATCGCGTTGGTTGGGGCCGGCTTCCTGATTGATGGCATCTTTAGGTCCCAGGCTGAATCAGAAAAAACAAGCTTCCCGCAATCCTGGCGGCGGCGCAATTGGCGCTATAAACTGCTGATCGGCATACCGTTGATCATTTTTGTGGCCGTCTCAGCCTTCAACCTGCCGATTGTATTGACCCGCGTAGATGACGGCGACCGCAACGCCCGCCTGATCGAAAGCAATGGCATAAGCCTGATTTGGGCACCCACAGGCCCAGGCTGGAATTGGAAACAACCTTGGGGCGGCTACCCCTCCTGGCAGGATATTGCCCTCTATGGGGTTTCACCGATTGGCCTGGACGATAAGCCCGGATATGGCAGACAAGGAATGGATTTCGATAACGCAATCTTTGCCACTGAGCAGGAGATGGCTGCCCACAACCTTTGCCGCTATTTGAGTGAGGATGGCTACTCGTTACTGAATGAGCCGCAGGAAATCTGGCGCATGCCCACCACTGATGAACTTGTGCGCTCGCTGGGACGCCATGGCGAGAACGCCGGTTGTCAATGGCAAGGCGAGTTTCGCCAACAGGTAGAATGCGCCCTACGTCCCGATAAAGAATCCCCGCTTTGGGCCACCGATCACCCAGCGATTTATTACTGGACAACAGATTCATTCGACGAAAGCCAGGGTTACTTTGTGGCTTTTAATGGCACTGTCAGTGCGGCCTACAAATTGAGCGGTAACCCGCGTCACAGCTACCGTTGTGTGCGCGAGCCGTAACCACAAAAATAGGCAACTGTCATCCTGGGAAATCTACAGGCACGAAAACATCCAGGAGCGGAGATGACAGTCATCTGCACTTTTCGAGAATTATTGAAGAGGATTATTCATGCAAAAACTTTCACCATCAACAAAAATCTATTGGCTACTTATCTTGATCCTGGTGGTATTAGGCGCATTGAACGCTTACCTTCCGCAGGGCACTCTGACATCAACAATCCCAGAAGGGGAGATGCCCGCCTCAAAAAAGACCTTGGCTCTGGTCACAGCGAGCTCCTTGTTGATCCTATACGGCGGCCTGGGATTCATCGGTTTGCAATTATCCCGAAAGTTGGGATTCCCCGAATTGTGGGATGAGAATGTAACCACACGCCAGAAATTCTTGATCCCAGCCCTGGTCGGCATCGCTATCGGGGTCTTTTTCATCCTGGCGGATTTGGTTTTCCAGCGCTGGCATTTCCTGGGTGCGCTGCCGCATCCCCCCTTCCCGACTTCGCTGGTGGCATCAGCAGTGGCTGCCATAGGCGAAGAAGTCATCTTCCGTTTGTTCTTAATCCCCCTCTGGATGTGGCTGATCTCCACTGTGATCCTGCGCGGACGTTGGCAGAATCAGGTATTTCAGGTGGTGGCTGTTTTTTCGGCGTTGGCCTTTGCGGCGGGGCACCTGCCCTCGGCCATGTTTGCACTCGGTTTTGAGAGCATCGCCCAAATCCCCATCGCGTTGCTGGTTGAAATTTTCCTGCTGAATGGAGTCATCTCAATATTTGCGGCTTCCTATTTTCGCAAATATGGTTTCCTGGCTGCCGTGGGCATCCACTTCTGGACGGATATCGTCTGGCATGTCATCTGGGGGTTGTTTACAAGTTAGCTCTCTTGCAAAGCCCTGGTCTGGGTTTGCAAGATGATGCCGAACACTGCTAACAGCAGGAAAGCAATCGGCACGAAGGGACGCGGCAAGGACACGGCCTGAATGATCAGGGAGGCCCCGCCCAATGAAGACAGGATAATCAATGCCCACTCAAAGAGCGAGAGCACCAGGATTACGCCAATGATGCCGCCAACCAGGAATGGCAGCCAACCAAAAATTTGAGCATCAAGGCCGATGAATGCCAGGGCGCTTAGGGCGATTTGACCGCCACCCAAAAATCCTGCCAGCCCCAGGGCAAAACCCTGCATCCACAGCGCCAGCAGCGCCCCAATGATCCCCACACCCAAAGAGATACCCAACACCAACCATTGATTGGCCCCCTGCAAATACTGCGTCATCAGATATGACGCAGCCGCAAACCCCAGCGCGCCGACAAACAGCCAATACAGTTTTCGCCCTGAAACCAATAAAGCAGCCCCAACAAGGATTCTGAAAATTGTCATGGTCAGCTACTCCTCCGGGGTTTGTGTGCGGGTGGGTGCCAGAGTTGGCGTGAGTGTCAGCCAGTTGAAAATATACTCATCATCGACGATGTCGAGGGCGTCCGAGCCGTAGTAAGCATCCAGCATCATCTCCTGAATGCGCGCATCGGTCGGCGCCAGGGTATAGGCGACATGATATTCTTCGATGGCTTTGAGAATGTTATCCAGCTGATATCCCCCGGCCGCAAGTTCTGCCCAATAATAGCGTGAGAATAATAAATCGGCGTAGCCAGCATGCCAGAGAGCGTCATCAGGGGACAGCTCCAGGCATTTCTCGTAGGCTGCGCGGCTCAGTTCGAACAACTCCACCCCGCCGGCATCGCGCCGAACACCCCGCCGCAGCAGGGCGGTCTCTTTGTAGATTTTCCCTAGACGGCCCCAGGCTTCACCATCATCGGGATTAGCAGTTACGTTACCGCGCTCGATGAGCACTTTTTCCCAGGCGCTGGGCATTACCATAACAATGGACAGGTTGTGTTGGCGCTCGGGTTCAAGATTATCGTAATGCCAACGAATTTCATCCCCTTCCAAAAGCGCTCCCAGTGAGGTCTGCCCCCATCCCGGCGACTCACCGATGAAAACATTGTGCGAGATGGCCTCGTAGGGCAGCCGCACGACCAGATCGACACTGCCAATGGTGTCTTTCCAACCAGCCCCAGTTTCCAGCAGATAAGCGAAAGAAATGAAAGGATATTCCCCCGTGCCGCGCAAGGTGTAGGCTACCTCAATGCTCACATCCTCGCCAGGTGGGAAATCAACCTCGAATTCGGCCCATTGCAATACATCATCGAATTGTCCTCCTGGGTATTCGGCTGTGGTAGCTGCCACCGGGTTTCCAATGACTTGCACTTGTAGATCGTAAATCTCAGGGTAATTGAAGCGGCCGTCGTTGTTGTTGGTCGGGAAACGCACCATCAATGTCTCAGTTTCGTCACCCAGGTTGCGCATCTGAAATTCAGCGTTGACTTTGGCTTCACCCAGTTCCCAATTGGATGATTCGGCCTGCACATCAATCAGCACGGTTTCGGCTAACATACGCACTTGCGTAGCCTCACTGCCCGGGTGAGGGTTACTGCCAGGCGGCTGTTCCGGAGGGGCTACATCGGCGATAGCTGCATTGAACTGAAGCGCCGCGATGATCAAAACCAAGAGCATACCAAGAATTAGTAGGAAACCAGTTTTTGTATTCATTGATACACTCTTATTGCGAGAGAATTGAACGCGGATGCTTTAGGCGGGCCTCCGGCATTACGGATCGGATGAGTTGGCACAGAAAATAATGAAAAAATCAGCGAATATCTGTTGAATTCTGTATTCGGCAACAGAAGTTTGACCAAAAGAAAATTCGTGTCATTCGAAACTAACGGCTATTGATGATATCCATCTGTTCCTGGGCAAATGCGCGCACGCCCTCGAGGTCGGGATCTTCGTGAGTCCAGGCGATGCAATTCGCGAAACTCTCCTGGGCTTCATCCCAGGATTCCATTTCCATAAAAACCTCTCCCATCGTGCACATCAGAAAATGGAAGGGGGGTTGTTCTTCTTCTGGTACCATAGCAATGGCTACGTTGAGCATTTCGATGGCCCCACCAAGATCACCGTCGCCGCGCAGCATTTCGGCCATTGAAAAGCATTCATCCGGGGCGGTGCATTCGCCGGTAAAAGGTTCAACTGATATATTCCCTGAAAGAATTTCAATTTGCTCATGGGCTAACTGACGGAGATCTTCTAAAGCCGGATCACCTTCAGTCCAATCCAGGCAATCTTCGAAACTCCAAATGGCTTCGTCGTACCGATCTAATGCCATGAACGCTTCGCCGCGCATACACCAATACTGGGCATAGGGCGGGTGTTCATTCTCTGGGACCAGGCTTATGGCGCGCTCGATGAGGGCAATTGCGCCCTCAAGATCACCGCTGCCCCAGGTTTCTTCAGCCAGCGCATGGCATTCCTCAGGCGTAGCACATTCTCCTTCTGTTGTGCCCTCGACAACACCCTCTTGAGGTACTTCTTCAACTGGTTCAGCTTCACCGTACGGTTCAGCTTCACCTGACGGCTCAGCTTCCACGGGTTCCTCAACTGGCATTGGGACTTCGGCGACCGGTTCAGGATTGAGCAGATACTTCGGGACAGCCCATACGCCCAAGGCCGCGATCGCTGCAACAACGATAACTCCCAGGATTATGGGCAGCGGCTTGACTTTGGCAGGCTGCTTGAATTGTGGCGTTGGCTGGGCAATTTGAGGCTTGGGAGAAGATTGTTCTACAACGTTGGGTTGGGGTTCGGCGTCCGCGTCCATGGCGACGGTGGCGCGCTCAGCGATATCTTCAGGGGCAGTCTCGGGTTCCATCGCCACAGTGGATTTGGATGTAAAGGTTTGAGCTGGGTCAGCATCTGCATTCGTATCCGCATCCGGCTCCATGGCGACGGTCTCTTTGGAGGCAATAGTGTCTTCGGGCATTTCAGGAGCCCCCCCAAGGTCGGTTTTCTGCGGGATTTCGACCATCGTTTCGGACTGGGTAATCTTCGCAAAATCCTGAAAGGCCTGATCAGCAGCCTCTGCCAACTGTTCACTGGTTTGATAACGATCACCGGGTTCCTTAGCCAGCGCCTTCAAGATCACGTCTTCCAAAGCCGCGGGGATGTCTTCACGCAGCGAACGGGGAGGAGGCAGCGGCTCGTTGATATGTTTATGAATCACCGCCAGGGGGGTATCGGCATCGAAGGGAACTTTGCCGGTGACCATTTCGTAGAGAATGATCCCCAGGGAATAGATATCGCTGGTGGTATCGATGGGCAAACCTTTGCCCTGCTCGGGTGACATATAGGCCGGTGTGCCGACCAACGTACCGGTGACGGTGAACTGCGTCTCACTGACGATTCGGGCAATGCCAAAATCAGTCAATACGGTGCGACCGCTTTTGTCGAGCAGCACATTGGCCGGTTTGATATCGCGGTGCAGAACCCCCTGACGATGGGCATACCCCAGGGCTGAGGCGACTTCCTTGAAAATATGGGCCATCTCTGCGATGGGCAGCGGGCCTTTGTTCTGGAGCAAACGCTCTTTGAGAGTGCCGCCATCGATAAATTCCATGACCATATAGTAGCTCTCATCTTCGATATCGATATCATAGATTTGCACAATATGGGGGTGGCGTAAAGCAGCAATCGCTTTGGCTTCGCGTTGGAAACGCAGTTGGAAATCTTCCCCCTCGGCCAGAAAACCGTGCAGCACTTTGATGGCCGCGTACCGCTCCAGTTGCGGATGAAAAGCCTTATAGACTTCGGCCATGCCCCCGCGTCCCAGGCGCTCACTGATCTGATATTTGCCTAATGTCTTTCCAACAAGACTCGCCATGAAGCTGCCTCCCAAAGGAAAAAACCGCAATAATTAACCACAGAGATACAGAGAAATTCTTATAATTGAGACGAATAATAATTTCAGCGTCGGGTGTTTTTTACCTCACCAAAAAACAAATCTCAGAGATCTCCGTGTCTCCGTTGTGATAATCTCTGACAATTCAGTCATGTGTATTATACAGGAAATCGTAATAGCGGATGGAATTGTAAGCAATTTGTTGGGAAGCTAGTGATAGGAATTCCTTACAGTGTTATATAATGATGACAGGTAAATCATTTCTACTCAACGAGTTATTTACACAAAGCGAGGTTGCATGGCCAGCGGTAAACCGATCACCCTGTTTGCAATCGATTGTGGAGCCACCAATTGGCGACTCTATCGGGCGGAGTACCGACAGAATGGCAACCTGATTCGCATCCAGGGTGAACCGCAGCCCTCCCCGCTGACCAGTTTCTCCGAACGCAATCTACCCGCCATCCTGACTCTCAACCCTGAAGGCGCGGCCGTCGAAAACATCGGCGAGGTCTCTCAAACTCAGTTGGAAGATGAAAACTCACGCCAGCGAGTGCGTGAATATTTCAAGCCTTGTATTGGCGCGCACCTTGAACCCAATCCACTGCCACACCAGCAACGCTACAGCCACGCCGAAGCGCTGAATTGCACCCAATGGATGCTGCAACGACTCGTCGAGCAAATCCAGATGGAAAAGTGGCGCGGCAGCGCTTTCGATGATAGCATCCGTTTTACCTTTGCATATCCGGTGCATTGGCAATTTTCCCACGAAGGCCAGATCCTGGCCGATTTTCAAAAAACCATCTTAGCCTGTTTCCCAGAGGGCTTCCAAAAACAGATCGACTTTGTGCCCGAACCCGAGGGCGCCATCCTGAGCTTAAAACGTCACGGTTTGCTGGATAGTTCACCCAACGCGGGCGTGACCCTGATCGTCGATGTGGGTGGCAGTACCAGCGATATCGTCGCCGGTAAGCTAGACTCACAGACAGGCGAATTGCTCTACCTGGGCCATTATGGCGAGCCTTTCGGCGGCGGGCTGTATGACGCCGCCATGGCGGACTACCTGGTGGAAGCTTTGAGTATTCCCGCGGCTGAGTTGAACAACGACCCTTCGGCCATGATGACCCTGCGAGTGTACGGCCAGCGATTGAAAGAATCGCTCAGCCGCCAGTTGCTGCAATCCACGGAAGGCCAGCCTGCGGGCAGCGCTCAGCGCATGATCACCCTGGTGATGCGCGACGGCCAGATCTACCGCCAACTGGTGCGGCTGGATGAAGCGCTGTTTGCACAAATCGCCGGGCAGCTCGACCAGGCTTTTGTGGAACTAATTGATAAGGCCTTGGAAACCAACAACCTTTCGGAAGATCAAATCGGGCAGGTCGCCCTGGTGGGTGGCGGCGTGCAGCTTTTTAGCATCGTGCGCCACTTGCGCGCCAGATTTGGGGATCATAAGGTCGTGTTGGCAGATAATCCCGATGAGATCGTTGTCCAGGGTATTGGTCTGGCTTATGGGATAAAGATGGGTGAATTCGAACCCGGAGCCAGCCTGGTGATCGAGCCTCCTGCGCGGGTGGATTCTGTGTCTGGTTCCGATACTGCCTCCGAACAGGTATACAAACTAATCTCGACCGACGGTAAGACATATTTAGTTCAGGTTGGTACTACCAAAATTGGCCGCGCCCGAGAGAGTCATATCTGGGTGGACAGTGACAAAGCCTCGCGCAACCACGCTGAACTGCGTCGGGGTGGCGGCAACATCGCCGTGGTCGACCTGGGCAGCACTAACGGCACCTTCGTGAATAATGAACGTATCCAGGCGAATCAACCCATGTTGCTGCAAGGCGGGGATGAGATTCGCTTTGGTGATAGAACGTTTACTTTAGGTATTGGTTGATTAGGTATTGGGTAATAAGGTTACTCGTTACCTGATACCCAATCACCTGATACCTGATTACCTACACCCCAATGGACAGTTTCCTATGACTGATGAATCCCAAATCATCCCAACCGACCCTGAAATTCCTGACCACCTGACTCCCGAAATGCTCATGGAGGCGGGCGATGCGCTCTCCAAGTCGCTGCTCTTCGCCTTGGGCCGCGACTACCTGGATGGCCCCATCTTCGCCAATGACTACGTACGCATGTCTGATGAGGATGTGGAGCAAATCCCGCAACAGCCGGACATCGCCCTGTTGGAGTTAGAGCAAGTCGGTAAGCCGGTCACCGAGGACATGAGCGAATATTTCACCGCCATCCAGACCTCGCTGGCCGCCTGTCACGACCCGCGCTACGCCTTGCTCTTCATGGTTTCCAGCGATGGGCTGCGTAACAAAATCTACATCGGGGTAGTAGCGCGAGAAGCCGGCACCCAGCCGCGCTTGTTCGCCGACCAGTTGGGCCAGTTCCTTTCATCGAACTGGCCGGGGACGCGTCTCAGGATCGTCGATGATTATCAGGCCATTGCCGCTCGCATTCATATTCCATTGAGCACCTATCGTCACGGGCGCGCCTTTACAGGCATCCCCTCCACCAAATCTAGCGATAAAGGCCAGAAATACCCTCAGAGCCTGGACCGCTTTATGCGCGGCCTGCGCGGCAAGCCCTATCTCTACATGGTTGTGGCTGAGCCAATGGCCGAAAGCGAAGTCAGTGATATTGTTTCTTCCTGTCATACACTTTCGGGCCAGGTGCACGCCTTTACCAAGGCCACCCTGCAGCGCAGCAGCAGCAGCGGCCAGACCGATAGCCGCTCGCAAACCGATTCGCAATCATCATCATCCGGCACGACCCGCGGCACATCGGGCAGCACCACAGAGGGGCACAGCAAAGGCGTGCTGGGTACCGAGATGGCCAAATCTAAGGGCCTCGGAAAAGGCATCAAAGGCGTAGGGTTGGCGGGAGTTTCGGCATTGCTGATTGCCACCGGAGGACCCTTCTTGCTCTCCGGGATGTTGGGCATGTTCGGGCAGTTGCTGCCCTCCACCAGCAGTTCGCGGGTGCGCGGCCAGAGCCGCAGCGAGTCCGAGACTGCCAGCCGTACAACCGGACAGTCTGTTTCTTCGGGCAGCACGTCAAGTGAGTCGCTATCCTTTGGCCGCGAATACCTCAATAAACACGCCGAGGCATGCGAGAAATTACTCACCGAAACCGTGCAGCGTTTCGAGACTGCCAAAGCCCAGGGCTGCTGGAATGTGGGTGTTTATTTGATCAGCGACCAAATCGAAACCGCTGCTCAGGGCCAGGCCCAACTCAAAGCGCTGGTTTCCGGCGAAAAGACCACTTTCGAGCCGCTGCGCGTGCACGATCTTTCCCCGGTCTGGGATGGACAGGCACAGGTTGCCCTGGATGCGTTTTATCAACCCCCACTGAAGTTATTCGCACCCGGTGAAGAGACCTCTATTCAACATCCAATCGGCGATGCTTTCGAAGGTCTGACCACACCGATGAATACCGAAGAGCTTTCCCTGCTGGCCAACTTGCCGCTGCGCGAGATGCCCGGCATGCCTATGCAGCCGACGGCCTTCTTCAGCCTCAATCCACCCGTGCCCGAGAGCCCGGAAAAAACCCTCGACCTGGGGAACCTGCTGGAGGGTGGTGAGGAGATTCCCGGCCTGAGCTACGATGTCGACCTCGATTCGCTCACTCGCCACGTCTTTATTACCGGCATAACCGGCAGCGGCAAATCCAACACTTGCCGCCGACTCATCAGCGAGTTAATGGAAAGCGGTAAAAATTTCCTGGTCATCGAACCCGCCAAAGATGAATATGTTCAGTTGGCGCTGGCCTACAACCAAGCCGGGGCTTTCGACCGCGAGATCGCCGTCTATATGCCCGGACGCAATGACTGGGGCGGCCAGCCGTTGGGCGACCTGCGCTTGAACCCCTTCGATATCGTCCAGATACCTGGGGCCACCACCCAGGTCATGCCCCACCTCGACCGACTGAAATCGATTTTCAACGCCAGCTTCCCGATGTACGAGATATTGCCCGTCATCCTGGAAGAGGCCCTGGTTGATCTCTATGACAGCCAGGGCTGGCTGGAAGAGACCCTGCCACCCGACGGCATCGGCCGACCGACGCTGGAGCAGCTCCATAACCGCATCACCAGCGTGGTGCGCGAGAAAGGCTATGAAGAGCGCATCACCGCCAACATTACCGCCGCCTTGCGCACGCGCATCGGTAGTTTGCTGCGGGGTTGGAAGGGCAAACTTTTCGATCACCCCGCTTCCACACCCTGGCCCGACTTGTTCGACCGCCCAGTAGTGGTCAACCTGCAATACTTGGGCGATGATGCCGACAAATGCTTCACCATGGCGCTGCTGCTCAACTTTATGTACGAGTACCGTCAGGCCCAGCACGAGAGCGCCGGCTCTCCCGAATCCAGCGAGTTGCGCCACCTGGCAATTATCGAGGAGGCCCACCGCGTGCTGCGTTCTGCGCCGCATCGCAGTGACTCCGCCAACCCGCAAGCCAAAATGGGCGAAATGTTCGCCGACATCCTGGCCGAGATCCGCGCCTATGGGCAGGGCATGGCCATCATCGATCAGGTACCCTCGAAACTGGTGCCCGATGCGATCAAAAACACCAACCTGAAAATCATCCACCGGCTGGTAGCCGCCGACGACCGCCAATCCATGTCTGGCGCATTGGCGCTCACCGAAGACCAGGCCAAAGTCATCGCCCGCCTGAAAGTGGGCCAGGCCATCGTTTGCGGCATCCAGGACGACATGGCCTCCTGGGTCAAGGTGGCTTATACACCGATGCCGAAACTTCAGTGATCCAGTTCTGAATACTGAAATCTGCAACACAGTTAGGATAAACCATGAATCGTCTCCCTGCTTCCATCATCAAAAAAACCATCCTCTACCTCATCAATCTCTCCTTCGCCCCTCCGGAACGGGTGGCCGAGATGCGCCTTGCGGGGGATCGACTTCGTGAGCAAATGGGGAAAGAAATCTGGCCCCAGGCCGTGTGGGAAGCTTCGAGTTTGACTGTCGCTTTTCAGCAGGCCAGTCGCAACCCGGAGAAAAATCTGATAGAGGGGTTGGCAGGTGCAGCCCTAACTGCGGATTCGTCTCCGGAAGCATGCCGCACTTTTGAGGAAGAACTCGACAAACTTGCAGCCCTGCCCGGACGCGCCCGAGACATCAACCGCTTGCATCGCAAACGCGGTTGCCAATTGTGTGCAACACCCTGTCGTTATGGCTATTTCTCCCTGCTTTCAGAGCCAAATTTCGAATCATTGCAACAGACATTGGAGGCAGAAAATCACAAACCTTCAGCCATCCAGCGTCCCATCCACGCGGTGTGGCAATTTTCAGTAAAGCACCTATCCCAAACCATGGGAGCAGGCCAATGGCACATCACCGCGCGGCATCTTGGGAATCTGGCATATTGCCTGGTCACGTTGGCCACCACCAAATCACGTTACCCCTTCCCCGAAGAGCAGATGCGGAAATTCCAGGAAATGAATCAGGCGCTGATTGTTCAATATCGAGGCAGTAAGGGGTAAGGGAATAGGGAGTAATGCATATTCTTCCTTCCTACTCCCTACACATTGTTACTTATTTAATGGTTTCCACGACTAAATCAATAATGGTCAAAATTAGATAAAGGAGACAAAAATGAACGAGATGGAAAACCTACAACCTGAAGAAAATCTGGAAACCACCGAAGCCGTAGAAACTACAGAAACTGTCGAAGAACAAGCTCTGGAAGATGCCACCCACGATCCCGGCGCGCGTGTTGAAGAAACACAAACCTTCGAACAGGCAGAGGTCGTGGAAAGTGTGCTGACGGAGGCCGTAGAGACCACGGAGGCCGTAGAGACCGCGCCGGTGCAAGAAGCGCCGCCCCCTGAAGAAGAGGAAACTCCAGCAGAAAGCGGCCCGGATCGTGACGACCTACCCCCCGGAACCGGCATCCTGGAAGAACCCCATGAAACCGTCGCCATAGCAGAAGAACTGGAAGAGCCCGGTCTGGCTGAAACCGCCAAAGTGCCTGAGGGCATGGAATTTGAACTTGCGGGAGAAGATGGTGACGACCGAGATGATCACCCCATGGCCGATCCATCCGAATTGTCGGAAGCGAAAGATGATGACAAAGACGAAGCCACGCCTATCAATCTGCCTGGTCCCGTCGCTGAAGAAGATGATGAAGACATGCAGTTGATCAGCGGGCCCAACCGTGATGATTTACCTCCCGGAACCGGCATCCTGGAAGAGCCTCACGAAACTGTCGCCATGGCGGAAGGATTAGGAGAACCCGGCCTGGCGGATGTCGCCGAAGTGCCCGAGGGCATGGAATTTGAACTCGCTGGCGATGACGGCACTGTTGATCGCGATGATCACCCCATGGCCGGTCCATCCGAATTGTCGGAAGCGAAAGATGATGACAAAGACGAAGTGACCCCAATAAATTTACCCGGTCCTGTCTCCGGGGTAGCCGAAGACCCGGATCATGGTCCCAATCCCATAGAAAAAGATCACCCTGGCCCCGGTGGCAATCTAGCCCAAGACCCTGTTCCGGATCCCGATCCTAATTTCAATGTCGCCCTGGACCATCCTGGCACTGGCGGCAATGTTGCCGGCCATAAAGAGCCTGGCGATCCCCCACCCCCGCCCGATAGGCACAGCCTGACCACGCTTTCACCCGATGATGTCAAGCAGGAAGAAACCTTGCAGCCCGCGCCAGATTTCGAAGACATGTCCCCAACGGAAGAATCGGTAGTCGAAATCATCGGCAACGCCATCGTAGATGAAGATTATCGCGGCATGCTGTTTTCAGACGTTGAAACAGCGGTCCGAGGGTATCAGGTCAGCGGCCAGGATCAAATTGCGCTGGGTGAGATGACAGCTGAATCCTTCGACTTTTTTGCAGCGGAGGTTGAAAGACGCCTCAATGAGGCGCTGGGCGGCCTCCCAGTGAGTGACATCCTTGAAGCCAAACAACAACTATTGAAACAAACCGTACATGCCGTTTGGCGAGACCTCAACCCCGGTGGGCTGATGTATGTCCTTACATACAAAATCCCGCAGAAACATCTGTAGAGTTCGTTTTTACAGCATACGGAGAAACCGGATTTCATAACATAAATAGGGGACTTATCAAATTTCAGGATTTCCGGTTTCTAATAGTTTGAACGGAGGTTTGCGATGGAAGAACTAGAAAACTCCCAACCGGAAGAGAGCGTTGAGGTAACTGAAACGGCAGAACCTGCCGAATCACCAGAAGCGGCTGAATCTGCTGAAGCAGCAGAGCAAGCCGAAGAGCAAGCAGTCCAGGATGCCACGCATGACCCAGGGGGACATGTTGAAGAGACTCAAACATTTGAGCACGCCGAAGCCGTTGAAGAGGCTTTGGTGGAGGCCGTCGAAACCGAAATCGTTGACGCGATAGAAGTCACTGAGGCCGTCGAAACTGAAATAGTTGACACTATAGAAGTCACTGAGGCCGTCGAAACTGAAATAGTTGACACTATAGAAGTCACTGAGGCCGTCGAAGAAGTCCGGGTGGAGCCCGTCGAGACCGCTGAAGCCGCCGAGGCCGTTGAGTCCGCGCCTGTCCAGGAAACACCCCCCCCAGAAGAAGAAACTCCTGCTGAAAGTGGGCCCGATCGCGAAGAATTGCCCGAGGGCACCGGCATCCTGGAAGAATCCCAAGAAACCGTAGCCATGGCGGAAGGCCTGGAGAGTCCTGGCCCAGAGGGTGAGACAGAAATCCCCGAAGACATCGAGCTCCAACCAGCGGGGGAAGACCAGACAATAGGTCGCGATGATCATCCCATGGTCGAAGACCCCGAACTCAGCCAGGCAGCAGAGGAACCCCCCGAGGGCGAAGACAGCTACTACGTCGATGCCCGAGGGGTAATCCACAGCTCAGAAGAAGACCCGAAACCGCTCCCCTTGGAACCGCCGCCGCCAGATCCGGCCATGGAGGGCCAGGTAGCCTTGGATCACACTGGCCCTGGAGGCAACATCGCCCAAGAATCGGAGCCAGGTGGAACCCCGCCAACACCAGATAGCGCTGCTAGCCTTAGCCCCGATGATGTCAAGGATGAAACTGATTCTCAAGTCGCCCTGGACCATACTGGCCCTGGTGGTAGGGTCGCGCAGGAACCTGAACCTCTACCAGACCCTGGCGATGGTCTTGCCCCGCAACCAACTTCTGAGGATGATTGGGAAACTCCCGTCAGTATTGACCCCGATCCAATTTGGGCATCTCCAGATGATGACCTAGATTTAAGCCCTGGTTTTAATGGCAATATCGGGCAAGGGATTGCTGAAACGAACGACCCCCCTGACCCCAAGGGGCCTAATCAAGAAACAAGCCTCAGTCCAGGGGTTGATGGAAATGTCGCTCAAAGCCCAGAACCCGGTCCACATCCCTTCCCCCATTCCACAGAGAGTCCCGAACCGGGTGGCGAACCGCCGGGTCCCAACCAAGTAACAGGCGACGATGATTGGAAAACCCCAGTCAGCGATGGAAGTGCCGTAGCTGGAGGCGTCCCGGTGCCTTTGCCCAAGCCCGCACTGGATCACCCTGGCACTGGAGGCAGGGTAACTCAAGAACCCGAACCCGGGCCAGTTCCCTCCTCATCCTATCATGCTGAGAACCCCTCCCCAGGAGGCGACCCACCACCCTCTCCGGATGACCTTGGGTTGGGAATGGAAGCAGCCGCCCTCCTCGCTGAGGAGGGTGAGATGCTTTTACCCCTGGATGAGCGCATGCTAGTCACCGAAGATGGCGAGTTTCTCGTGGTGGGCTTAGAAGAAGCTGGAGTAGGAGAAGAAGGCCTGCAAGGCGAAATGGAATCAGACGCGGAAGCAGATCCAGATATCCCCGCGGATCCCGACGCACCCGCGGATCCCGACGCAGATGCGTCGGGAGAAGAAGGCGACGAAGGAACCGGCAATTCGCCGAAATGGTATGTGCATGAAGACTCCGAAGGTAATGTCACTGTTGTGGATGAGGATGGCAACCCGGTTGAAAGTCCTCCGAAAATCTTCTATTTCCAGGGCAAGTATTACGCCGTCTATCCCGGCGATGATTTGCCCATTAAGGATGACGGTACAGTGATGGATGCCCCGAAGCTTGCTGAATACGAGATTTCTTCGTACAAACCCTCCACCGAGGGATTGAAAGTTTACCCCGACGATGAGGGCAATCCCACCGTGGTAGACGAAAACGGCAACCCGGTGACCAGTCCACCTGGCATCGTGCAGGATCCAACCACGGGTAAGTTCTATTTCGTCACCGAGACCGATCCCTCCAAGCTGGCATCCTTCGCCAAGTCGGGCAATTTTGCCGATGCTTTGGCTCAGGGCCTGATCAAAGAAGCGCCGGATTACAAACCCTCCACCGAAGGGTTGAAAGTCTATCCTGACAAAGACGGCAACCCCGTTGTCGTGGATGAGGAAGGCAACCCAGTGACCAGTCCGCCAGCGATAGTGCAGGACCCATCCACGGGCAAGTATTACTTCGTCACCGAGACCGACCCATCTAAACTGGCCTCCTTCGCTAAATCGGGCAATTTTGCCGATGCCCTATCACAGGGTCTTATCAAGGAAGCGCCCGGGTACGAACCGCCCACTGAAGGTATGCACATTTACTCTGACAAGGATGGCAATGCGGTCGTGGTGGATAAAGATGGCAATCCAGTAGAGAGTCCCCCGGCTGTGATTCAAGACCCGACAACGGGCAAATATTACTTTGTCACCGAGACCGATCCAGGCAAGATGGCTTCCTTCACCAAATCAGGCAATTTTGCGGAGGCTGTAACGCAAGGTCTGATCAAAGAAGCACCAGGCTATAAACCACCCGCTGAAGGCATGCACATCTATACCGACCAAGATGGCAATGCTGTTGTCGTAGATGAGAATGGCAAGCAGGTGCAGAGCCCTCCAGCCGTTGTGCAAGACCCAACCACAGGCAAATATTACTTTGTTACCGAGACCGATCCAGGCAAGATGGCTTCCTTTACCAAATCAGGAAATTTTGCGGAGGCCGTAACACAAGGCTTGATCAAGGAAGCGCCGGGCTATAAAGCACCCACCGAAGGTATGCACATCTACCCGGATGATGAAGGTAATCCGGTTGTGGTAGACGAAAACGGTAATCCGGTGGAGAGTCCCCCGGGTGTCATACAAGATCCGAGCACCGGCAAGTATTACTTTGTCACCGAGACTGATCCGGGCAAATTGGCCTCCTTTGCCAAGTCTGGCAATTTCGCAGAAGCGTTATCACAGGGCCTGATCAAAGAAGCGCCGGACTATAAACCACCCTGGTGGAAGAAGAAATTCTGATAGGAGGAAAAATGTATCGGCGAAAACACAATCCCAATTTATTGTTGATTGCCATAGTCATGCTGCTCATTGGCAGCTTGGCTTGCAACTTATCAAATCTTCAGCGCCAGGATTCCTACGATGGACCACCCTCTGCTGAAGAAGAACCTTTCGAGGGACAACCGCCTGAAGATGAACCCATGCCCGAAGAGGGTGAACCGGAACATGAAGGCGAACCCCCGTCTGAAGAAGAACATCCCGAAGAGGTTTTCATTGAATTCGAGGCTGATCGCACACACCTGGCGCCTGGAGAATGCACAATGCTCTTCTGGCATGTAGAAGGCGGCTTCGGAGTTTTTCTAAATGGGGAAGAGGTCGAGCGAGGCGGAGATCGTGAGGTTTGTTTGAATGAGACCGAACCGTTTTTCCTGGCAGTAGATTTAGGCGAAGAAATGGACGAACGCGTCATTGAAATCTTCGTTGAGGGGGATCCAGGTCATGAAGAGGAACCATCACCCGAGGAGGACCATCCTCCCGAGGGGGAACAACCCGAAGGTGAGCCCCCGCCCGAGAACGAACCACCTCCCGAAGAGGAACAGCCTCCTGAGGAACCCCAAATGAATGATGAGGAAGCCATCCGGCAGGCTTTGCTAAGCTATCTGGGTTGGACCGAATCGGAATTGGAATTCACCATGGGTGAACATCTCGGGGACGTTGCCAATGGCGGAGTCAAGAAGGTTGGCGACATGAGTGGAGCAGCCTGGTTTGCGGGCAAAAACCCCAGCGGACAATGGAAGATCGCCTTTGTCGGTCAGGGTTTACCTTATTGCAGCGAAATCCAATCCTTCAATTTCCCACCCCATTGGATCTCACATTGCCTGGATGCTTCGGGCAACACCGTCGAACGATAAATAGTTTTCAAGGTACAACGGGCTTGATGGAAAACATTACAATCCCTACACCAACACTACGAGTGCGTTGCACCTAAAGATCAATTTACTTTTTGTAATTTCAAACATCTCGCCTGGTTGCCCACGGCGAGATGTTTTCATTTGAATAGCGAGAACATTGTGGCAGAGGCGCTGCCCTGTCCTGCGATCGAAGATCGTGCCGAAAGGATGCAGCGTCTCACTCCAACCCCACGTGAAGCGTTCGTTTTGCGGTTTGTGTTACTTTTTGACTTTTCCCTGCGACTAAAGGGATGAACAATAAATTTTCCAATCCAAGTCAAAAAGGAGTAAAAAATGGAAGAGCTAGAAACCACACAAGTTGAAGTTGCAGAAGCCCCAGAGGCTGTTGAGGCCGCTGATGCCGAACAGGCAGTTGAGATTGTTGAGACTGATGTGACCGTGGAAACTATCGAAGCTGAGGCTACCGAGGCCGAGGCTACCGAGGCCGTTGCCGAGGAGCAGGCCGTTGAAGATTCCACTCACGATCCTGGAGCCCGAGTTGAAGAAACGCAGGATTTTTCCCAGGCTGAGGCCGTGGAAGTAGAATTAACTGAAGTGATACCTGAGCCTGAAGCTATAGACGCTGAGGCAGCGGCAGAAATTGCAGAACCTCAGGAGGAAGCAGGTGTCGCAACCGTTGCAGAGACCGACTCCTCGGCGGTTGCTGAAACCGAGCCTGAAGCCGAGACCGAAGCTTTAGCGGAGACAGATGAGACGGCAGATATGACAATGGCCAAACCCGATGAACCCGTAGGCCAGGCTCGTGATCCCCTCACTGGCAAGGGGTATGGCGGGCAGTCACAATCATCCGAGAGCGAGCCGGAAGCGGAAGAATTCGTTCTAGCCGAAACTTTGGAGGATGTCGAAGAAACCCAGGTGCAAGCTGAAGGGTTTACACCAACTCTGGAAACGCAAAGCTCCGGTATGAGCGGTACTGAAGTTGACCCTGGCTTGATCGATGGCAATGAGCCCGGTTATCAGGTCGATACCACCGGTGACGCAAACGGTGCCGTTGGCGGTGTCATTGGCACACAAGGGGGCTTCAATGAAGACATGACCGGCGAACTCGACCCCCAGCGACTGGGCCCGGATGGCCTGCCGCAAGATGAGCGATTGCCGATCGGCATGGGCCCCAATGGCGCCCTCTTCCCTGGTGGCGGCAAGCTGCCCGGAGGCAAGGGCGGTTTTCCGGGGGGCAGCAGCACCAACGGCGGCGGCCCGCCAGTGGGCAACTACGGCGGCGGCTCCAAGGGCAATGGAAAAGGCGGGAAGAAGGGCAGCGGCAAAGTCACCTATTGGGGTGTCAATGACGGGATGAGCTTTGAGGGTAGCTCCAATGACAGTTGTGATAAAGAAACCGTCAAGCAGAGCAAACGCAGTGAAATCACCAGCGATGGCAATGTGATCATCGATTGCGGCGACGGCACTCAATATCAACTTTACTGGGAGAACGGCGGCGATATTGAAGTCAGCAAGCGGGGCCTGACCCTGGATGGCGGTACGCCCATGCCCTACACCGGCAATTGGAGCTGGGGTGAAGATCCCGATCCCAAAGAACCCATCGGCGGTGTGGATCACGAAGCGGGCAAAGTGTTCCCGGTGGTGGGCGGCGGAAGCTCGAAAAGCGGCGGCGGCAAAACCCCCGGTGACAAAGACGGCGACGATGACTCCGGCCACTTCTTGGGCGACCCCATCCTGAGCGGCGGCGACGACTACGTACCCCCACCCGACGACGATATCCCCTATCAGTTTTTGAATCAGTACAATACAGAATACTAAATATCGACATTTAGGTAGAGACGTAGCATGCTACGTCTCTACAACTATTTCCCCACACTGACCATCACATAACCATCTTCATTGAGATATTTCTGTGCTGCACCCTGGACTCCTTCAGGCGTGACTCCTTTGATGCGAGCAATAGCTGCCTCGAAGGGTTCAATCTCATTCAGCAATCCTTCAATGCCAAAAATGCCCGCCACCGAGAGATTGGTTTCGAAGCGCCGTGCCAGCGTTCCAGCGTAGTACCCCTGGGCAGCATGCAATTCTTCCTCGCTGATGTCATTTTCCACCAGGTCCAGCCACACATCCAAAATAGCGTCTTGCACCGTGGTCAGATTCTCGGGAGCGCAGGCGGCGTGGATGGCCAAATAACCAGCATCCTCATAAACCGAGGAAACTGCATTAACGCTGTACACCAGGCCCAAACCATCGCGCAAATGCTGATATAGCCGCCCACTGGCACCCATGCCTAAGACCAATTCGATAACCTTCATTGCTGACCGGTCGGGGTGCTTCAATCCAACGGCAGGGACGCCTAGCAGCATATACGAACGCTGCGTGTTTCTATCTAAATGAACACCTCGGGGAGAAGTTATTGACGGTTCATCGATGGAGTCTGGCATACGTTCAGACCCCAAGAGAAACTCACTGAAGGCGTCTTGAGCCAGAGCTTGGGCTTGCTCAATTGTCACATCCCCACAAATGACCAAAAGAGCATTTTCACTGACGAAACACTGCTGATAGAATGCTCTCAAATCATCAATAGACAGGTTTTGGATTCCTGCTACTGTGCCGAGAACCGGGTTCCGCATTGGGGATTTGGAAAAGAGATTTTCTAGAAATAGATCATACAACGCGCTGCTCTGGTCGCGGCTGCCTTCCAGTTCTCCCAGCACAACCAATTTCTCATTGAGAAAATCTTCCGGGGACAGCTTTGGAGACAGTATCAGGTCCGCTAAAAGAGACAACGCCAAAGGAAGGTCGTCTGCCAGGTTCACAGTATGCAGGGAGATATATTCGCGCGTAGTATGGGCGTTGAGTTCCCCACCCCGGGCCTCGATGCTGCGAAAAATCTCCTGAGCCGTGGTATTCTTGGTCCCCTTGAAAAGCATGTGTTCGAGCATATGCGCCAGGCCGGGATGCACGCCATCATAGCGGCTGCCCGCGCGCGCGAAGAAACGCGCCGCAACCGTTCGCGTCCCCGGCCGCGGGATGATGATCACTCGGAAATCATTGTTTAGGGTATGCTGCTTCCAATCCATAAACGCAGAGACGCAGAGAAATAGAGGCGCAGAGAAAACTTATATATATCTCTGCACCTTTGCGACTCTGCGTTGATATTTTTTATAGCAAACCGGATTTGCTGATACGCTCATCCAGGTCAGTCAGCCACTCTTCCAGGTTTTCAGGCTCCATCTCTTTGAGGGCGGCGATCTCCGCCGGGGAGAGCTGGAAGCCGGCCCGCTGTAAGGTCGCCTCAGGGGAAGCAAAGAAATTCGTGCGAAATTCCTCGTCGCCAATCAGGCGGCTGATAACTTCCTGCAACCGCTCGCTGACGGTTTCCTTTTTTTGGGGCAGTGCAGCCAAAGTCAGGTTGCGCAACCGGATGGCGAAAGCTTTGTCCGGTTCAGCCTGGCTGGCGGTTTGTAACTTTTGCACTGTCTTTGCCAGATCGCCTAAGTCACCCAAATTTTCAACATCGATTTGCTCACCCTCGAAAATGCGATCAGTGAGTTCGGCCAGTTCGTTTGCCAACGTTTGTTCGTCTTTTTTCTTAGCCATAATTTAAGCCTCTATACCGTTAGTCGTTGGCTAACCGTAAAAAGTAACCTCAGCATCAAATTCAGCGACTTTCTTTTTACAGGCCTCGATGGCACGATAGAAACGCAATTTAGCCGCGCCCAGCTTGATGTTCAGCCTGTCGGCAACTTCCTGGAAAGGTAGTCTCTCCGCCAGCCGCAGCAGGATGATCTCGCGATGACTCTCCGGCAAGGCACGCAGGGCCTGCTGTAAAAGCAGCGCATCGGCGGAATCGCCAAAGGGATTCTCGCCTTGAACGTGATCGGCTTTTTCGAGTTCGACCTGCTCAACCTGGCGTTCACGTTTGCGGTAATAATCGGCCACTCGCCGTTTGACGATACGGTAAAGCCAGGTGGAAAACGACGAACCGCCGCGAAAACTACTTAATGATTTGGCCACTGAAATGAAGATTTCCTGGGTGACATCCTCGACATCCGTCTCGGGCACCAGGGCATAGACACGGCGATAAATCTTGGTGAGGTAGTGATCATACAACTCACCAAAAGCAGCCTGATTCCCCTGTTGGGCAGATTCAACCAGCTTGCGTTCGTGTTCAGGTGTCCAGTTCATACTAGTTATTGGGTATCAGGTATTAGGTAAATAGGTCCGTTTTTAATACCTGATACCTATTATCAAATCAATCATCGCCAATCCAAATGCACCAACGGCGATTACCGTCCATATCAATGATAGCACACCAAATATTGAGAAGATTTTATCATCTCGTCTGAAGGATTCGCCAGCAGAGATTTTTTTCCAGAGGTCGCGGCGTACGAACTGCAAGGCACGCTTCCGAAGCATTGGCATTTCCAGCCAGTCCATCAGCAGATAGTATCCATCCCACAGCAGGAGCGGGTTCAGGTTGGCGAAGGACATCAAAATACATAGGAACGCGAATTGGAACAACCAACCTGCCAGCACCGGAGATGGGATGGCAAAAATCAACAGGCTGTTCAATCCTGCCAGGAAGAAGCCTGAGTAAGGCCCGGCCCAGGAGACCAGCATACGTGGTCGGCGCGGCTCCAACCAAATGTCGCTGGTATCCACAAAAAAAGCTGGCATACCCAAATAGATCATGAAGCCAGCCCGGCGTACCTGGCGGCCATAATGTTTGCAGGTAAAGGCATGCGCCGCTTCATGCAGCAGAATGGCGAAAAACTGCGCCAGATACAACCCTACCAGCCCAAAGGCCAGCCCACCGCTGCCGCCGCGCACAATGGAAAAATCGCCCATCCAGGCGTGATAGCCAAACGCCGCCAATCCAGCCAATGTGACCAACAGAATCAACAATTGGGCGGGTTTGCTGAAGAGCAGAAAAATACCCGCGTTGTACAGCCGGGTGATCAGGTTGTCAATACCGCCAATGGAGAAAGTCCGCTGCAAAAAGGTTCTACGTAACCTATTTCGCATCCGCAACCCGCGGTTTTGTCCCAGGGCCTGGGCAGTGTTGTCGAAAAGGTCAGCGCGCTCTTCGACCAGAAAACCATTGGCTTCCAACTGGCCTAACAGGTCGATGATTCCCTGTGAAGCCAGGGATTTATATTCCATAAAATAGGCCACGGCCAGATCGCGCACTGTGTGCTGGCCATCCATCAGATTCCACAAAAAAACTTGCTCCGCGTTCAGGCGCAGATATTTTCCGCTGCGGGTATTCTTGAGAACGTAGTAAACCTCGCCAGCAGCGGTTTGCAGCGGCTTCAGGGCCCAGCCGAGGCGGCGAGCCGGTTTGCGGTGCGTGTAATCGCCAGCCCGGGTAGTGGCCTGCCAGACACCGGCACTGGACTGGGGACCCGTTAAAACCAGGGTCTCGTCACCGATCTGAGACCAAAGACCGCGATCCGTGCGCAGCGATGATGGAGTTTTCTGTAATTCACGCCACAGGTTGTAGTGCGAACGGATGATTAAGGTTTCGTCGTTTACCTCGCTCCAGACATCACGCTGGCTTCGTTCGTAAATCAAGAGAGTTTCTTTTTCCAAATCCCCCCACATCCCGCCGGGCCGTTCACCTAAATCCAGCCACAAATTGAAATCCGCTGTTTGCCTGGGCAGCGACCCAGCTTGTTGCCAGATGCCCCCAGTCTCATTTTTAGTTTGGATGGCTGCCCAAATGCCGCCTTTCATGACTGCATTTTCTCGATCCTGAATGTCAGAGGATGCTCACCAAAAAGAATCGTGTCGCCATCTTTCAGCGTTTGTGGTTGAGCGATCAATTGACCGTTGAGCACCGTCCCGTTGGCACTGTCCAAATCTTTCAAATCAAAGCTGTCTCCACGGCGGTTGATCTCAGCATGCGGGCGCGATACAGCACGATCTTGCAAGCAGACATCCCAACCCGAGCCGCGCCCGACGGTGTTGACTTCTTTTTGAAGATCGAAACGAGAACCATCATGAGATATAAGATAAGCTTGAAGGGAAGCTTCAGGGACAACCAGCGTGGAGCGAGGTTCAACCTCGGGTGCTTCGATCCACTCAAAACGGAGTTTAATGGGTCCAATTTGAAGGTGATCACCATGTTCAAGCGGGCGCGTGTCTGCTAACATTTCCCCATTGAGATAAGTGCCATTGAAGCTGCCCAAATCAGAAACCAGGTAGGCCTCACCATCAAAGTAGATTTCGGTGTGCTGGCGTGAGATGCGTTCGTCGAGGATGCTGATATCACAGTCGTGCCCGCGCCCAACGACAGTGATCTCTTGATTGAGCTCCGTTTGATGCTGTTCGCCTTGAAGAGTTTGCCAATATAGAAGGGCTGGTGTTGTCATAGGCATCAGGGACAATCTTGTGGACAGTTGCCGGAATGTTCGAAATCACCACAATAGCCATCGCCACACAGAGGGCCGTCATATTCGTCGCAGTCCGTAGCACAATTGCCAGAGTTCTCGAAATCTCCACAATAGCCATCGCCACAATAACCACAATCTGCAGAGCAGGAATACATATCCTCATCCCAATCACAATAAGCATCCCCACACACCGAATCAGTCGAGCCACAATCTTGGGGACAGTTATCAGAATGCTCAAAATCACCACAATAGCCATCGCCGCAAAGGCGACAATCATCACAGCAACATTAATGATGGAAT
>CAZLNX010000037.1:2688-27402 GCA_964560795.1 uncultured Anaerolineales bacterium | reverse complement strand
GTGCTTTATTGGCGTTTTTGGAACAAGGGCAAGGTGGCTTATTTAAGGGGCCGTATATCCATTTAAGGCTGCCTTTCAAGAAGATTGCTGCGGATGTTCAAATACCACTGACGATCCAACCGGGGTTTGTGCCCTACGCTCACCAACAACGATCGTTTGAAAGATTGACAACTCAGGATGGGCATCAACCCCAGCCCACCTTGGTGACAACAGGCACCGGGTCTGGCAAAACGGAGTGCTTTTTATACCCAGTCTTGGATTATTGCTACCATCAGCGCGCAGAGCCTGGGATCAAGGCGATCATCTTGTACCCCATGAATGCCCTTGCTTCAGATCAGGCTGGCCGGCTGGCGCGCATTATTCACGAAGATGATCGCTTACGAGGTCAAATTACTGCGGGTTTATATGTTGGTGGCGAGGGGCAACGCTACCGGATCATGGGCAAAAACTATCTTATTGAAGACAGGGATACGATCCGCAATAATCCACCTGATATCCTGCTAACCAATTACAAAATGCTGGACTTTTTGTTGTTGCGCCCGGAAGACAAGCGCTTGTGGGAAAAGAATGCCCCGGAAACCTTACGCTATTTGATACTTGATGAACTACACACCTATGATGGCGCGCAAGGGTCTGATGTGGCATGTCTGATCCGCAGGTTGAAAGCGCGTTTGGGGACGCCGGATGATTATTTGTGCCCGGTTGGCACGTCGGCAACGGTAGCCAGCGAACAGCAAGACACGATTGTTGAATTAACGCGCTTTGCCGAAGAGATTTTCGCTGTCCCATTTGAAGTGGAGGCGGTTATCACGGAAGATCGTGTTTCATATACGGCGTTTCTCCCCGTCTCTCCTACGAAATTCGACCTGCCAGCAGATATGTCAACCCTGGTTGAAATCCCGGGCGAAACATATGATACCTACATCCAAAGGATTATGAAGTCCTGGTTAGAGGAAGAATCGCTCAACTTATTTGAGCTCTCAGAAGCCCTGAAAACCCACCACTTTCTTCACACATTGATCAATATAACCAGGAATCGGATATTGTCCCTGGATGAATTGAGGATGGAAATCGCCAGATGGGATCCTGAGTTCAATCAACAACCCAAAGAAAATCAATCCCATTTGCTGACTTCTTTCCTGGCTCTGATCGCCCATGCCAAAATAGAAATCAATGGACAGATTCGCCCTCTATTGACTTTGCAAGTTCAATTATGGGTACGTGAAATGCGCCGTTTGATGAGAGAAGTATCTGCAATTCCCCAGTTTTTCTGGCGTGATGATATTCCTTTGAATGCTGAGCAACGAGGCCTACCGATCTATTACTGCCGGGAGTGCGGCCATTCTGGTTGGCTGACCATCATATTCGAAGGTGATGATCACCTGGAAGATGACTCAACCAAAATCTACAACGCATATTTCGATCGGCATAAAAGTGTTAGATATATCTACCCAGGCACTAGGGAAGGCGAGATGGGTGTCATGGGGGAACGCTTATGCCCGCGTTGTCTGCGCCTCAGCCATACGGAAATTTGTGAGGCTTATGATTGTGGATCCCGGACGTTTCCAGTGGTCGTTCACCGGGAGCTAAGCACACCGAGGGGTGTCAGTCAGCCGCAAGATCTTCAGCGTTGCCCGATCTGCGGCACGGATGATGCGCTGACCATTGCTGGCTCTCAAAGTGCCAGCCTTTCCTCAGTGGCAATTAGCTACATCTACACATCTCCCCTAAACAAAGATAAGAAACTGTTGGCCTTTACCGATTCGGTTCAAGATGCATCTCATCGGTCGGCCTTTTTCGGGGCTCGGACGTACCGCTTTAATCTCAGAACGGCGATCCAGGCGGTTTTGCAAGATGACCAACCGATCCTTTTATCTGAGTTCACAGATCAGTTATTCACTCACTGGCGATCTTCTTGGTCAGATCACCCCAATCCAGAACAGCATTTGGCAGCTACATTTATGCCACCGGATTTGCGAGATCGGGTTAACTACCGCCGATATATGGAAAGCGGCTCGGGTCCGATACCGCGGGACCTGGAACGAGAACTTCGCTCTCGGATTTCATGGGAAATTTGCATGGAATACGGTTTCAACGCACGTTTGGGGCGTTCATTAGAAAAAGTGGGCAGTTCAACGGCTGCCCTGGACCAACAGCGCCTGTCGAGTGCGATAGAAAAATTAACGATCATCTTGCCTGAAGAGGTAGGCTTACTCCAGAATATCTCTGGAGAGGCAATTCGCCATTTCGCTTTGGGATTTTTAGAGCGCACTCGTACCCGTGGTGGTGTACACCATCCTTTGCTCAATCGATATATTGAGGAGCAGGGCTTATGGTATATGCTCACCAAGCAAGTAAAACCTTTGCTTTCTCCCTTCCATAAGCGTTCTCCCCGCTTCCCAAAGTTTCTGGCAGACCGTTCTCGGCGTGATGTATTTGATCGGATTCTATCTACTGGGGGGCAAGTAACCTGGTACGTGGATTGGGCACACCGAACACTCGACGATGCCTTGGGCGGCCATGATATCAATGATCTCTATCGGTTGTTGGTTGATACGCTTACCAATGATGGAATCCTTACTGCGATAGTTTCGGGAAATGGCAAATCCTACGGCATATTGCCAGAGATCATCCGGGTGACGAGTAAAACCGCAGGTGTCCAATGTCAGGTTTGTGGACACAAACATACCGTTCCCAAGGATCAACAATCGCTTTGGCTGGGCAATCCTTGTTTAAGTTATCGTTGTAAAGGACATTATGAAGATGATGCAACCTTTGGCCAACGATATTATCGAACTGTTTATGAACGAGGACAGGTCGAGCGGATATTCCCGCATGAGCACACCGGGCTGCTGTCACGACAAAATCGAGAAGAGGTTGAATCTGGTTTTAAAAACCGAGAGCGTGCCGATGATCCAAATCTGTTGACTGCGACGCCCACATTAGAACTAGGTATTGATATCGGTGATTTATCTTCAACTATGGCCTGTTCCGTTCCGCCAGGTGCTGCAAATTATCTTCAACGCATTGGGCGCGCCGGAAGAGAAACAGGGAATTCCCTGATCCTTACATTGGCGAATGCCAGACCGCATGATTTGTATTTCTTTGAGGACCCATTGGAGATGATCGCCGGAGCTATCACGCCCCCAGGTTGTTTCTTAGATGCTCCTAATATGCTCAAGCGGCAGTTACTGGCTTTTTGCTTGGACTCCTGGTCAATGCTTGGCAGCACAGAAACACTGCCCCATGATGTTAGGCTCATGCTGAATGGATTGAAACGCAACGGCTTCCCGTTGAATTTTTTGGATGTCTACGAAGAGAGGAAGTCCGATTGGGTCGAAAGGTTCTTTAAGCTTTTTGGTGAAGTGATTTCAACACCCAATCAAGAATTTCTACACAATTATGCTCTCGGAAGTGGTTTACCCAATTCCATTCGTGATGCAGTTGCAGCGGTCGAGGCTGAGCGAGATAAATTGCGAGCGATTAGCCAGGAATACCGACGCCAAATCAAACGCATTGAGGATGATCCATCTCAATTCCAGGAACCTGATGAAGAAATGCGGCGATTGCAACAAGATCGAAATGTCATCGTCCATATTATCAAGGAGATGGAAGATCAATACATCCTGAATTTCATGACTGATACCGGTCTCTTACCCAATTATGCGTTTCCTGAAAGTGGGGTGAAATTCCGGGGAATCATCACGGGAATTGAGGAAAGAGGCACGACTGGAAAAGGATATTTGGTCAAGGAATATGTTCGACCGGCTCCCTATGCGCTGCGTGAATTTGCCCCCCAGAATACTTTTTATGCTGAAGAGAGAAAGCTTCAGATCACACATGTAGAGGCTCCTGGTCGGGAGTATGCCATAGAGCAATGGCAGTTTTGTGACCAATGTTCCCATATGGAGCAGGTTCAAACACATCACTTTTCAACAACCTGTCCATCCTGTGGCTCTGAGATGTGGAGTGATCAGGGACAAAAGAAAGATATGATGCTCTTTCAGCAGGCAGCTTCCTGGATGGATCACTATAGCAGCTTAGTGGGAGATGATTCAGATGATCGTGATCAGCAATATTATGAAATTGGAAAATACTTCGATATCCGTCCTGAGCATAGTGGGGGAGGGCACATCATTCCTGATTTGCCTTTTGGTTTTGAGTACCTAAATCAGGTCACGCTTCGCGAGATCAATTTTGCAGAATCTCCCTATTTGGGGCAAAGCATCAATATCGCTTCAGAAGAAGTGCCTGAGCAAGGCTACAAAGTTTGTAAGGGGTGTGGTCTCGTCCTGCCGCCTCAACAGACACCTGATGAGATTGCTAAGAGACATAAGAGGAGTTGTAAGTTTTATAATAAGACTGCTGAGTGGGAGAATATTTACCTGTATCGAGAACTCAATTCGGAGGCTTTGAGGATCTTACTGCCGGTTTCAACCGTGCTGGTTTCGGAAAAATTAGCCACGTTAAGTGCTTGTCTGGAATTGGGCCTACGGAGAAAATTCAAAGGGAATCCTGATCATCTCAAAGTATTGCCACATAATGAGCCAGCCCAAGATGGAACCAATCGCAGGTATTTAGTAATTTACGATACGGTGCCCGGTGGGACAAGTTTCCTAAGGGATCTGGCAAAGCCAGAGAATTTTCACGATGTATTGGTTCTGGCGCTACAAGCCATGATGGGATGCACATGCCGGTCAAATCCTTATAAACAGGCTTGTTATCGCTGCTTGTATTCATATCGCCAGCAACGTGATTTAGCCCTGATCAGTAGAGAGCTTGGCATAAACATGATCGGCGAGATATTGTCAGGATGGGCAAAGCTGCAAGAAATCCTCACATTGTCAGATGTACATATCGATACGTTATTAGAAAGCGAATTAGAGCAACGCTTCTTAAATGTTATTGAAAAGCAAGCAGAAGATTCGCCAGGATGGGGCTGGAAAGAAACACTATACAAAGGCAAGCGAGCCTGGGAATTAAAGGCGGGCCAGAATACTTGGCTAATTGAACCCCAGGTTCAACTTGGTGAGATTCATAAAATCAACACCTATACACGTGCCGATTTTATTTTTTGGCCGCAAAGCTCGGAAGCACCCGGCAAACCAGTGGCTGTTTATACTGATGGATTCGCGTATCATGTGAGGCCGAATGACAGGCAGGGCCGCATCGGTGATGATTTCCAAAAGCGCACACTGATACAGTCTTCAGAGAAGTTTTTGGTTTGGTCTATAACTTGGGATGATGTTCGCGAAAGTGAAGATGATACTGTGTTTCAACTTTCTCTCCTAAATAATGCACAGAGCATCTTCCTATCCAGTGCGCTACAGAAGATAGGGAATCCAATTTCTGCTCAACTACCAAATAATAATGCGGTAGACCAACTATTGAACTATCTAAACAATCCATCGATTGAACCATGGCAAAATTTCGCCGGGTTGTTGGCTTTGGCGTTGATGTCTCCTCCTCGACCAAGTGTCAATTTAGAAGTATTGGAAGACAAGAAGCATGCTATGCTCAATGATGGTGAGTTGCCCGTCCTCGATTTCTCAGAAGATAACGAAGAAGGAAATTATCTTTACGGGGTTTATCATCAGTTCGGTAGACCAATTAGCATTATGCTATTTGTTTCAGAAAAAGCTCAACAAGCAAAGGATATCGCAAATCAGATTCAGGTGATCCTACGATTAGACGATGTGCAGGAAAGAAGAAGGCTCGAAATTTTTAAAACATCTTGGCGGCAATCTTTACTTATATCAAACTTGTCCCAGTTTCTCCCCGGCTTTTCGATGAAGAGTTCAGAACAGCTTGCTCAATTCCCTGGTGATACGGAAATCATGGCTGTTTCACCTGTGTCTATAGAAATGCGAAGCGTTGACCAAGAATGGGATGAAGCCATCGAGTTCGTTTCCCCTGAGTGTATTGAATTGCTTACAGCATGTAGAGAGACAAGGGCGACAGTTCCTGTGATAGGTTATGAATTGCTAAGCCCAGAAGGCCAAATAATCGCTGAGGCAGAACTAGCCTGGGTGGAGGAGAACGCTGTTTACTTGTTACCACATCAAGAAGCTGATTCTGAATTTTTTTCTGACGCTGGCTGGCTTGTATTTCGGAACCATCAAACACAAGAACTGTTGGAGGTCATTGGCCAATAAATGTCACAGAAGGAAGTCGATCCATTATGCTAAAAGTAGCCATTTCATCTGATTTCTTATCTGCCTATGCAAAGATCCCTCGCAGCCAGCAGAAAAAAGTGCGCGAGTTCATCACGCGCTTTCAACTTGATCCAACCAGCCATAGTATTAACTATGAACCGATTAGCGACGCTCGAGATAAACGGGTCAGAACCGTTCGGATTGACCTAGCTTACAGGGCAATCGTGCTGCACCCTGATAAAGGCGACGTATACGTTTTGGCCTGGGTGGATCACCACGATGAAGCCATGGCATGGGCGACTAAGAAGATATTTGAGGTGAATCCCGTCACTGGTGCTTTGCAAGTTTTAGATGTCGAAGATTTGGATGCGGTGGATCTGGATTTGGATGAAGATAGTAGTCAAAAAGCGATTGAAGATTACACACTGTTTGAAACATTTCCCGATGAGGATCTCTTGAAGACGGGTCTTCCTAAGCAAATGATGCCTGCGATTAAGGCTCTCAGGAAGCCAAAAGATTTAGATGCCCTAAAAAAATATCTCCCAGCGGAGACGTTTGAAGCGCTGTTTTGGGTAGCCAATCTTGGTTATTCAATCGAACAAGCGATAACGGAGGTCGATCTAGAGCAACCGTCTGGAGATGTTGATACAGAAAATCTCGAGGCGGCATTAGATCACCCAGATAGCCGACGTCGGTTTGCAGTCGTAGAGAGCTCTCAGGAACTTGTGGAGATATTAAATGCTCCACTTGAAAAGTGGCGGGTATTCTTGCATCCCACACAAGCCAGTTTAGTTGAAGGAGATTATTCGGGCGCTTTTCGCGTTTTAGGAGGTGCTGGAACGGGAAAAACAGTCGTTGCCATGCATCGGGCCAGGCACTTAGCGCTAAATGTGTTTGAACATCCTTCCGATCGTGTTCTCTTTACGACATATACTCGCAATTTGGCAAATAATATTGAAGATTTGCTTTCATCTTTGTGTGGCCCTGAAATTGAACGGATAGAGGTTGTCAATTTGCATCGTTGGGCTGTCAATTTTCTTCATACCCAGGGTATTCATATCGATATTGCCTCGGATATTGAGATTGAGAAATGTTGGCGCGATACCTTTAGTGCCATGGGAACCAGTGAATGGGACGAATCCTTTATCCGGGGGGAGTGGAAATATGTCGTGCAAATGCAGGGTATTTCCGATAGACAAGGGTACCTTCATGCTTCCCGGAAAGGCCGTCGTATTCCCCTCAGCCGACCTAAAAGAGCTATGCTATGGGGGATCTTAGATGAATATAAACGAAATTTGTCTGAGATCAATAAAATGGAATGGGTTGATCTGATACGTGAGACGCGGCTTTTCCTTTCGCAAACGAAAGTGTCACTTCCTTATCGCGCCATCGTGGTGGATGAAGCCCAAGATATGCATCCAGAGGAACTGAAGCTCCTGCGCCAACTGATACCCGAAGGCAGGAATGATCTCTTCTTTGTCGGGGACGCTCACCAACGAATTTATGGTACTCCTGTAGTCTTTAGCCATTGCGGCATTGCTATCCGGGGAAGGGCCCGAAAACTGCGAATAAATTATCGAACCACGGAAGAAATCCGAGATTGGTCTTTGATTGTGCTTAGTGAACAATTCATCGATGATCTCGATGGCGGGCTGGATGAACATCTCGGATATCGATCATTGATGCATGGACCTACACCATCGGTAAAGTTCTTTGATACACTCGATCAAGAACGATCGTTTTTAATTGAAATTCTGGAAAACATGCAGCAAAATAATCCGCTAGAATCGATTTGCGTTGTCGCGCGGACACATCATCAGCTTGAAAACGATTATATTCCCGCATTGGGGGATGCTGGAATTAATTACCTCTACCTCAAAGCTGACACACCAGAATATGTTGGAACGGGGGTCCGGCTAGCTACGATGCACCGGGTAAAAGGCTTGGAATTTCCTCATGTGGTAATTGTGGGAGCTAACGAAAATGTTCTGCCCCTGATTCACACCAACGTAGACGATGCACATTTGCCCGATGTTGAACTTCGCGAACGGTGTTTATTACATGTAGCATCGACACGAGCAAGAGATACGCTTGCCATCACTTGTAATGGGAGACCAAGTCAGTTTTTAATTTAGAAATAATGAACCCGTTTATGAATTGTAGCAGTCAATTTTAATACTATCGATTGAGTAGGAAATTATGCGAATTTATCATATCAGCATTAAAAATTTTCGTGGCATAAAAGAGCTTGAGTGGGCTGTCAATGGCTCAATGATTTGCTTCGTAGGGGCAGGGGATTCTACCAAGTCCACGATTCTTGACGCAATTGAATACGCGTTATCCCCGCGATGGAGTATTTCTTTCACGGATACAGATTTCTATTTGGGTCAAGTTGATGCGTCCATTGAAATCGTTGTCACCGTTGGTCAACTGCCCGATCACATCATGGATATCGGCAAGTTTGGCAACCATCTTCGTGGTTGGTGCACCGAAGATGGACTACATGATGAGCCTGAAGATGAAGACAAGATAGTAATATCAGTTGCTCTTCGTGTGGACGATTCTCTGGAACCTTCATGGCATGTAGTAACTGAAAGAAATCCCGATGGGATCCGTATTTCTTCCCGTGATCGTGAATTGCTGGGAATGGCGCGGCTTGGTCCATATTTGGATAGACATCTATCATGGGGCCGTGGATCTGCACTCTCGCGTCTGACAGGAGATATCGAATCTGTTCCAGCCATACTTGCAGATGCGGGACGTAAAGCTCGAGAGTCTGTAATGGGTGCTGCTCTCGGCACATTGGAGGATGCAGCTCGTAAAGCACAAGATGCTGCACATAAATTTGGAGTAAAACCAGATGTGAATTATCGTCCGGCTCTTGATGCTCACCTGAGTATTGGGAGTTCTGCAGCGTTGACACTTCATGATGGCAATATCCCAACACGATTGGCGGGTCTTGCTAGCCGTCGTCTTCTTTCTCTCGCAATTCAACACAGTGCCATTCCTACGGGAGCAATAATATTAATTGATGAAGTTGAACAAGGACTGGAACCCCATCGCTTGCGTCATCTAATTCGCACTCTTAGGCCTCTAAATCCAGATGATTATGCAGCTCATCAAACATTTATGACAACGCATTCGAATATAGCTATTGTCGAGTTAAATGCTAATGAATTGTGTGTGGTTCGATCGACCAATGGCGTCACCAAGGTTCTCCGTGTTGATAGTAGCCTTCAGGGAACAATGAGGAATGCACCTGAAGCATTATTAGGACGAAAAATAATCGTTTGTGAGGGGAAAACTGAATATGGTATTTGTTGTGCAATGGATGATGCTTGGGCTGAAGATGTAGATGGTTTTCCTTGGGCACTTCTCGGAGTGGTTCCTATTGTTCCGGCTTCTGGTGGGGGATCTCAATCGCCGAAAATAGCTGCTGAACTTACCAAGCTTGGTTACCCCGTAGCCTTTTTATGTGATTCCGATGTTGAGTTCACACCGAACGAAGAGGAGCTTAAAAAAATAGGTGTCGAAGTTATACAATGGGCTGATGAATTGTCAGTCGAGGAACGAATTTGTCACGATATACCCTTTCCAGTTCTTGGGAATATTGTCAATCTCGCTGTTGAATGTTCAGATACACAGGATCGGCAAAGTATTCTCGATTCAATTGGATCACGGCTTGGAGTCCAAGGCCAACTGACAGGCGAAATAACCACATGGTTGGATAGAGGCTTTCAAGAAGAACAAATCCGAGATGCAATAGGGAAATCGGCTAAATCTAAAGGTTGGTTCAAAAGACCTGATCGTGGGCGAAAATTAGGTGAATTGATATACCCGCACCTTGCAACTATTCCAGAAACGGACTTAGCTATCAAGCTCGAGGAGCTAAAAGTGTGGGCGTATGGCTGATATTTCGTCTATGTTGGCTGAAGCTGAGCGAGCATATTTAATCGCAGCAGCAGGCTATGGCAAAACTGAAGAGATAGCCAAGGCTGTCGCACTGAGTACGAATGGTCGGCAATTGGTGCTAACCCATACGCATGCCGGTGTAAGGTCATTACGAAACCGTTTCAAGGCTTTGGGAGTTCCATCATCCAATTACCATTTAGATACTATTGCTGGATGGGCTTTGCGGAGTGCTGCTAGTTACCCCACTCGTTCAGGTATAACAGATTCGACACCGACGGGGGATGCATGGAAAGAGGTCTATCAAGCATCTGCTAATCTCCTCGATGAGCCTTTCTTTCGTCAAGTGCTACAAATATCCTACGCTGGGGTTTACGTTGATGAATATCAAGATTGTGTTGCATCACAACACAGACTCATCTTAGGTATATCTGAGATTTTACCCTGTCGTATTCTGTTGGATCCTCTTCAAGGCATCTTTGATTTTCAACGTGATGATCCAATAGTCAAGTGGAAAGTTGATATTGAACCGAATTTCCAAAAGTTACCGGAACTTACTACACCATGGCGATGGCGTATTGGAAACAGACAATTGGGAAATTGGTTGTCCGCCTTTCGGCATGCATTACTTCGGGGGGAATCTATTGATTTGAGAAAGAGCCCAGTTCAATGGTTGCCTAAAAATCCCACAAATCAGAGACAAACTTGTTTCGATTTTGTAAAAACCGGGGAGAAATCGGTTGTTGCTATACATAAGTGGCCTCAATCTGCTCATCGATTTGCTAGCAGACTAAGAGGGACTTTCACATCCATGGAAGAAATGGAGAGCAAAGACCTTTTGACGTGGTCAAGTGAAATTGACCAATTCGAGGGTACAGCAAGAGTAGTAGCAATAATAGATTTTGCAGCAAAGTGTATGACGAGGGTATCTAGTGAATTGCGTTCAGCGCGTAATAGTTTTGAAAAGGGCAAAATGCCTAACATCGCATCTTATAAAAAACATCAAAATGTAATTCAAGCTTTGTTGGCTGTTACATCAACAAATGATCTTGCCCCTGTTTTATCGGCCCTCCATCTGATTGGCCAAATTGATGGTGCAGTTTTGTACAGGAGGGAATTGTGGAATGAAATGCCGCGAGCTATCAGAGCATACCAAACAGGAGATTTTGATTCTCTCCAAGATGCAGCCTGGCATATTCGTGACCAGGCAAGACGGTACGGGAGAAAAGTGGATTATCGTACAGTGGCTCGTACACTACTCATTAAAGGACTTGAATTTGATCATGCTATCGTTTTGGATGCAGATCAGCTTGATGATGCAAAGAATCTTTATGTTGCAATGACAAGAGGCGCAAAATCTCTCGTTGTTCTGTCAAAGAGTCCAATTATTGTGCGAGAACCTTTTGGTGAGCTTTAGGTAATGCAATTGACTTGTCTGAAACATTGCTAAGGCTTGGATTTGTAAACTGTGAATATTCAGGACTGATCTGGTTGATCAACATGCCGGGATATTAACGCATATTCGGGCAGGCGATCCGTGATCTAATACTGAAGAAATTACACGAGTAAATTGAAACCCATGTGGATATCTCGTTGATGGGAATGAATGATGATGTTTTATATGCTGAGGTAAGTATACTGGCAGGGGGGGACTATTTGTGTAGATATGCATATGCCCAATGGATCTTGAGATTGTTGAGAAAGAAGGGTGGATTTGGGTCAAGAAATTACCAGAGTCTGCATAATATACTTGAATTTCAACCAGAATCAATTTGAATGGTAGTATAAACCCAACATGACTACGTACCTTTATCTCACATCGACAATTAATTCAATTTTGACGCATCTCATCTCTCAAATCCGTGATGCAAAACGTGCGAATGCGCTAATCCCCATCACGATCGTGCTTCCAACTAGTGGATCGATCCATGATTTGCGGGAGAAATTGGGAGACACCATTGGTGTGCAGATGTTCCAGTTCTATCGCCTGGGGCATACATTATTGGACGAGGCGGGCATTCCTATCCACGAAATTAATGACACCGCCATCCGTCGATTGATCAAACGTATGTTGGGGGAGATGAATGCAGATGGCAAACTAACAACCTTTTCACCAGTTTGGGAAAAGCCGGGCTTTGTGGATGTTATATTGGACTGGGTACGCGAAATGAAAAGCCAGGGGATTTTTCCCGAACACTATGATAAATATACAAAACAAGAGGGCACAGAGCGAGATACTCAATTGGCCGATCTTTACCTGCGATACCAGGCTTTCATGCATGAGCGTAACTATTCTGACGCTGATGGCTTACTCTGGTTGGCTGCTGAAGCATTAGAAGATGTCCCTGACCTTTACCGCAGCGATGGCTCTTGTTTTGTGCTTGGCTTTGACCAGTTTAGCCCCGTCCAAATGCGGATTCTGGCTAAACTTGCTGAGCGTTTTCGTGAGTTTGCCATCTATTTGCTTTGGGATCCTGACCGAACAGAAGATAGCCTGGCACTTTCACGATTGACGGAAACAAGGAAGGCGCTGGAGGCGACTATCCCGCTAGAGATATATGTTTTGGAAGAAAGCCTCACTACACAAACCGCTTTGTCTCATGTGCGAGAATCGCTCTTTGAATCAGACCCTGAAAAAATCGATTCAGCAGAACAGGTTCTTTGTGTTGAAGCCCCGTCTCGGGAAGACGAAGTGCGTTGGACGCTGAGAGAGGTCAAACGCTTGATGTTGGGGGGAATCCCTGCTCATGAAATCACCTTATTGACACCCAACCCAAGAACCTACACGCCGATTGTACGAACAGTGGCTGACGAATACGATGTGCCTGTAAAAACCGAACGGCATCTGCGTGATGAGCCCCTTGTCGCAACACTGAAGAACTTGCTGCGCCTAGCGCCAGAGTTTCCATGGCGATTGACATTCGATGCTTTGCGAAGCCCCTACATCCAGCAACCCTGGTTGACGCCTGAACAGGTTAATTTGCTTGATCAACTCAGTAGGGAGCGTCCGGTCATGGGCGGTCGCGAGCAATGGGCTTTTGCACTCACTCCCTTAGAGATAAAAATAACAGATCCCGAGGACGAAGAACTGAGTCCGCCACCGCTGGTAGCGGAGCTCCCACAGGAAGTTCTAAATGATATCCAAGCAGGCCTGGATGCGTTCTTTGACCACCTGACACCCATAGAGATTTCAACGTACCGCGAGTACACTTGGTGGATTCAGACAGCTATCCTGGGGTTGTTTCCACCTGTTGATGAGCAAGATGAGGAGGCTTCTTCAGAAACCTCCAGTATGAATATGGTTGTTTGTGCTCAGGAGGGGATTTTTGCGCAGCGTGATCAAAAAGCCTTGACCCTAATCTTGCGAGCGATGCGCAACCTGATGGCCTCTGCCGAGACTATCCCAGGTGGCGAGGAGATCCCCTGGAAAACATACCGAGATGAATTTATAGGATTGATCGATGGGATGCGTATCTCTCCAGATGTCATGAAACAGCAGGTGCGTTTTGCCCATCTGGCCGACGGTCGCGCTCGTACCATAGACTACCTGTTCGTTTTAGGTTTGTCTGAAGGCGAATTTCCCACGCCCCCGGAACCAGATGTGTTGTATGCGCCATCTGAACGCCAGGAACACTCGTTGCCTTTGTTTCGTCCCACTCCAGCAGACGAAGCTTCTTTGTGGTGGCAGGTGGTCAGCAACTGTCAACAACGGTTGACGATGCTGCGACCATATATCGACGAGAACGGCTCTCCTTGGCAGCCTTCGCCGTATTGGGATGCTATTCTGGCGTGTTTGAAGAACCCGGCGATCGAAAAGATTCCCATCGCTCTTAAGCTTGATCCCGATCAGACCGCCAGCCACATTGAGCTTTTAACGGTCTTAGCCACTGCGCACGCTCAAACCGTTCCCGAGTTGCTTCAGCCCATATGGCAGAGGGCTCATCAAGCTGATGATGTGATGAAACAGCGAGATAGTTATCAACCACCAAGTGTGTACGAAGGGGTGATGCAAAACGAAGCGATAAAAGTGGAGTTTGCTCAAAGATTTGATGACCGGCATATCTGGAGTGCATCCCGACTGTACCGGTATGCCGACTGTCCCCACGGTTTTTTTGCACAATATGTGCTCGAACTCAAGCCCCATCAAGAGCCCGAAGAAGGTATGGATGCATTACAGCGAGGTAGCGTGCTGCACGCAGTATTGGAACAGTTCAACCAACAGATCGCTGATAGTGAAATCCCCCTGATCGAAACGAATCTTGATGACCTGTTCGCGCGATTAGATCAGAGTTGTGAGCTGATCTTTTCCGATGCTCCCCAAAGATATGGATTCCGCCCTGGCGCTTTATGGAAATATGAACAATTTGAATTCAAGCGCATGTTAAAGGCGTTAATCCGTTGGGAATGTGAAGAAAACGGTGCCACGGCTCAGTTCATCCCCTATATGGCAGAAGCAGGATTTGGGATTGGATCGGATCCACCTCCCCTAGAAATCATTTCCGATGAGCTTACCTTCCGCATGCGTGGCCTGATTGACCGGGTGGATATCGACCCGGACGGGAACTTGCGCGTGATCGACTACAAAAGCGGACGAACTAGATTTACTCCGAAGGATCAAAAGGCAGGTCTAGCACCGCAAACAGCATTGTACGCCTACGCGGCTGAAATGTTTTGGGCTGGAAAAGATACCCGCGTTTTGGAAAGCTATTACCTCCACATTCCCTCCCGCGAGAAGAGTGGAAAATTGACCTTTGGTGGCCCCGTGAGAGAAGAAGAATTAGTCGAAATAAGCATCAACCAAGCTGCAGCAGCTGTTGGAAACATTCGTGACGGGATATTCCCCAGCGCACCAGCCAAGCCTTTAAGAGGAGGTAGATCCTGTCGTGAGCGCTGTGAATTTGCTTCAATTTGTAGGGTAAATCGCAAAAGCATTTCCAAAGCACGATTGGGAGGATTGACATGAACCCGACACCAGCACAACGCGAAGCTGTCGAAAACCAAGATCGCTCCCTGGTAGTTCAAGCTGGGGCCGGAACCGGTAAGACCTGGGTTCTGGTGCGTCGTTTCATGCACCTGTTAGAAACAAACCCCGAATGGCCTTTGGAGAATATTGTGGCCATTACCTTCACTAAGAAAGCTGCTCGAGAGATGCGTGGGCGCATCCGTGAGGCGGTGGAATCCAAAGCCAAGGAATATCCCCAAGACTTAACCTGGCAGTCACGGCGACGCGAATTGAATCGATTACAGGTCGGTACGATTCACAGCTTGTGTTCACGTATCTTGCGGGAAAACGCCATCGCCGCTGCTATTGATCCACGATTCAATGTGATCGAAGAACGAGAAACAGACTTACTAAAAGAAGAAGCCATTCGGGAGACCATAAAAAAGCTAGATGAAGATAACCACCCGTCACTGGAACTATTGGCCTCGCTGCAAGTGCGTGATTTGGGTGATATTATGGCCTCTCTTTTAGACAAACGAGGTACGCTTCATCGGCTGTTTGAGGAACTGGACGACCCTGAAGTCTTGATGTCGCGTTGGCGAAAAGGGCTAGAAACGATGCAGCAATCCATATGGGAACGATTTGTACAGGAAGATCCCAATTTATTATCTTCCCTCGAGCGATTACCGTTTGTCGTTATCCAAGATACAGAAGACAAATTGGCAAATAGTGTAAAGTTAGGGCAAGATGGTTGTAAATACATGAAGGCAGAGGATCTCCTAGCAGCGTTAGAGGTGTGGCATGATATAAATCTTACAGGTGGCAAGAAGGATAACTGGGGTGGTAAGGACAGTATGAGCGCTTTGAAAGATGATCTACGGTCTGTTCGATCACCAGCAAAGGAACTCAAAAAGAAGGGGGCTTTAGAAACAATTGGGGTGGATGATGAGATTGCCGCACAGCACTTGCAGTTGTGGCGATCTCTCTGGGACAAGCTAAATTCTGTCTACAATCAAATCAAAGAGGATCGTCAAGCACACGATTTTGATGATCTCGAACTGCTCACGGTTCAACTGCTATCAAAAACGCCTCGTCCGCCACGTTTACAAGCTTTTTTGAACAGCATTCAACACCTGATGGTGGATGAATTTCAAGATACCAATCTGATCCAGAAGCAAATCATCTACGGACTCGCTCCACCGGAGAGTGCCCGTCTGTTTGTGGTCGGGGATGCGAAACAAAGTATTTACCGCTTCCGACAAGCACAAGTGAGTATCTTCAAAGACACAGCGGATGATATTCAACAAAAGACAGGACATCAATCTATCAGTCTGAATACATCCTTCCGGTCTCATGGGAGTCTGGTAGAAGCATTGAATGATCTTTTCGATGTCATACTAAAACCCTTGGGAGAGCGGTATGCTTCCTTTGAAGCATCTCCTGGCTCCCTGCAGGTTAATCGGGATCCCCACCCAGAGGTGGTAGCCCCGGTAGAGCTGTTATTGCTTCCAAAAGAAGATAGCAATCAGGAGCGCGTCAGCGCCGAAGACGCGCGTATCTGGGAAGCGCGATGGTTAGCTCAACGAATAATTAGTTTCAAGGATGAGAAATTCCAGGTTTGGGATAAACACCAAGATGGGTATCGTCCATTTGAATTTGGTGATGCTGCTGTTTTGTTCCGTGCGACCACAAACCTTCCTCTCTATGAAGCGGCCTTCAAAGCAGCGGGGCTCCCTTATTTAACGGTAAGCGGACGTGGGTATTATGATCGGCAAGAAGTGCGCGATTTGATCGCCTTACTATCGGCTTTGCATAACCCCGATGATGATCTCAGTCTGGCCTCAGTGTTGCGCGCCCCGCTGTTCAACTTGAACGACGAAACCCTTTATCGCCTGCGTTGGCATACACCCTCCGGTGAGCAATCCGCCAAACCAATTTCGTACGCCTCGGCAATAAATGCTCCACCAGAGACGGGGCAGCCAGAACGAGTTGCGTTTGCTGCTGATGTTTTGGCTGAGTTATGGAGCATCACGGGTCGGGTGGATGTGTGGACGCTGTTGCGCACTGCTCTGGATTACACTGGTTATGAAGCCATCCTGGCTCTCAACGATGGAGAAACGGGTCGACAACGCGCCAATGTTGGGAAGTTCTTGGGTTTCGCTCGAGAGTATGGGGGTGCCAGTTTGTCTGATTTTCTGCGTCAGTTGTTTGATCTACAAACCCGTGAGGCACGGGAGGGGGAAGCGTTGGGCAGTGAACCCGAAAGTGGGGCCGTGCAGTTGATGTCGATCCATGCCGCGAAAGGTCTTGAATTTCCAGTGGTGGTTGTTGCTGATCTGGGACGTGAAAAGCAAGGAGGCTTCCGCTCCCCATACCTCCTTCATGACCCAGCGTTTGGACTGGTGTGCAAACAACGAGACGAAAACGGTGATTGGCAGAAGGCAGCCGGGTATGCGTGGGGTGAGTGGTTGTTTGATTTGATGGAAGAGGCGGAGAATAAGCGGTTGCTCTACGTAGCCTGTACCCGGGCTGCTGACAAATTGATCCTTTCAGGAAAAGTAGGGACCAAAGACAGTTGGCTAATGGAGATATTGGATGCTTGGGTCATTGACCCTGATGGAGATGAAGTCGAAAGGCTGACTTATCGTGATTACGATATTCAAGTTCACCGACCAACCACTCAGCCAAAAGAAGTGACACCCACACCGAAACCCCAGGAACACTCACAAGGTCAGATAGAAATTCACCCCTTGGCTCAACCATACCCATCGGTACCTCAAGCCCCATCAGTTGCTGTCACCCAGTTGGATCAGTTACTACATGAGCAGGATGATTTCCTAGAGCTTCGCCCCGCCTTGTGGACGGAAGAGAAATTGAGACCTGCGACCCGCGCGCCTGGATACTTGATTGGAAATATCGTCCATCGAGCGTTGGCTCATTGGGATTGTTTGTCTTACTCAGACCAAAAGCTCTTCGAGTTATTGGAAAACTTTGCCCAACGGGAAGGGGTATTTCCCAGTGCGATAGTTCATGCTGTCAAGACAGCTCACTGGATGCTTGGTAATGTTCAAAATCATCCTTTATACCAAGATATGAGCGCGGCTGAAACTCGTCATCACGAGATGCCATTCACGATCTCTTCTAGCTTTGGGTTGTTACATGGGGTGATCGATTTGTTGTATCAGGATGAAAGCGATAACTGGCATTTGATAGATTGGAAAACGGAATGGGCTCCAGAGGATACCTTGAAAGAGAACGCCAAAGAACACCTGACGCAGATGGCAACATATTCACGGGCAGTACAATCTGAACTGGGCATCGTTCCTAAAGTGTCACTTTGCTATCTGAATCCCAAAGTTATTATATTTCCTTTGCCCCATAGTGTTTTAGACAATGTTTGGCACGAGTTGATTGTACCTTCTTGAGAGAGGAACGTACAAGCGGAGAGAGTGGATGCCCGATACATTGGCGTGGTACGAAGTACTTAACACTGGCCTATCTCTTGTAGGAGGAATGAGCATCCTGGATAAGATGATAAAGGTTGTATAGCGTGGAAGAATTGAAAAGGGAATTTCAGCGATTGATAGAGCTGTCACAAAAAGCAGAAAACCAACCCGGTTTGTGGATAAAGGCTGTACAGAGGTGGGAGGCTCTGGAAAAAACGGCAGAAGCGGCCGGTGATGCACTATTTTCAGCTGAAGTTAGAGGTAACTTAGCAAATATCTGCGCGCGTATGTACGAAAGCACTGGGGATGAAAAATGGGCTCAACGTGCCTCAGCATTATATAAACAAGTCGAAAACGTATTCGCCCGCTCGTCACACCCTCAAGCTTGGGGAACTACGCAGTATGCGCTTGGTTATTTGTTTTTCCTTCGTTACGACCGTGATGGGGATGAAAAACATGCCTCTGAATCTGAAGGGCACTATCAAAATGCCTTGAAAGAGTTTCGCTATAAAGACAACCCGGATGACTGGGCTATGGTCCAGCACTCCCTGGGTAATTTATTGTTAAGCCGTTACGAGCGCAGTGGCGACGAAGCACAGGCGAAAGCCACAGAAAGGCATTATCGCAATGCTATAAAAGTATATCGTCGTGAAGTCGCCCCGTCAGATTGGGCTTTAGAACAGCACAGTTTAGGCACTCTATTCTCTGTGCAATATGGGCTTAGCGGGGATGAGGGATACGCCCAGATAGCCGAAAAACACTTTCAGAACGCCTTGCAGGAATTCCGACGTGAAGTGAACCCTGGAAATTGGGCCATGGTTCAACACTCTCTTGGCAGCCTGTTTCTAAGTCAGTTTGAGCGCAGCAGGCAAAAAGAGCATGCCCAGGCTGCCGCAACTCACTATCTGAACGCTCTGAAAGAATATCAACGTAAAGTTGACCCAACTCATTGGGCAGGGGTACAGTACTCGCTGGCCAGTCTGTTCTCGCGTCGTTACAGGGAGAGTCAGGAGGAGGCACACGCCGAAACTGCTGAACGGTACTATAACAAGGCCATTCAAGAATATAGCCGTGAAGATGCTTCGGCTCTATGGGCCATGATCCAACACGCTTTGGGCAATCTATTCTATTACCGATACGAGCATGGCGGTGACGATGTCCATGCCCAGCGGGCTGAAATCCACTATAAAAATGCCTTACAAGAATACCACCATGAATCTGCCCCAGCCTACTGGGCAACGACCCAACATGGATTAGGCAGTCTGCTCTCGCTTTGCTACGAGCGAAGCAATAACGCCGATCATGCTCAAGCCGCAAGCCAACATTATCAAGCGGTATTGGCTTGTTCTCAAGAACATGCGCTGCCCTTAATATATGCCTTCAAGGCAAGTGCGGGCTTGACTCGGCTCTTGTTTCGACAGGAAAAATGGGTTGGAGCAATTAAGGCCTACGCGCGAGGTCAGAAGGCGTTGGAAGATCTGCTGGCTCTACAAACCCTCCAATTAGGGAAGGAAACCTGGTTAGCCGAGGCATATGGACTCTCACTCGTAGCTGCATATTCATACGCTAAAGTTGACCAGAGTGAAGCAGCGGTACTTACTTTTGAGGCCGGTCGTACCCGCTTTCTAAATGAAGCCCTTGAGAAAAACCGCCGAGATTTGTCGCGCTTGAATGAGTTGGGGCAAAAAGGTTTATATAAACGATTCGTGCATGCATCTCGAGAATTAGACCGGCTGACCCGGGTGGAAGAGGAATTGCCTGTGGATTGGATACAGCAATTGGAGGCTACCCGAGATAAAGTCAGTGCGACCATCGCGGCTATTCAAACAGTACCAGAGTTCAGTGACTTCATGCAAAATCTCACTTTCGCTCAGGTGTCAAATGTAGCGCAAGAATTCCCGCTGGCTTACATTCTAATGACTCCGGTTGGCGGGCTGGCATTGGTTGTTTTTAAAGAAAAGATCTGGCCTGTCCTGCTAGGAGATGTGACTGATGCCTTGATCAACCGCTGGCTTATCAAGCAGGAAAATGAGCAGCAAGTCGGTGGTTACCTGCCTGCCCAAATTGGTGCTCTGCCTATCCGACCTGAGCTTGATGAGCTGCTTCCTATGTTAGGAAAGTTTATTGCCGGCCCTCTGGCAACGGTGCTTAGAGAAGCGGAAATAAAAAACGTGACGCTTATCCCTTCCGGTTTTTTGGCCTTATTCCCACTCCACGCAGCACCATACAGTGTGAATGGGATGATGAGTACCTTGTTAGATGAGTTCGTTGTCTCATATGCGCCATCTGCCCGATCACTCATGCATTGTCAACAAACGCTTGCGTCTTTGAAGATAAGCAAGCCTGTCATGCTAGCAGTAGGTAACCCGTTACCGCTGCCGGAAGAAATCAATCCCTTACGCTTTGCTCGTATGGAGGTAGAAGAGATAAAATCGCTTTTCTCCGGGAAAGTGCAATTGTTGTCTGAAGTAGACGCCACAAAGGAAGCGGTGGAAGAACACCTTGGCTCGGCCTCATACCTTCATTTTGCTTGCCACGGTATATTCAATCCGTCAGAACCACTCAACTCAGGTCTAATTTTAAGCCGTGGGGACAAACTTACCCTGCGCGATTTGCTTGAGTACGTACAGACCTGGCAGGCGCGTCTTGCGGTACTATCGGCCTGCCAGACTGCTGTCACAGAATTTGCCAAGTTGCCTGAAGAGGCGATAGGCTTGCCAACTGGTTTCTTACAGGCAGGAGTTCCAGGGGTGATCGGTACACTTTGGCCGGTAGATGACCTGTCCACGGCGATTCTGATGGTGCGGTTCTATCAGTATCATCTAAAGGGCGATCCTGATACCGGCGAGGATCCAATGCCACCGGCATATGCACTACGCAAGGCGCAGTTATGGCTTAAGAGTGTGAAGAACCGGGAAATCAAGGATTATGTCAAATCACACCTGCCAGAATTTCAGACTCGCTTTGCAACGATTCAGGCTGATATGGTGTATAAGCGCCTGGTGCTGGAAGACGATGAAGCACACCCGTTTGCCCATCCGTACCATTGGGCTGGGTTTGCACTTCATGGAGTGTGAGTAGTGTGAACACCACGCCGTCCTCCACCTACTTAGAGCAGCTAATCCAAGCCGCGGATCAGCTTGAGCAGGATAACCTGCTCCATTCGCAAACAGGGAACCTACAACTCCTTGACCGCTCCATCGAAGAAGGTCAAGCACTCATACAGAACGCCCAATGGCAATCAACGCCTGCACCTTTGCAGGCAAAATTTATGAATACTCTGGGCTTGTTGTATTACAGTTGCTATCAAGCCAGAGGCAAAATTGACGATATTGATCAATCCAGCCGGTATTTTGAACTGGCCTTGGAGTTAGTAGCATCTACACGCCGTCGACGCGCTTCGTTATTGAGTAATCTAAGTGCTGCATTGCAACTTCGCTTCACCCGGCTGGGGGAACCTCAAGATATAATTGAAGCAATTAAAACAGCAGCGCTGGCGGTTGATCTGGTCTCTTCCGACACATCTGAAAAAGCTAGCTATTTGATAAACCTGTCCGGAGCGTACTATGAGCGATATACCACAGTAGGGCAATTGGAGGATTTGGGAGAAGCTATTCAGGCGGCAGAAAAAGCCATTGAGTTGACGCCTGTAAGGTCATCGAATCTCCCACACAGGATGAACAACCTGGCTGCTCTGTACCAGGAACGTTACAGCCGCCTGGGGGATTTGACCGATTTACAGAAGGCGGTGAGTATTTATCGACGGGTCGTTGCAGAAGCATCTCCTCAAGATACAAGGTATCCAGCGTATTTAATCAATTTGGGTGGATGCCTACATGACCTGTATCGACGTAACAAAAACTTAGAAGACTTACAAAGTGCAATTGAAACACTGCGCAATGCGGTTGAGGCTGTACCAGAATATTCACCCCATCGGGCTGGCTTTCTCAATACTCTTGGAAACGCCCTGGTTACACACTATCAGAAAAATGAAGATCTGAATGCACTGGAAGAGGCTATTACTGCTCAACGCGGAGCGGTAGAAATGGCCTCTGGATCACCGTTGCAAGCTTCCTTCTTGACAAGCCTTGGGTCAAGTCTTGTCGAGCACTATCTATATTCACGAAAAGCAGACCACTTGGGCGAGGCCGTTTTAGTCTGTGAAACCGCAATTTCTCTGACACATTCCAATTCGCCCAAATTGGCTTCACGCTGGAATAACCTAGCCCGATGTTTGATGGAGCGATACAAGGCTTTTTCCCAACCGGAGGATCTGGAACGCGGTAAGGACGCTTACCTGAAAGCCTGTCAGAAGGGAGCAATCTTACAAACGGAGACAGCTTTAATCGCGGGTTACAACTGGGGAGAGTGGGCACTTCAAAGGAATGCGTGGCAAGAGGCAACGCAAGCGTTGGAATATGCAATAAAAGCATCTAAAGAGTTGTTTCAATGTCAGGTTTTACGATCAGAGCGAGAAGTTTGGCTGCGCGAGGCACAAGTACTTCCCGCCATGGCGGCGTATGCACAAGCCATGTGTGGCGAACTGAAGAAGGCTGTGATGAGCCTTGAGAGTGGTCGCACGCGTATACTGGCAGAAACGCTTCGCTTTAATGCCACCGCGATCGAGTCGCTGCGTAAAGAGGGGCATACCGAGTTGTATACAAGATATCAAAGGGCAGTTGAGCAACTGAGACGCTTGGAAGCAAGCGACTCAGGAATGGAGACGCCTGATAACGGAACTGACTACCAGGATGTGGCACGCGATGAACGCCAGGAATTGCTTCGAGTGATCGAAGCTATCCAGAAAATTCCGGGATTTGAACACCTTTTTCGAGAAATTGAATGGATCGATATTGAACCTATATTCAGACGGTCCGATCTGGAAGCTGTCGTATATATCGCTATAACTTCTATTGGAGGGCTGGGTTTAGTCATCAGTAAAGTAGATATAGAGCCTGTCTGGTTTGATATTACAGCAGCGGATTTAGACCGCTTGATGCTTGGTGATACAGATGTGCCTGAGGAGGGATATGTAGGGGCAATTCTGGGATATATCCCTGTGAAAGATATCTTGGGCGATATGCTCCATTATCTTGGAGAAAGAGTCATCCAGCCCATCGCTGAACTCCTGCAAAGGCAAAAGATTGAGCAGGTTTGCCTGATTCCAACTGGGCTTCTATCGCTTTTTCCATTGCATGCCTGTTCTTATCGTCTCAATGGGAAAATCCATCGCTGGCTGGAAGATTTTATGACAGTGTATATCCCATCGATCCAAAGTTTGCAACATTGCCTGAATTTATTAGGTAGAATCTCTAAAGAGTCACGGTCCTTTTTGGGTATTGCCAACCCTGCCCCTTTGCCCAATGGCGTCCCAACCCTCACCTATGCTGCCTCCGAGGTTAGCGCGAGTGGTTCAGTGTTCCCTAATTCGCCTATAATTATTATGGGAGAAGTGGCCTTGTTTGAAAATGTTGTGGGATCATTCCCATTCAGCTCACACATACACTTTGCCTGCCATGCGACATTTGATGCTAATAATCCAGTAGATTCAGGATTGATATTGAGCAAAGGGAAACGCTTGAGGATCCAAGACTTAATATCAAAGTCAAAATTTTCAAAGGTGCGCTTGGCGGTCTTATCTGCCTGCCAGACGGCCATAACCGACTTCGCGAAGTTGCCTGAGGAATCCATCGGTCTGCCAGCCGCTTTTCTGCAGACAGGCGTTCCTGGTATTATAGGCACACTATGGCCTGTGAATGATCTGTCCACGGCACTGTTGATGGTGCGCTTTTACCAATACCATATAGGCGTCTTGAATGATGGTAAAGTGCCAATGTCGCCAGCGAGAGCGCTTCGAGAAGCTCAATTGTGGTTGAGGGATCTGGATCGTAATCAAATTGACAAATTTATAGAAGAATATTTACCAGAACTCACTGGCAGGGCACGTCTCAGGAGAGATGAGATCTTTACTCATCCATACTATTGGGCTGGATTCACTTTCAATGGCCTTTAGTCTGAAGGAGGTAACATGTTCGAACCAGAAGATGTATATTTTGTTGCGAGCACTTTACGCCCCTATCTGCGGAAAATGCTGGGAGATGATCAAGCTGTGCCTCTGGAAAAAGACATTGATGGTCTTTTACAGCGCGCAGAGGGTGGCGAGAAGGTGGACAACCTGTTGCTTGACCGTCTGACAAAAGAAGATAAACTGCGGGAGTGGCTGAAAACCGCACTGCTGGATGAAACGACCCGCAGCCTGACC
>CAZLNX010000037.1:0-2588 GCA_964560795.1 uncultured Anaerolineales bacterium | reverse complement strand
TTATTCATCCTGGTCGGCTGGAACGGCTTGGCGATTTTATCGAAGACTTTGCTAGCACTTGAAGTCGGACAACAGGTGGCCTTACTCGTAGGTACTTTGGTGTTACTGTTGGGATCATCTAGTATCCTGCAGCGCTTGTCTTATCCCATCCTGCGCCTGCTGGAGGGATATTGGCCGTTTCCTTTCTACTGGCTGAGTTTGTTGCTGATAAAATGGCAGAGTTTTTGGATTAGTCACTGGGAACATCGTTGGCAGAATCTTGAGAAGAAGCGATCTGAGAACAAGCTGTCGATGAAAGAGCTTCGTGATTATTCTAATCTTGAGCGCCGACTACACTATATTCCATCAAATCCAAACAATTTCATGCCAACTGTCCTTGGGAACATATTACGAATGGCTGAGACTCAGCCAGGGCATAAATATGGCCTCGATGCTGTTGTGTGCTGGCCGCGGCTATGGCCACTGCTTTCGGATAAGATGCGTGAGGAACTAGGCAAAGCTAGGCAATCGCTGAACCAAGCCGCGGAGCTTTGGGCGTGGGGAATGCTCTTTCTTGTATGGGGCTTCAAGTCTTGGTGGGCCATCCTCATTGGCTTGATATGGGCATGGGTAGCTTACCAAATGACATTGAATAATGCCGTAGTTTATGCAGACTTAATCGAATCGGCCTTTGACATATACCGGGGCGATCTATACAAAGCCCTACGCTGGCCGCTTCCCAGGAATCCTGCGGAAGAGAGGGAAAAGGGCCAAGCTTTGACTGCCTATCTCTGGCGCGGATCGGAAAGTGATAAACCCATTTTTATTGGATCAAATGAGTAGTTAAAGCAAAAAAGCCTCGGATTATCAACATCATTGGGCATTTTTTGGCAACAAAAAAGACTCGGTTACCATTCAAGATGTGATCTGTGCCATCCACGAAACTGAACGGCACGAATGGATTGGAGAGTTCGAGAAGAAGTATGGAATCGTTCAAGGAGTGTAAATTGTATAAGTTACAAGTTCAAGACAAAACAACTTCTGGTTCATGGTTATTCAATAATGTAGCACATGTTCCGAATAAGGGTGACGAATTTGTCCTTTACGATAATGAAACAGGCGATGTTATTGTAGAAGGTTTGGTTGAAAGAATTAGTTGGTCATTGGTTGACGATGATAGTAACTATACCGTCACAGTAACTATCGGCCCAATTGGTTGAGTTATCTTGCTGTAGAAAAATTCTAAAACCCCAATCTCCTATGGTCGGGGTTTCCTTCTTTCCCCGTTTCTCTTTCACCTTTTTCGGGTACTCTCGCCATCATCTTGCCCTCCGGCGTAAGCATCTCAGATAACAAGCCCTGGAAGCTATAGGGCACAAGCGATTTCATCGCTTCCACTGCCTGCGCCTGCCAATCATCCGGTGAAGCATAATCCCCTGGATGTGTACTGATGACCTCGCGGATGATGCCTTGCACTCGTTTTGGATCGGTTGGGGGAATATGATCCACCTTCACCAGCGTAGGCGGCTGCCAGCGTCCTCCCACCCGTGCCCGCAACCAGGCTTGCAGCGATGGCAAGTCCAGGGTGGTATCCCCGTAGCGCATGCTCATATTCAGCGTGGCGCGGATCAAATCAGCATCTTCAGGGTCAGGGGAGAAAAACGCTTGCGTGGACGTGTTCGCCAGCAGCGATTGCACCACCGCCTCGAACCCTTCTATTCGGCGCAGCATGGAGAGCGACTGTGCCAGGGCAAAAACCCGCGCCCCGAATTTTGCTCCTTCGGAAAGCATATACTCCAACCGCATCCCGGAGCCGATTTCCTGGGTTTCGTCGATGACGAAATAGAACGGCTGCGGGTTATACAATGTCACCTTGCGGAAGACAGCATCGAACACGTTATAAACCACCCCCGCCGTCAGACGCGCACCCTCACGTCCCATCTTCCCAGAAGGCAGACGCATCACGATCCAAGCTTTCTCTTTGATCCAGCCTTCCAGGTCCACAAAACGATTCTGGTGCATGGCGGCAAACAGCCAGGGGGATAGCTCTAGGGCCATGGCTTTGGACATGATCGGGCTGACCACCTCGGTGACCCAGCCTTGGCTCCAGTTGCCATATTTCCCCGCTAATTGCCCCAAGAGTGCATCCAGTGCCAGAGCGCCCATGCGTTCCACCGGCGAGAGATAGGCCATAGCGTCGTGTCGCCAATCGGTATTGAAGGCTAAGAAGACGATATGCAGCAGGCCCAGGCGATCATCCGGGTTGTGCATATTCCAGGCATGGGCCAGCCGGAATAAACCTTGCAAAGCGGCCTGCATACGCGGCCCCCAATAGTCATGCCAGATACGCTGGCCAACATCGATGATGGCATTGCCCGCCCATTCGTATTCAGGTACCGCTAGCAGGTTGAGTGGCACCACTTCGGGCTGGTCGGGGGTGATGACCCGCAAGCGGCGGATTCCCTTTTCCCGCAAATCAGGGGGTAGATCATCCACGGCTTGCAAGAACGCATCAGCCAATCCTAAGTGCGGGTCCACCAGGAAGATTCCCGGCGCATCCTGGCCGCGCTCGATGAGCTGCTTGAGCAGCACATACACGAGAGACGATT
>CAZLNX010000036.1:0-27474 GCA_964560795.1 uncultured Anaerolineales bacterium | reverse complement strand
TTACCCTAGAATAACATGTTTTCCTATTGCCTATTTATTTTGTAAAGTTCAATAATCACAGGGCCCTGAAAACTAAAAATTTGATTCTTGTCTGATCAAATATGGAAAAAAATTCACACTGTCTTGAATATCATCATCGGGATCTGTGGAGACGCTGGCTCAAAGAGAATCACGCGTCAGAGTCAGAGGCCTGGGTGATCTTATATAAGAAGAAATTTCAAGATGAAGGGCTGAATCTGAACGAATCCATTGAAGAAGCACTTTGTTTCGGATGGATCGACAGCACCCTCAGAAGTATTGACGAGAAGCGAATTGCACTGCGGTTTTCTCCCAGAAAGCGGAACAGTATTTGGTCGATGAGCAATATTGATAGGGTGGGAAAACTAATTGCTGAAGGGAAAATGACGGATGCAGGTATGGCGAAAATTGCCGAAGCCAAAGAGAATGGGCAGTGGGCTGCAGCCATCCGCCGCGAGCAAGTGGACATCATACCTGAAGAGTTGGAGACAGCATTGAGAGGAGAAAAGGGGGCATTATCTACTTATAGCGCGCTGCCAGATTCGCGTAAGAAGCAGTATATTTTCTGGCTTCAAACTGCCAAACGGGAAGACACAAAACAAAGAAGAATACAGAGAATAATTGATGAAGTATTGGGTAAATGAAAATTAACCTAGAACAACCCATCGCCTATGGTCGCACTGCTGAGATCTACCCCTGGCCCAACGGAAAGGTGCTGAAACTTTTTTATGATTGGTTTGGACTGGAAAACATAGAATACGAGCTGCGTATCGCCAAAGCAGTGCATACTAGTGGGTTACCGGTGCCAGCCGTGGGGGAGATCATACAAGTCAACGACCGTCATGGATTGATATACCAGCGCGTCGAGGGTGTCTCCATGTTCGAGGTTATGTCACAAAAGCCCTGGAGACTATTTCACTACGCCCGAAGGAGCGCGGAACTCCACGTTGAGATGCACGCCAAAACTATTCAAGCGGATATCCCAGAACAACACCATAAGTTGAGAAACAAGATCAAACACGCCGATGTGCTTCGAAGCGAACTGCGAAATAGAGCCTTTTCTGCTCTCGAATCAATGCCGGGTGGAGATCGTCTGTGTCATGGCGACTTCCACCCCGGCAATATCATGGTAACTGATCAAGATGAAGTGGTTATCGACTGGATCGACTCATCGCTTGGAAATCCACTGTCTGATCTCGCCCGGTCGACAATCATAGCATTGGGGGCAGTTGAAAGTGACCAAATCCAGTACCCATTGCAGAAACTAGCAATTCGGATCTTCCACACCGCATACACGCGGCACTATTTTTCGCTACGCCCAGGTGGGGAAGATGAATACGCACGCTGGCTGCCGATCGTTGCGGCAGCCAGGTTGAGTGAGAATATATCTAATTTGGAGCAGTGGTTGACCACGCAGGTGGAAAAAATCTTCTAACTCTTCCCCGCCAGCCAACAACTTTGCGCAGTTCAGGTAAAGCTGCCTCAGCGGCCTGCTCCCCCAATTTGACCACTTCAGAGACATCCACACGGTCAAGATAACCAATCTGACTGACATCAGGGCGGATGATCACCTCGGGGGCGTCAAGCTGCAAGCGAAATTCGGAGATAGCCCCCATGCCGATCTCGATTGAGCGGAAATAGATCTCAAAGGCTTTGGCAATCCGGGTTCGGGCAATACGATTCAAGATCAGGTTGTACTGCTGCGAATCTGGCAGCGTGCTCTGATTGGGTTCAGGCGTGAGTACTACGGCCACCACAGGAAGGCGCGGATTGGGGGATATCGCTCGGGCAACAGATACCGGTACCGGGTTCAGCACCCCGCCATCCACAAGGTTTTGATCGTCCAGATGTACCGCCGGGTAAATGCCTGGGATGGCAACCGTCGCTAAAAGAGCGTCCATAACGCGTCCCTCGTTCAGCAGCACTTCCCTTCCAGTCTTCAAATCTACAGCCGTCAAAGCACAGGGGATTTTCAAATCGGCAAATGTACGTTCTCCTGTCAAATCATGGAGAGCTTTCTCGAGGCCATTGATGCCCAAAAGACTCGGCTCGCCGCCCAAGTGGAAACTATAGAGTTTACTCTGATCAATGGACTTCATATGGGCTTCGAGCTCGTCGGACGAGTAGCCGGCAGCATAAGCCGCTGCAGCCATCCCCCCAGCGCTGGTCCCAGCGATAGCGCGCACGCTAAAGCCCTCGCGCTCGAGAACCCGCAGCACGCCGATGTGCGCATTCCCCTTGGAGCCACCACCACCAAGAGCTAGATTAATATCCATCATCAATTGCAATTTTCCGCTCGATAGTTTTAATGAGGGCCTCGAGATTTTCCAACCCCCTGAACTGGGTTTTGACGCCATCATTGCGCGTGATGGTGCAGTCCCAGTTCACCGGCCTCCTACTCCTGCCGTAGATGGGCAATACCTTAAAGTCGTCAATTTGATTCCATTGGAAGATGGTACTTCCCCGCCAAGTCATGATCACAACACCAAGTTCATAGATGTCCACACGGTGTTTTGTGTGAGCATAATACATCGCGCTAAGGGCCGCAGCCAATAATAGAAATACAACACCCAGAATTGTTGCGATCAAAATTGCATCATTTCGATAACTTGCTCCCAAAATTTCATGGGGTGGGGCTAGATACTTGTTAACAGCTGTGACAAATTCCAGCACACTCACAATCCCACAAAAGATAGCAACCCCCAGCAATACTTTTCCTGGAGTGTTTCGGGGGGTGTAAGATTTTTGGATATTCCCGAGTTGATGAGTTTCGTTTGACATTTCGATTATTCTTTATATGCAAAAACAATTCATAGCCCCAAAGATTTCGTCATCTTCTTTGGGGCTATTTCTATCGATCTATTGATCCATTGGTCCCCAGGTGGGCATACCGTCAAAAACGTCATTATACGTCAGGAGCATCACTTCGCCGGCCTCATTGATGATTTCGATTTCTGACGCTTCAGTCAGGCCCACGCTGTATATGATATAGCTGCTATCCGGTGACCAGCGCGGTCTGTATTCATCGACATCATTGCTCGTAATTTGACCGAGATCGGTGCCATCCGGTCGAATAATAAAGAGATCGTAACTCTCGAACGGGTTGGCCGCAAAGACGATAAAGCGGCCATTAGGCGACCAGTTGGGGGTCAATACATCTCCCATACCTTCGGTCAATTTGCCGAGTTCTCCTGCTGCACCCTGGAAGGCAAAAAGATCAAATGCTCCCTGAGCATTGGTGGTAAAGGCCAAAACCAATCCATCCGCAGAGCTAGATAATGTCGGAGCCATAACAACACTGTTGGGGTCGGAGATTATACTAGTTTGTGCGGAGCCGTCAGCATTCATAAAGTAAACTCCCGGATTGCCGTCTCGTTCTGTCACAAAAATGATCAGGGCCCCATCCGGAGACCAGGTTGGCGAGAAATCATTGGCCGGGTCATCTGTCAGTTGGACGACATTCGTTCCATCGGTATTCATGCTATAGATATCGAAATTGCCACCCCGGTCAGAAGCAAAGAGTATATTCGTTCCATCAGGAGAATATGCTGGCTCTACATCTAAAGCCGGATCTTCAGTTAGACGGGTGAGCTCGCTGCCGTCTGTGTTCATGCTGTAGATCTCTTTATTACCATCACGCTCGGAAACAAAGGCAATTTTTGCCTTCACAAACACTTTCGGCACCGTTCCCCCCATTTCTTCAATCATCCCTTCTATCTCGGCTTTATTTGGGTCACTTGGACTCAGTTGAAGGTAGCGAAAAAATGCCGCAACAGATTTTTCAGCCTGACCCAATTCGCGATAAATGAGACCCAGATCCGCATAGGCGCCTGCCATATTGGGATTGATCTCTAAGGCTTGTTCATAATGTGGGATTGCATTCTGGAAATCGCCCTGACGGGCATAGGCCAATCCCAGATTATAGAATGCCGTATCATTCTCGGGGCTGATTTCTATGGCTTTGTTCAGTTCAGAAATTGCATTCTCATAGTCGCCCAGGTTTAAGTATGTCCGTCCCAGGTTATTGTGTGCCCATTTGTGTTGAGGATCGAGGCCAATCACGGTTTGGAATACGAAGAGCGCCTCATCATTTTTATCCTGCTGAATCAGCGCGATGCCCAGTCCATTTAGAACATCAGCATTATCCGGGTCATCCTGGAGAACCTCCCGACACTGCGTTTCAGCCGGCACTGGTTGAACGAATGCCAGGGCAACACACAATCCCCCGTTAGCGGCAAGGTTGTCGGGTTCGGCAGAAAGAACCGTATTGAACTGCTCAATGGCCTGGTTATAAAGACCAAGATCAACATAAGTCAATCCAAGATTGATGCGAGCTTCTACGTTGTCAGGTGCTAACTCCAGTGCTGCCAGAAATTCCACTGCGGCTAACTCTAACTCTCCCTGATCACCATAATCCATACCGCGTTCGATATGCTCTTCTGGGGTAAGCTCGGGGTCATCAGTTTGCGCTGCAACGATTGACACATTACTAGATGCTGCAAACAACAGTACCAAAACAACGAAACACCAGAGTATACGATTTAGAAATTTCATGATTGGATTCTCCTTTGACTACGACGTACCCATTACATTTGTTCCAACAACTACCCCCTCGCAAATCAATCCCAAAAAAAGCAAAAAATTAAGAAACATCGCCTGTGCAAAATTATACAATCCGTGCCGCTACAAGGAAAGGTTCCTAGAGTACTACTCTAAGTATTTATCGGAAAGTGTCTGAAAAATATGTCACTCTGAGCGCGCCAAGGGCGGGCCTACGGCCAGCGAAGAGTCTCCTGCCCTCGCCAAAGGCGCGCCTACGGCGGGGCAGAGATTCTTCACCCCTGCGGGGTTCAGAGTAACAGGAAATTAAAGGTCTTTCCGGAGTCCACTTAAATAGGGAATTTCCCTCTTAAATGAGAAAAAAAAGACGCCCCATTGGAGCGTCTATAAAACCTATTATTTTAATTTTCAGCGCGTATTTCAATGGTGCGCATGAACAGTTGATGGATGTTCATCAATCGCTTCCTCGTTTTCTTCCGGAGGGACATAAAACTGCCGTCGGTAAAGGTCGGCATATAAGCCATCTTTGGCTATCAACTCTTCATGTCCACCGCGCTCGACAATCTCACCTTCGTCCATGGCCACGATCACATCGGCGTTGCGCACAGTGGAGAGGCGATGGGCAATCACAAAGCTGGTGCGCCCGGCCAAGAGGACAGCCAGGGCTTCTTGGATCAAAGCTTCAGTGCGGGTATCAACGCTGGCCGTAGCTTCATCGAGGATCAGAATGCGCGGGTCTGCCAAAATAGCACGCGCGATGGAGACTAATTGGCGCTGTCCCTGGCTGATCAAACCACCACGCTCGCCGACTTCCGTTTCATAGCCATCGGGCAAGCGAGTGATGAAATCATGGGCGTTGGCTGCTTTGGCTGCTTCGACGACCTCATCATCTGATGCATCTAGGCGTCCATAGCGGATGTTGTCCATCACGGTACCAGAGAACAGGAAAGGCTCCTGCAGCACCATGCCGATCTGGGCACGGATGCTCTCTTGGGTTACCAGGCGGACATCACGGTCGTCAAGGGAGACACCACCCTCGCTGACTTCGTAAAAGCGCGGGATCAAACTAACCAATGTGGTTTTTCCAGCCCCAGTGGGGCCGACCACGGCTACCGTTTGGCCTGGTTCAGCCTCGAGGTAGATATTCTGCAAGACAGGGCGACCCGCCTCGTAGGCAAAGGTGACATTTTCAAAATTCACGCGGCCATCAAGGACAGCTAAGTCATCGGCATCGACGGCATCCTGAATATCAGGCACCGTATCCACTAGCTCGAAAACTCGTTCCGCCGCTGCAAAGGCTGATTGCGCCAGGGTCCAGACTTGAGCCACCGTTTGAATCGGCCGGAAGAAATTCTGCACATACTGCAAAAAGGCCACCACCATACCCACGGTTACCACACCACTAATCGCCAGGAAGCCACCATAGCCAGCTACGATAGCTGTGTCGATTGTGCTGAGCACATCCATAGCCGGGGCAAAGGCCGATGTAACCGCATTGGCGCTGACGTTGGCGTCGCGGTTGGCGGCATTGCGTTCCGCAAAGCGACGGATGTTGAGATCCTCGCGGCTGAAAGCCTGGGCTACTTTGACGCCGTCAAGCTCTTCTTGCAGATCGGCGGAGACATCCCCTATTGTCTCGCGCGTGCGCCGGAAGGCGCGTCGCGCCAAGCGGGCAAACCCGCCGGTTGTCAGCAGCATGAAAGGAACAATGGCTAGCGTAGCAAGCGCCAACTGCCAGTTCAGGGTCAGCATCGCCACCACCACACCGATCAGGGCGAACAAAGCTCCAATGGATTGGGTCAAGCCCTGGCTAAAGAAGGAGTTGATGGCATCGATATCATTGACCAAGCGGCTCATAAGGTCGCCGGCTTCTTTGCCTTCCAGGTATTGCAGCGAGAGTTCCTCAACCTTACTAAAGATATTCACGCGCATATCGGCGAGCACTTTCTGCCCAGCCCAAGACATCAGGTAAATCTGAAAACGCATCGAGAGCATCCCAGTGGTGTACACCGCGATCAAAATCAGCATGGTGTTGACCAATCCAGCTTGATCACCCGCAGTGATAAATACATCCACAGCACGACCGATCAAGAACGGCCCCATGGCCTGCGTACCCGCATTGAGTAGGGTCAATATGAAAGCTGCCAATACGGCCACCCAATAGGGCTTCAAATATTGCACTAATCGCCGTACGACTTTTCCGCGGTCTTTTGCCTTTTCATCTTCGCTTTGAGCCAAGCGTCGCATAGCGTGTCCAGGACCCATCATAGCGCCACCTCCTCTACAACTACATCCGGCAAAGGTACGCTTCGATCACCAAACTGCGTCTCCAAGATTTCTACATATAATTCACTCGAACTCATCAATTCCTCATGTGTTCCTTGCGCCGCTAGATTCCCCTCACCTAGCAGCAAGATCTGATCAGCATTGCGCACAGTACTGATGCGTTGGGCGATCACAAAACTGGTGCGACCCTGCATCAATATTTCCAGCGCCTGTTGTATTTTATATTCCGTCTCAGCATCCACTGACGATGTGCTGTCATCCAGGATCAGAATGCGAGGATTGACCAGCAGCGCACGGGCGATGGCGACGCGCTGCTTCTGACCGCCAGACAAACCAACTCCACGCTCACCGACCAGCGTATCATATCCGTCGGGCAGCTCTTCAATGAACTCGTGCGCCTGTGCCGCCTTGGCCGCATGGATGATTTGTTCATCATCTGCCTCGGGGCGTCCGTAGGCAATATTCTCGCGGATCGTACCTGAAAATAGAGTTGTTTCCTGCAGAACGATACCAACTTGCTTCCGAAGGGAATCCAACTGAATTTCGCGCACATCGTGCCCATCGATCAACACTGCCCCGCCGGTGACGTCGTAAAAGCGCGGGATCAAGTTGATGATCGATGACTTCCCCGCGCCGGTCTGGCCGAGGATGGCGATAGTCTGGCCGGGTTCGGCGGTAAAACTAACATCCTGAATGACATCTTCCTGCCCACCCACATAGCGGAAGCTGACATCATCGAACGCCACGCGCCCTTCCAAATCTGGCAGTGGCATGGCACCGGGCTTGTCTTCCACCTCGGAGCGAGCATCAACCACTTCAAAGAGCCGCTGCGCTGAGGCTTCCGCCCTAGAGAGCATCGCCCCGATCATGCCCATCTGGAAAATGGGCATCAACATGAAGCCAAGGTAGCCGGTGAAGGCTACCAATTCACCCAACGTCAGCCGCAAACCGATCACTTCCAATCCGCCAAACCAAACTACAGCAACCATACCTAGATTGGCAATGAAAAAGATCAACGGGAATACAGATGAAAACAGCTTGACCAGGTTGATGTTTTCATCCAGTAGTTCAATATTTTGGGCCAGATAGCGCTCGGTCTCGTAATCCTCACGAGCGAATGCCTTGACTACACGCATGCCAGCCAGATTCTCTTGCAAGATTGTGTTTAGCGCACCGAGTTTCTTTTGCACTCTAAGTGAGACCGGCATGATCCGACGCACAAAGACGCTGAAGAAAACCAAGATCACCGGTACTACCGCAAAGACGATCAGGGCCAGCTTCCAGTTCATCCAGAACATAACCGCCAGCGTACCCAGCAGCATCACTATGGCTGAGGCCATCAACAATGCGCCGCGCCCCACAAAATGACGCACCATCTCAACATCTGAGGTCATGCGGGTCATCAACTTGCCGGTCTGCGAGCGGTCATGGTAAGAGAAACTCAATTTCTGCAGCTTCTCGAAGATCACATTGCGTAGATCATAAGCCACGCCCTGGGATGCCACTTCAGACCAGTATCCCTGCAAAAAGTTGAAGATACCGCGCACGAAGGCCACTCCCACCAGTGCTCCGGCTACCTGCCAGACGCGGGTCATATTTAGACCCGAGATACCTTCGTCAATCAACAACCGCAGCAATTGCGGCGTAACCAGATTAGCTAGATTGACCAGCAATAAGGCTAGTCCCCCTCCCAGCGCTACGGGCCAGTAATTCAATAGGTATTTTAGTGCTCTACTTACATTTTTCATAAACTATCCTCTACACAGGAAACGTTTGAACGATTCAACGCTTCAACCCTTCCCAAAACACATCCACCACAACCTCGACATCATCAGGCTGAATTTGCTCCTGATGACACATGCGGCGGTGCTGTCCCATGCCATGAAGCATCCCTAATAGCAATGATGCGGCTGAGTAACCTTCCGACAAAGGTTTTAGTTGCCCTTCTTCAACGGCGCGTTCGAGGATTTCCTCGATAGGCAGCAAAATAACCTGTATCAGGCGCCCATGATGATGACGGGCTTTTTCTTTATCAATCCCATCGGATTTATGTCGCAGCAAAAACATCGGCGAGCGGCGGTGACCTGCCAGGGTTGTGTAACGGCTCAACGTGGCGACAAGCTGTCTGCGGATATCATCCTCCTCCACCGCAGCCTGGCGCATGTGATCGCTGAGACGTTCGACATGGTTTTCTAGAACCTCAGCGAAAAGCGCTTCTTTGTTCTCAAAGTGATAGTACAAAGCAGCATTGGTCACACCGCAGGCCTGGGCTATATCCCGGATCGAGACCGACTTATACCCCTGTTCAGTGAACAGACCCTCAGCGATATCGAGGATTTTTTCTTTTCCAACTCGGGTTGAATGTGCACTCATAATTAATCCACATATTTTACTGAACGTTTGGTAAGTTATTCTATCCCCCACTTGCTTCCATGTCAAGAGGAAACGTAACAAAAAAGACTCGAAGGCACTACGAAAAACCTTTGAGTCATTGTGGTTTCATGGAAACAATTATTTCAGACTGAATCAGTCATTCTATTCTTATGCCCCTAATCGATGAATCTCCGCGATGGCTGCACAGAGATAAGCCCCAAAAAGCACCCAGAAAGCGATCAGATAAATCCAGAATAATAATGCCGCCACTGCCCCTAAAGAACCGTATACCAGGCTGTAGTTGATAAACCCATTACGGATATACCAGGTGAATCCAAATGTCGTAACCACAATCGCTGTCGAGGCTAGCAGGCTCCCCCAAGCCCCCTCTGCCCAACTGACGAAGGTATTAGGGATCCAGCGGTAGAGAGTGAGCAACGAGACAAAGAGCGAAACCCACACGGCGAACTGTGAGAAATAGCGCATTTGCATCAAAACTTGCGCTGCACCATTGACCTCCTCCGGGAGCAATCGCGTCAGCGTGTTGGCAGTCATCAACAGCAGCATCAAGGCAATCAACACAACAAGGATCAACAAAGCGATCAAACGACGAGTGAAAAAGGGTCTGCGCTTAGATGATGCCCAAGCGAAATCAATGTTGCGGGCTAAGATGGCAAAGATTGCCGACCCTGACCAGATCAAGGCGACGATACTGAAGGAACGCACCGATCCGCGAACGCGCAGCACTTGCTGGATATTGCGTTCGATCACCTCCCCTGAAATAGGGAAAATACTGACGAGAAAATCTAAAACTTGCGATTGTGCCTCAGCACTTTCAAGCAATGTGCCCCCAAAGGTCACCAAGATCAACAACAACGGGAACATGGAAAAGAATCCATAGAAGGCCATCCCCGCGGCGGCTTCGGCTGCCCGTTGCTCTCCAAATCGTTCAAGGCTGATTTTGGCGATTCGAAAAATATAGACTGCGACTTTCACCGATTTTTGGAAAATATCTCGTAGTGCCAGCATTGCCAGGTACTCTTTCCCATACAACAAAAAAGGTGGTGCAACGAAAACCTAAGTCCCGTCGCCCACCTATTCAGTTTCCCCGAGATAATCAACTATTTTTTCTTGTCGGGATTAACTCTTGGTGCCATCCGAGATAATTGCTTCTTAGAGACACGATTGGTCGTCCGGCACTTGGGACAGCGAACATCATAGTGGGCCAAATTTTCTTTCTTGACCACCTCAAGCGCTTCAGCGACAACATCACGTCCCAAAGCGATCGGCATTTGACATTTGAAACATCGAATCTGCATGATATTTTCCTCTCTAACGATAAAAATCTTTCAACACAAGTATACATTATCTGCAGCGTTAGGGGTAGCTAGAATCGGTGGGTAGCGGATGGTGGATGGCGGACGGTAAACAGTGAACAGCGGTTATAATTTCCCCATGAACAAATATTACACTCGTACCGGCGATGAAGGCACTACAGGAGTTCTCGGAGGAGAGCGCTTCCCAAAGAATCATCCTCGAATTGAAGCGGTCGGGGCTGTTGACGAAGTCACTGCGGCAATGGGCTATGCCCGGGCAAACTGCCAGACCGAGTTGGCCGCCGAGATTATTCTACAAGTCCAGCAGGATCTTTATGGGCTGATGTCCGAAGTTGCCGCACTCCCTGAACACGCTGAGAAATTCCACTCAATTGACGAAGCCAAGGTAACCTGGCTCGAAGAGAAAATCCAACAAATTCAAGAAGAAGTGGAACCGCCCAAGGAATTCATCATTCCCGGAGATTCACCCAACGGTGCCGCCATTGATCTTGCCCGTACCATCGTGCGGCGCGCGGAACGGCGCGTGGCTGCGCTGCATCACAGTGGTGACCTGGTAAACGTACAGGTGTTACGCTATCTCAATCGGCTTTCATCGTTGTGCTTCGCACTAGAGTTGCTTGAAATCCAGGCTAGCGGGAAAGATAAACCTACTTTGGTCACGGACAAATGACTGGCACACTGCTTAATGTCGCCACTGTACTCATTGGAGGCACGCTTGGGCTGATCTTCGGCTCACGGCTGCCTGACCGTGTGCGCAAGACCGTAGTGGCAGGCCTGGGTCTGTTCACCGCAGCCATCGGCGTACAGATGTTCCTGGAAACCGAAAACCCCATCATCGTGCTGGGCAGCATATTGGTCGGCGGAATCCTCGGGGAGTGGTGGCGCATTGAGGATGGGTTGAGCAACCTGGGGGGTTTTCTTGAGAGGCGTTTCACTGGAAGCAAGTCCAGCCATCTCGAGGCCTCAGCAGCACAATCGGAGTCCGCTTCGCGAGAGCGCTTCATCCGCGGCTTCCTGACAGCATCGCTGGTTTTCTGTGTCGGCCCAATGACCATCCTGGGCTCCATTCAAGACGGCCTCACTGGCGACTACAAGCTGTTGGCGATCAAATCTGTATTGGATGGTTTTGCCTCATTGGCCTTCGCATCCAGCCTGGGGGTTGGCGTGCTCTTCTCTTCGCTGACCGTGTTGGTCTTCCAAGGGAGCATCAGTTTGTTGGCTGCCCAGGCGCAGGCGGTGATCACCCCAGCAATGATGAGTGAGATGACCGCCGCCGGGGGACTTTTGCTGATAGGGTTGTCGATCAGCAGCCTTTTGGAACTCAAACCTATTCGAGTGGGGAATTTCTTACCTGCCTTGGTGTTGGCCCCGTTATTTGTGGCACTGGTTGAATATTTTGGGGTTGCTCTCTAATTTTGCTTGACATCACAATCGACATCATCTATAATAACGAAGTATTACAACATAATTGTTTCGTTTGGAAGTAGTATTACGACTACCCATCAACAATATGTCACCCACTTCATCATCCAGAGATGTGCTTTCTAAAGTCAGGGGATTCTACTCATCACTTTCTTCTTCTGAGAAAAAAGTTGCTGATTTTGTTCTAGAACACCATCAGGAAACCATACGAATGACATTGGCGGACGTAGCCCAAGAATGCGGCGTCAGTGATGCAACTGTACTGCGTTTTTGCCGTTCGATTGGCTACAAACGTTGGCTGGAATTCAAAATCGACCTCACTCAAACATTGCCCAACTTACCTGAGCAAATTCTGGACCAAGTCGTCGAGGGGGATTCTCCCAACCAAATTGCCCGTAAAGTATTCAACTGCTCCATCCAGGCTCTCAATGACACGATGGCAGTCTTGGACGAATCCAGTTATTCTCAGGCTATCGACCTCATTAAAGCTGCCAATCGAATTCTGATCATTGGTGTGGGTACATCGGGTCCGATGGCCAACGAAATGTACAACCGCCTCTTGCGCCTAGGACTAAACTGCCACGTGCAAACCGATTCCTATATTCAGGTGATGGAAAGCGCCCTGCTTTCATCAAAAGATCTGGTGATAGTAATTTCACAAACCGGCGATTCGGAAGACCCCAGGCGCACAACTGCGCTAGCAAAATCTAATGGATGTGGTGTCATTGTCATCACAGGAAATACAGCATCCAAACTGACCGAGTATGCTGATGTCGTCTTGCTATCTGTATCTCATGAAACCCGCGTAGAAACAATCGCATCGAGAATAGCGCAATATGCCATTATCCATGCCTTATATGTTGGGCTGGCCATGCAAGATATCTCTAACACCGTAAATAAAGAAAAGCTAATTTGGGAGGCCATGATGAGTGGATCGGTCTTCCAAAATTCAAAAGGTTAACTTTATCAGGAGAGCTATGTCTGATCCTACCGTTTCAATCAAAGATCTTAAATTTAGATACCGAGGTGAAAAGAAATTAGCCCTCGACGGAATTTCGCTAGACATTTCAAAAGGGGAGTTTGTGGTCATTATGGGCGCCAGTGAGGCTGGGAAAAGCACGCTGGCGACTTGTTTTAATGGCCTGATTCCCCACTACATGAGGGGCGCTATCAAAGGCGAAATTATTGTTCAAGGCACGAATACAGCCGATTCTAGCGTCCCCAAATTAGCCGAAAATGTTGGTATTGTTTTTCAGGATTTTGAAGCCCAGTTGTTCTCCACCAACGTTGAATTGGAGATCGCCTTCGGGCCGGAAAACTTCGCAGTGCCGCGCGAAGATATTGGCCAACGCATCGAGGAGAACCTAAAATACGTTGGCCTGGAAGAATTTCGCAACCGCCCACCCTTCACCCTGTCTGGCGGTCAAAAACAAAAGCTGGCTATCGCCTCCGTCCTTGCCATGCAGCCCTCCATTCTGGTCATGGACGAGCCCACCACGGACCTGGATCCAATCAGCAAACAGGGAATCTTTGATATCACCAACCAATTGCGCCAGCGCGACGATATCACATTGATCGTTGTCGAGCACGAAACAGAGGAAGCTCTCCACGCCGACCGCATTGCCTTGATAAAAGATGGCAAGCTGGTTCGGGTGGGGACGATGCGAGATATTCTAAAAGAAGTTGATCTGCTTGAAGAATTGGGTGTGATGCCCTTAGGGATACCCAAATTCTTCAAAAACATGGCGCACACGGATTTACCACTCACCCCTGAAGAAGGCATTACAACATTCCAATCGGCTGGCTGGAAAATATCAGAGCATAAATATAGCCAACTGCTGACTGAAGAAAAACAGGCCGCGCAACACGACGAGCAACCCCTCATCCAGTGTCGCGGCGTAGAACACACCTACCCCAACGGGGTCAAAGCCCTCAACGGTATCGATCTAGAAATCTACGAAGGCGAAATTGTGGCCATTGTCGGGCAAAATGGCAGCGGGAAGACCACCCTAGCCAAACATATGAACGGCCTGCTGATGCCGACAAATGGAGACGTAAGCGTAAATGGCTTGGATACGAAAGAACAGGGGGTTTTCAGGATTGGCCAAAAAGTTGGCTATGTTTTCCAAAATCCCGATCATCAGATCTTCTCTGAACTTGTTTATGAAGAAGTAGCCTTTGGCCCTCGCCTGCGCGAAGTTCCCGAAGAAGAAGTTGACAAAAGGGTCAAAGAAGCCCTGGAAGCCGTGGGGCTGACGGGATTCGAAGAAGAGGACCCTTTCAGCTTGACCAAAAGTGGTCGTCAACGCGTAGCTGTGGCTTCTGTTCTTGCTGTGCAGCCAGATGTACTCATTCTCGACGAGCCTACAACGGGGTTAGATTACAAAGAGCAGCGCAGCATGATGGACATGGTGCGCAAGCTAAATGATCTAGGCAGCACGATCATCTTTGTCACCCACCACATGTGGGTCGTCGCTGAGTATGCCCACAAAGTTTTTGTGATCAAAGATGGCCGCATTCTTTTGGATGGTACGACCCGAGAAGTTTTTGCCAAGGAAGAAATCCTCAAAGACTCATTCCTTCGACCGCCCCATTTTGTCCAGTTCAGTAACCAACTCGGGAAAACGTTCCTCAACCCCGAAGAAATGATCTCTTGCATCGACAGGAGCTAAGCCATGAATATTGATTTCTATTTGGACATTGACACCCCTATCCATCGCCTGGATGGAAGAACCAAAATCTTGCTCTTTCTTTTATCGTTCCTCGCCCTGGTTCTTTTCGAAGATCCTTTATACATCCTGGTGATCGCGCTGTTGATCCTAATGCAAAATTTCTTGGCCCGCGCCTGGGTCAATATTTGGCGCATCCGATTTCTCTTAACCATCCTGACTATCTCCAGTGTAATCATGTGGAATGTGTTCGCCAGCGGTGAAACTCATCTGTTCTGGTTTGTTGACCTTGAATCATTGAAATATAGCCTGGCACGAACCATGCTGATTTTATTTATGATCATCAGCGGCATGAACTTACTCAGCACAACCCGCAATGAAGAGTTAGTACTTGGAATGATAAAACTTGGATTACCCTACCGTGTCGGCTTCGCCATTTCGACTTCTTTGCGCATGGTACCCACAATTTCATCCAGTATTTACACAATCTCTCAGGCACAGCGCAGCCGCGGCCTAGACCTGGAAAGCGGCAACATCCTCGAGCGCATCCGCAAATATATTCCCTTGCTGATCCCAGTGTTCATCTCAACTATTCGTGGAACCAACGTCTTCGGAATGGCTTTAGAGTCAAAAGGTTTTGGGGCAAGAGATGACCGCACTTTTTATCTCAAAATGGAAATGGCCAAAAGAGATTTTATTGCATTGGCATTTTGCATTGCTGTTTATATATTTAGTCTTTACCTCAATTTTAGCGGTTACGGCGACATCGCTGGGTTGACCAAGTTTTAATCACTAAAATCAACTCCGCACATCGCACGAATACCCATTCCACTTATAAATTATTCGTGACATTTGCACAATATGTCTTCGTTCGCAAAGGAAAAGGATTTATATGGACCCAAAAGCATTGGATGAATTACTACCCTTTGTTCTCAAAAGAGATAATGTTGCCCGGTACGAAGATGGCGTGGTTTATATAGGCGACCGTCGAAAATACCCTTTTACAGAAGAATTCCTGCGCTGCGATGATGTTGAAAGTGTAGCGCGCGCCATTGAGGAGATGGTTACGCAGGGAGGCGGTCCCTGGGTAGCGGCAGTTTTCGCCATGGCGATGGCCGCCAAAGAAGTCAGCGGCAAGCCACTTGAAGAGTCGCTTGAATATCTTCAAAAAGCCAAAACCCGTTTGACCAATACCCGCCCCACCAACACTGCCATGGCCCGGCGTCTCGATGACACATTCAAGATCGCCCAAAAAGCTGGGGAGAGGGGCAAATCTATTGAAGGTGCAATATTAAACTGGATCAACAAAATTCGCGACAAGGTTTACGAAAATTACGAATTCCGCGGACGCCTGGGAGCCAGCCTGGTCGATGATGGAGATGGCATTCTGACCATGTGCTTCGCCGAGACGGCTTTCATTCTCGCTATGGCCTTCGCCCAACAAGAGGGCAAAAAAATCCAGGTATACACCCCGGAGACAAGACCATACCTACAAGGTGCACGCCTCACCGCCCCCAGTCTGCATGAAGTCGGTATCCCCGTAAAGATCATCACAGACAACATGCCCGCGCATGTTATGTCTGAAGGAAAAATCCAAAAATTCTTCACCGCGGCTGACCTAATCACGCTTGACGGGCATGTCTGCAATAAAATCGGCACCTTCCAAAACGCCATTGCCGCACATCATCACAGCATTCCCTACTTTGTATTCATGTGGGGACCAGATTTCAAAAGCCCCGACCGCGCTTCCATAGAAATTGAAGTTCGCGACCCCGCGGAAATTCGATCCGCTCGAGGGGCTCCAACCACTATCGACGAAATCCCGGCTTATTATCCCACCTTCGATATAACGCCTCCTTACATGGTTTCTGGTGTTATAACTATGCATGGTATTTTAAGTCCGTATGATTTGAAACGTCATTTTATCAATACCTAAACTGACCATGGAGCCTTAAATGCCTGTAGCAATCATCGCTGGAACCGCCATTTACGAAATACCTGGCACAACCCTTCAGGAAGAGGTCGTTGAGACCCCCTACGGCAGGGCGCTTGTCTATAGAGTTCAGGGAGACACTGGAGATCTTTTCTTCCTAGCCCGACATGGCATCAACCACGATACCCCACCCCATAAAGTCAACTACCGTGCCAATATTAAAGCCCTGGAGATACTGGGCGTGAAACGGGTGCTGGCAACCTATGCTGTTGGATCGATTAACAAAGAAATCCCACCCCTGGGTCTGGCGTTGGTGACCGATTTCTTGGATTTCACGTCCAACCGCGAGAGCACGTTTTTCGATGGAGGGGAGAGTGGTGTCAAACATGTCGATATGAGTGTCACTTATTGCCCAGGGCTGAACAAACGACTTTTAGAGCTGGCACCCAGCTTTGACATGGATATATACCCTGAGTCAGTATACGTTAGCACCAACGGACCGCGCTTAGAATCCCCTGCCGAAATTCGCATGTACGCCCAATTAGGTGGAGACGTGGTTGGTATGACTGGCATCCCCGAAGCGACTCTGGCTCGGGAGCTTGGCTTATGTTACGCAGCAGTCGCCTTCTCAGTAAACTGGGCGGCAGGGATAGAAAATACTATCAACTTCGTTGGAGATTCGGACAGCTTCGACAAGACAAAAGCTAATATTATCTCTCTCTTCATCGAAACGTTAAAATCAACATCCGACGAGGATTGTTGTGATTAGGAATCACTATACCCAAATCAATCTATGAAAGGAGTGTGCTACCAAAAATACATTTCATACGTTGTCATAGCAGTTATCAACCATTCAAATCTTAGTGTACTGAGGAGTTAACAATGAAAGAAGTCATTACTATGTGGAAGAACACCAGAATGATCATTTTGGTGGCACTTTCGGCAGCTATCTACGCTGCGTTTCTGATTGCCTTTAAGGGCGGCATTGTCATCGTTCCTGGCATTACCGAGGTTCGCCCGGCAAATGTTTTCCCCCCCGTCTTTGGCTTGCTCTTTGGCCCTGCTGGTGCCTGGGGATCTGCCATCGGTAACCTAATTGGCGATATGTTCGGTGGCTCATTGGGCATTGGCTCCATATTTGGTTTCTTCGGAAACTTCTTCTTGGGCTTTGTACCTTACAAGATGTGGGGCGCTACCTTCGGCTTGGTCAAGGAAGACGATATGGCCCCGAAGATGAACAGTTGGCAGAAAATCCTGGCCTTCGAAATCGTTGCCCTGGTTGCTTCAGCTGCCTGCGCCATCATCATTTCCTGGTATCTTGACCTGGCTGGCATCGTGCCCTTCGCTTTCCTGGGCATCACCATCACGGTCAACAACTTCGCCGCTGCTGTGGTCTTGGGTCCCATTCTGGTCGGGCTCTTCTACACTCGCGTGCAGCGCTGGGGTTTACTCTGGACCGACATCATGGAAAAAGAAGATGTTGCCAAGGGCTTCGCCGTCAATTTGGGCTCCATCCTGATGACCGTCGGTGCTCTGGGCGGTCTGATTGTGGGCATCCTGGTAGCTGTTGGCGCTGCTGGTCAGCAAGTTTACGGCTTTGCCGGCAGTTCTGGGCAATTGGCTGTCTGGTTGGCTGTTCTGCCTTTCTTGATCCTGGTACTGGTTGCCAGCTTCATGCTCTCTGGACGCGAACAGTTCACCGAGGAAGAAGAACTGTAATCGAATCCAGTAATATCTTTCCATAAATTCTCGGGGCGGGTGATCACCCGCCCCGTAATGTATAACCATCGAAATTAAACGGTTTCTTTCCTGGGCTATCATAAAACCAATCGAAACAATGAGATACTGAATTTTCCTTACTACCTGAAAACACACTTATGCACTCATCAAATCAATACGATATACTCATCAACGGGGGAACGATTGTCACCATGGATGCCGAACGCCGCGTCATCGAGAATGGCGTTTTGGCGATCTCCGGGAACTCAATCCAAGAGATATATTCTGCCAACGACTTAATTGGAGACATTAAGGCAGATAGAACTATCAATGCAGACGGCAAAGTTATCATCCCTGGCCTGATCAACGCCCACAGCCACATTGCCATGACGCTATTCCGTGGTCTCGTGGAAGACCTAGTATTGCAGAAATGGCTGGAGAAAGTCTGGGGCTATGAGTTCTCCGTCCTTGACGAAGATAGCGTGCGCGCCGGCTCGAAGCTGGCCTTCGCTGAGATGATCCGTGGCGGTGTGACCTGTGTCCACGATATGTACTGGCACTATATGGCTGTCATCGATCTAGCAGAAGAGATCGGTTTCCGACTGATCTCCGGCCCACCCATTACAGCCTTGGGCGATCCAGATTTCGACGAGATGATCGGCACTGCACGTAGCGTATTAGAACAGATCAAGGATTATGACTACGTCCATTCCATCGTCCAGGCTCAAAGCACCTACACCACCACCCCAGAGATGATGCAAAAAGTTTATGAGTTCAAAGGGGAGTATGGTGTCCCATTTACGACCCACGCTTCGGAGAATCAAGGTGAGATTGAGGTTGTGCGCGAGCAATTCGGAAAAACGCCAATTGAACTGCTAGAGTCCTACAAACTACTGGATAGCGGAACAATTCTGGCGCATTGCGTCAAACTAGGTGATCATGAAATCGATATGCTCACCGAGAGCGGCACAAATGTCGTTCATTGCCCCGAAAGCAACTTGAAATTAGGCTCTGGGATCGCCCGCATCGCTGATATGATCGCTGCTGGCGTGAACGTGTGTATTGGCACAGATGGCGCCACATCTAACAATGACCTGGATCTATTGGGCGAAGTCCAAACAGCCGCCTTACTCCAAAAGGGCATTAACGAAAATCCAGAGTTGCTGACAACGATGCAAGCCATGGAAATGGCTACGATCAATGGCGCAAAAGCATACGGGCTAGATGAAAACCTGGGGTCGCTGGAACCAGGCAAACGTGCAGATTTAGCAATCATCGATTTCGACAAGAGTCATCTGACGCCCTGCCATGATATTTATTCCCACCTCGTCTACGCGGTCAATAAGGCTGATGTTGACACAGTGCTCATCGATGGTCAGATCCATATGGAAGATAGCGAGCTAACCATCATTGATGAAGCAGAAATCAAAGCGGAGGTGAATGCAATTGCAAATAGATTTGAGTAAAGAATTTCTCTAAGTGGACTCCGGAAAGTTCTTTAATTTCCTGTCATTCTGAACCCCGAAGGGGTGAAGAATCTCTGCCCGAAGGGCAGGAGACTCTTCGCTTCGCTCAGAGTGACACATTTTTAGACAATTCCGATAATTACTTAGCAATATCAGAAGAATAAATAGTCAATAGGTTTTATCAATTACCCGAGAGCGAAGATAATGGAATTGAACACAAAAGCACTTCACGCTGGATATGACAATCAGGAAGGTGCCAACATATTTCCACCATTGCACGCTGGTGTAGCCTTCCCCTTAGAAAATAGCGAGATTGCCCGTCAGATTTGCGCAGGCGAGCAACCTGGCTTTACATACGCTAGAACAGCCAACCCAACCAATACTGTTCTCGAAAAGCGCTTGGCGGCATTGGATGGAGGAGAAGCCTGTTTGGTAACCGCATCTGGCTTAGCAGCGATATTCACTGCCATCCTTGGATTACTGCAAGAGCCGGGTGATGAGTTTATCACTTCGAACAGACTTTACGGCAATTCACAGAACCAGTTTCGTATTTCCCTACCTTTGATGGGCTTCAAGTCTCGTTGGGTAGATAAACCGGAAAAACTAAATAGCTGGGAAGCATTGATTACCCCAAAAACCCGGTTTATGTTTGTCGAAACTCCTAGCAACCCCGACTTATTTGTGGGTGATGTGAAGGGCCTCGCGGACCTAGCTAAGTCTAAAGGCATTGCATTGATGGTTGATTCAACCTTGGCGACTCCAGCGGTTATGCGCCCCCTAGAGATGGGCGCCGACGTGGTAATCCATTCAACCACGAAAAATATCAGCGGTCATTCTGCAGCCCTTGGGGGTGCGATTATTGGAAAGGAAGATTTTATCGAACCGCTTAGAGATGGGCATCATCATTACATCGGCGCAACGATGAACGCATTTGCCGCGTGGCTCACTCTGATCGGACTCGAAACGTTACCATTGCGTATGACGCAGGTTATAAGTAGCGCTCAACAGATTGCAGAATTTCTCGAAAACCATCCCAAAGTAGAGAGAGTTAATTACCCAGGCTTGAAAAGTCATCCCCAGCATAGCATAGCAATAGAACAAATGGGAAGCGGTGGAGCAGCACTACTTTCATTTGTTGTTTCCGGAGGCATGCAAGGCGCTTGGGGAGTGATTGATAACCTAGCAATACCTTGTCACGCCACACACCTTGGGGGGAACCAATCCATCGTGGTCCATCCTGCAACCACTACACATGGTTCACTGACGCCCGAGCAGCGCGCTAGTAGCGCTGTACCCGATGGACTAATTCGCTATTCAGTGGGATTAGAAAGCCCGAAAGATCTGATCGCTGATCTTGACCAGGCATTAGATCAAATTTAAGGACCTCATGCAGTACAAATCTATCCGTGAACAACTACTTGATACCGTTGTCAAAGCCAACGAGGTTGATCTTATCCGTATGTCAGCTGGTAATATCAGCGCGCGAACCGAAGATGGACAAGTTGCCATTACACCCAGTGGAGTCAGTTATCGCAATATGACAATCGAGGATATTTCGATTGTTGATTTGAATGGTAATCTGATTGAAGGGTTGAAACCATCATCCGAAACACCCATGCACACAGCGATCTATCGAAATGTGCCTGAAACTGGAAGCATCTGCCATACCCACTCTTCTTACGCAATCACTTTTGCCATGTTGGGTAAAGAAATCCCTATGGTAAATTTAGAGCTGATGGTATGCGGAGCACCTATCCCTGTTGCGCCCTGGGCTTCCCCTGGTACGCAAAAAGCCGGTGAAGTCGCAGTAGAAATATTCCAAAAGCGCTCTGACCTTAGGGTGATCCTTTTACGGAAACATGGCCTGGTAGCCATCGGTACCAATCTAGATCACGCCTTTAATATGGCTTTCAATGCAGAAGTGGGCTTCCAGGCATACTACCAGGCCCTTCAAGTTGGAAAACCAGAACCGATTACTGAGGAGCAGTTAGCTGAAATCAGAATCGCATATAGCAAGTAATATCGCTCTGGCGGATAAGTGATGTGATGAAACAACTTGAACCGGTCATTGTCTCCCATCTATTTCCCGAATTGTTGAACGAGTTGATCGATCTTATGCGCGGGCTGACCAAAGACGAATGGAATTGCCCTACCATATGTGGACCCTGGTCTGTAAAAGATGTATGCGCCCATCTTCTGGGTGTTGAAATTGGCAATCTCTCCTGGAGGCGAGATGGATTTTCTAGTTTTTTGGATTTAGAGTCCTATGAACAATTGGTGCAACTAATCAACGATCATAACGATCGTTGGGTAAAAAGTGCACGAAACATCAGCCCCAGATTGCTGATCGATATGCTTAAATTCAATGGAGAGCAAGGGGTCGAATTCTTCCAATCAATCGACCCGTTCGAGATGGGTGTCCCAATTGATTGGATTGGCCCAGACCCGGCTCCAGTTTGGGTTGACCTGGCCAGAGAATATACTGAACGATGGCATCACCAACAACACATCCGGGATGCGGTTGACAAACCTGGCTTGAAAGACACAAGGTTCCTGGGTCCCATTTTAGACACATTTATATTGGGAGTGCCACGCACTTTTAGATCGAATATCGCCGAGGAGGATACTGCGATCCAAATTCGTACCAAAGGAGTTGTGAGTCGGAATTGGATATTGGCTTATAAAGAAGATGCTTGGCGACTATACGAAGGCGCTCTCGATAACCCCCAAGCCAGTGTTTCCATTCCCGACGACGTCGCCTGGAGGATCTTCACCAACGGTATCCCCCTCGATGATGCCAGGAAGCAGGTGCAACTATTCGGAGATCAATACTTAGCCGAAAAGGTATTGGATACCATATCAATAATTGCCTGAGACACAATCTCTTTTCTTGGAGGAAGAGGTGTTAGTAGAACTGACCATTATTCCAGCCAAAAGCGACATCAACTGCACGGCACAGATTCTGAAAGTTGTGCGAAATACAGAAGGTTCCCATAAAGCTTATCCACTATCTCCCAAAGTTGTATGCATCGAGGGTGAATGGGACGAAGTAATGGCACTGGTGCGTTTATGTCACGATAAAATACGCGAACAATGTACTCACGTTCGCACCAAGATAGACATCATCGACGAGGGTACAATTCAATAACCCAAATTAGAATCTCAGTTAAAAAGCTGGACTTTTTCAAAAAAGTCCAGCTTTTGTTATCAGTAAGAAACACACCGAAAAAGGGCTATATTCTCTCCCGATGTGATCGTTTAATGATTTTCTACAATTTATTCGGACAAAGCAGCATCAATAGCCGCCTGGAAATCTTCCGCAGGGCGGTTGCCGATGAGCAATTGACCATTTATCAGAAAACTTGGGGTAGAGTTGATCCCTGCCTGAACAGCATCAACCTGATCCTGTTGAACCTGCTCGGAAAATTTACCACTATCCAAACAAGCATTGAATTCATCCAAATCAAGCTCTAAAGCAGTTGCAAAAGACTCAATATAACGATCTACAGGCGCATTCTGACTGGAGTAGAGAGCGATCTGGTTTGCATAGATCAAATCATGATATTCCCAATACTTATTCTGGTCACCTGCGCAATAGGAAGCTTCAGCCAGTTTTGGAGATGTTGTGGGGTTCAACATGCTCCCAACGGAACGGGAGATAAAATATACCTGGCCATCTGCCACATAAGTATCGGCGATCAACTCGCCAGTACTTGTCGAAAAACTCCCGCAATGTCCGCAGCCAAAATCGGAGAATTCTTCGATTATGACCGGGGCATTGGGATCTCCCATGGCATTGCCGGAAGCGTTTGGTCTTGGGTTGAGTTCAACCGTGGTGATCTCTCCCAGGGGTGTAAGTGAGCGCTGGAGAGTCGGCAACATAAGAAGAGCAGCAGCAATCAAAGCAATTCCACTGACAATCAGAATTGTCGTCATGCGTTGTTGTTTCTTTCGTTTTCGACGTCTCTCTTGAATAGCTGAACGTTTCTGCATGAATAACTCCTTCTCAGGACAATTTTTAATTTAATGCATCAAATTTTGCCATAGCATAAGGGGGTTGTCCAGCTAAGATCGATGTTGGGGTGGACACTCTAAGCTGTTTCTCATATTTTGGGATTTTTCACATTGGCTCTAAGGAAAAACATCTATTCAGCGTAACAGAATCATCAAATCCAAAACCCCATATTCGGCTGCAAAATAGACCGTCCCTAATCCCAGGGCATTTGTGCTCATATGCATGATCACTGCCGGCCATATCGATCCACTGAGATGATACAGATAGGCAAAGATCAATCCCAGGATGAAGATTGGGAAAATTGCCGTAGGCTGGAAATGAATTAAGGAAAATAGTATTGCACTGATCAAAGCAGATCTGACCCAACCAAAGCGCTCTTTCAACCCAGCGAAGATAAATCCACGAAAGATCACTTCTTCGACAAGCGGTGCAATGAAGGCACCCCCAACGAAGATCAAACCAGGAGATATGGTGCCATCAAACAATAGGGCAAAATCGGGTTGAACTTGCAAGTTGTATAACCCCAAGAATATGCCATAACCCAGGTTAAACAACCAAGAGACAATCATCAAGCCGCAGCCAACAGCCAAACTCCCCATCTGGAAACTACGCAAACCTAAATCGCTCCAAGAGGCTCTGTATTTCCAAACCCCAAAATACCATACCGGGATCAGAAAAACGAGTTCTCCAAAGATCAAGAACAATCCAATATCCATTTCAGGGAACAAAAAGGTTGTCAGCATCAAAATGACTATTAAGAAGAATAATGAAGCTACCCCTATCCAGGTATCGCTCACAGACCAAGGGACTTCAAATGGACGCTTGTCGTCGATTGAATTCAAATTAATATCCTGTTCACGTTTTAGTCATTCAATTCTGAACTTGCAGGCTTCGTGTCCCATTGCCCTGCAAGCAATTTCCTCGACGTTCTTTTCATCACCACTCGCCCAGGAAACACATGCTTGAATCTGGCCTATGGTGTACCAACAAACGGGCTGATCATCCTCTTGACCCAATGTGGCATCACTGGATGTATCCATAAAGATAAGTTCTGTGTCCAACAAGTGAACGGACACATCGCCATCGGGTTTTTTCATCTTATTGGCAAGCATCTTCAATGCCAGGCGAGGGCCCATGAGGCGAACGAGGGGATATGCGAGCCGTCCCTTGAGCGTATTGCCAACACTCCGCTGCCAAAAAGATCGCCCAATCCGGTTGAGCATACCGCGAGCGCCACTGCCATAATATGCACGAATGGCTGCTAAAATTGCGGCAAACTCATCCGCATTTAGAATCATCTCAAAGCGTTGTGCTGAGTTTTGATCTTCGCTCTGTGCTAAACCCGCATCGCGCAGCATCATCTTGAAGCTATAGACACCAAGCTCAGATTCGACGGCTTCTAAGAAAGCACGCGAATACGAACGGGGTAAATGTCGGTTTATCCTAGTTGTCATTATCCAATAGGATCGCCAACTTCGAATTGGCAATAATCATCCCCCATAGCGATGCAAGCGGTTTCACGGACGTCAAAATCTACACCGGTAGCCCATTTTATAGCCTCGCTTAACGAACCCACATAGAGATGACAAATTGGCTTATCACTGGTGCGTCCGTTGCAAATCGCGCAGGTTCGCTCAACATAGATCATCTTGCCATCTTTTTCCCCTGCCCAGGCTTCAACTTCAGGATTACTCTTCTTGAGAGCATCTGCAACGCTGTTGAGCACAAATTTGATGCGCTGTTTCTGCGGGAGGGCTTTTAAGGCAATGCCTGCCAGACCCATCAATGCGGGTTGTTCATTGATGCCATATTGAAATGAAGCCTTGCCAATGCGCTTCAGAATACCGCGGCCGCCGCGGCCGTAGAATTCCTCGATTGCTTCATTGAATCGTCCATATTGGGATGCCGGAATACCCGGCTCCAGGTTATCTGGAGGGAAGTTGCCGATAAAACGCTCAAGTCCCGTTGTGCGCAGGACGACATTCAAGCCATTCTCACCCATCACTTCTTGGGCAGCAACCAGGGCTTGTCGAACCAGGGCATTTACGATGAAGGCATCTTCTCTTTCGACCATAATTTCCTCCAGGAGGCAAACAAAAACTTACTAAGCAGGGACACCCCAAAAGGAGTCTGGGGCACCTGCTCTTTTTTTAGGTTGTCTCAAATACTGAATATCGTTCACCGGTAGATGTAAATCCAGCCTTTTTATACAAGGACAACGAGGCTTGATTATTATCTTGGGTGTTTACTGTCACTTTCTGAATTCCACGTCGCTGAAAATTTCTAAGCAGATCTTGCACTAGAGTATAGCCCACGCCCAAGCGCCTCGCTCGTGGATGCACTGCAAGACGAGCCAAATGCCCATCTAAGTCGCTGGCCGTGCTAATTTGATAACCCAAGATGCCGGTGGAATCTTCAGCTATCGTTGCAAAGTTGGCATGTTGGTAGGCAAGGGTTAACAGGTCAATGGAATGTCGCCAAACCGGATCAAATGCTGTTTCATCCAACTGATGAACAGATTTGAGATCATCAAAGTTCATCAGACGGATATTGTACGAGGCATCTGAAGGGTGGACATCTAATCGATGACCGTGGTCTTCCCAACGCAGCATTAGCACATCATAGGCATAGGTAAAATTGCTATTCTGCAGTATTCTTTGGAACCAACTCTGCAAAGGTAATGCCGCAATGGGCGTTGAATCACCCAGCAAACGATCTACTACAGGCCACATCATCTCCCAGGCTTCTTCAACCCCCAGCACAGTTGACACTGCAAACAACCTAACCCAAGAAAGATCTGGGACATCGGGCGGACAAGCTAAAGCCGCTACGATCTGTCCGTCGCGTTCAGCAACCAAATAAGGTTCCATACCCAACCAATCCAACGGGGATCGCCAACCCAAATGTCGATGGACATAAGGGCTAAAATGGATCAGAGTAGCTAGTTTGTGACGGTCAGCTTCTGTTGCTGATCTGATGGCTATGCGGCTAAGGTCTGTTGTTTTATTCACAATCATGGCTTTTCGGCAACAAACCCGCTCCTTTTAACGCCCCATAAATCGGCTGGGCAACGATAATAGACGTTTCAGAAAACGTTGTTTCAAATTGGGTTTTTCTACCCCATCCACCCCAGCTTGCATAGTTGCCAAGGCTTCAAGTGAACGACCAGTTTTGAGCTGTAAGGCCGAGAGTGATTTCATCACATCCATGCGCAGATCGTTGGCGCCAATTTCCTTGAGAATTTTGGCAGATTCTTCGTAGTCACCAATGGCTCCTTCCAATTTTCCCAATGCTTCTAGTGCCGAGGCGCGGTTACCCAGGGCCATTGCCTGCCGGCGAAAATCGTGGGCTTCCTGGAAAATCGCGATCGTTCCCTCAACTGCATCAAAAGCTGCCTGGGCAACCTGGGGATCGTCGTCTTGCAACAAGGCCACACAGCAATTGTTGGCCATTTCTGCTGCCATAATTTCATCACCCAAGGACTTATAGCCTTCTTGGGCGGCAGAAAAAGACTGTGCAGCCGATGAAAAATCACCTTTGGAATAGGCTGTTTTTCCTTCAGATTCTAGTTGTTGCGGTGTGATGGTCTCTGCTGAACTCTGCATCTATTTTTTTTCACCAGTCATTAGTGTGAAGTTATTGAGAAAAGAAGTTCATAGCACCTTCAAAACCGAGA
>CAZLNX010000035.1:0-27563 GCA_964560795.1 uncultured Anaerolineales bacterium | reverse complement strand
ATTCTGCTACTACATCATTTTGCCATTTTGTCCCGCCTTACGTTTATAACCTGATGTTCTAAAGGATGATCCACACTCCTTGGCACCAGGCATGGAACTGAAGATCCCCCCTGTGGATGGTGTTTACTATCAATGGCAGGAAGGGAATACGCTTCAATTGGTTGCTGATGAATTCGAAGTCAACGTTGATGACATCCTGACCTGGTCGGGCAACCGGCTTGATCTAACGAATCCCCAAGTCGAAGTGGATAGCTGGGTGATGATCCCTGGTGGGCAACGCGCATTTCAACAGTGGATCGTCCCGGTTCCTGCCAGAGGGTCGGCGGGCGTTTCCAGCGGGATCTATGGGGGTGGCGCTTGCCCTGGCGGCTATGATGGTTTGTACGGAAGTGGCGCTTTTATCTGGCCAGTAAATAATCAAACGCTTTCTGGTAATGATTATTGGTCAGGACACCTGGCTATCGATGTAGGTGTTGTTCTTGGCGATCCCGTCATGGCCGCAGATGCCGGCGTAATCATGTTTGCAGGTTGGTCTTCGGGCGGTTACGGCTATACCGTTGCTATTGATCATGGCAACGGTTACCAAACGTTGTATGCTCACTTAAGTGGCGTAAGTGTCGCATGCGGGCAAAGTGTGCGCCAAGGGCAGTTGATAGGGTCGGGAGGCAGCTCTGGCAATTCCACTGGCCCACACCTGCACTTTGAAGTACGATTGAACGGTGGTTTCGTAAATCCGTGGTATGTATTACCATAGATAGTGTTCGGAGACCCTAAAGGTCTTCACATAAAAGTTGAAAGAAATAATTAAATCGAGGAGACCTTTAGGGTCTTTTACCAAAGGGAGTAGAAAAAATGACCAACGATATACCTGAACCCAAAACAACAACCCTAGCAGAAACGCAAAATAATGCTGCCTGGAAGGCGGAAGAACCCGATGGGGAAACGACATACCATTTGGAGTTAAACAATGTCACAGTTCATTTCTTTGATGAAGAATGGCAGGAGTTTCTTGAGTTGGCGCGTGCTCTGGTAAACCAAGCAAAATAATAAGATTCACAAAAAGAGGGGGAGAAACGACGATGAATGACAATTATCAGTTATCGAATCGATAACTTGAGATTACAATAATCTCTCAATAACTTGTAGCATCATTGGGAGATATCTATGGATATCATGATTCGCCAGCTCGCTAGAGATGAGATTGAGCGCGTTTGGGAGATCGACCGCAGAGAGATTATTGAAGGTATCTATTATTTCCGAGAGGGGGAGTTGGTATTGGAAGAAGAGCATTATGATATGGGGGGATGGCCCCCTGGTGAATCTGAGATCTACACACCCATTCTGATAGAAGCCTTTGCCCGCGGCGGAGTCTTCTATGGCGCTTTCGACCGTGATGTTCTCGTTGGGGTGGTGGTATTGGATAATAAGATCATCGGAAAGCACAAAGATCAACTGCAATTGAAGTTCCTGCATATCAGCCACTCATTAAGAAAGCAAGGCTTGGGAGCAAGGCTATTCAAGAAAGCTGTGGATGACGCAAGAAAGTTGGGGGCAAATAAGCTGTACATATCCTCCACCCCTTCGGAAAACACAGTCAATTTCTGCCTGAATCAGGGATGTGTGGTAACGAAAGATGTCGATGAAGAGTTATTTGAACTGGAGCCTGAAGATATTCATTTAGAGTATTTGATCATATAAACTGGAGACTCATGACCGAAAACAATCATTCTCATCATCACCCCCATGATCATCATGATCATGAACATGGCAGTGGGATTATCGCCTGGCTGAAACACCAATTCATCCCTCATTCACATGGTCACCAGGAAGCTGCGCTTGACCCGGCGTTAGCTACTGACCGTGGTATGTGGGCTTTGAAAATTTCATTCTCAGGCTTGATGGCCACGGCTATCTTCCAGGTAGTGATCGTTATCATCAGTGGGAGCGTCGCTCTGTTGGCGGACACGATCCACAATTTTTCCGATGCCCTCACAGCCATTCCCTTGGGTTTGGCGTTCTGGCTTTCTCGCCGGTCACGCAATAGACGATACACCTATGGCTATGGCCGTGCCGAAGATATTGCTGGTGTGATCATTGTTTTGATGATTGCTTATTCCGCCTTCGAAGCCATTCGCCATTCCATTGAGCGCATTCTCAACCCCGAGCCGATTACCAATTTAGGCTGGGTTGCAGCGGCTGCTATCATTGGTTTTTTTGGAAACGAATTGGTGGCTATCTTTCGCATTCGAGTCGGCAGAGAGATCGGTTCCGCGGCATTGGTTGCAGATGGTTATCACGCTCGCACAGATGGCTTTACTTCGTTGGCAGTTTTGGCAGGTGCCATTGGTGTTTGGATTGGTTTCCCGCTGTTTGACCCAATTATTGGTATTCTCATCGGCATTGCAATCTTAGTGATCGTATGCAATACTGCTCGCGATATGTGGTATCGCATTATGGATGCAGTGGACCCAGTGATCACTGAGCGAGTGGAGAAAGCTGCTGCATCGGTCGAAGGCGTGATGGATTTCCATGACACGGCTATCCGTTGGGTGGGCCATCGTCAACGCGCCGAATTACATATTACAGTAGATTGCCAAATGCCGACCTTGGAGAGCCATCGGTTAGCTGAGGAAGTTCGGCACGCTATCTTCCATGAATTCCCTGCCATGGTGGAAGTTACCGTGCATGTCGACCCCTGCGAATGTGACCCAGATGAAGAGTATCATCCCACCCGGCATCATCGCTTCGAGACAGTTTGATCTAAAACACAAATCTTAGTGTTCGCATAACAAAAAGCGATCCTAGTTGGAGTCTAAAGGAAGAAGTCGCATGACAAAAATCGTAGTAATCGGTGCGGGCAGCGCATCCTTTGGGTTGAATACCTTAGCTGCATTGATGGGCCGCCAGAATCTGAGTGGTTCCCATCTAGCTTTAGTGGACCGCAATGAAAGGGCTTTGGAGTTGGTCGGTGGCCTTGCTGAAACTCTGAACTCGGAGTGGGGATCGCAAATGCATACCACAATCCACGCGCACCATAAGGAAGCTCTCGCCGATGCCGATTTCGTGGTGCTCTCTATTGAAGTATCCCCTCGAGAAGAACTCTGGCGCTCTGATTATGAGATTCCTCTCAAATATGGTGTCCGTCAGCCGTATGCTGAGAATGGTGGACCCGGTGGTTTCGCTCACGCAGCCCGTAACATTGGCCCGGTGATGGATATCGTTCGTGACATGGAACAGCTATGCCCCAAAGCATGGCTGATCAACTACACAAATCCCATGATGCGCATCTGTGACGCGGTTGCGCGTTACAGCAAGATAAACGTTGTCGGACTGTGCCACCAGATCGGCGCGGGCTATGCCATGGTTGCCAAAGCTCTGGCGGATGACCTGGGGTTTGACATCTCCGAGGGCTTCACCGATTGTCATGCCTCGCCGGTGACTAACCCCGTGCGGGCTGAAGCCATGAAACAAGCCATGCCTCGTGTGCAAATTGCCGCCGCGGGGTTGAACCACTTCACCTGGATGTTGGCCCTTAATGATCGCAAAACGGGTGAAGATTTATACCCCTTATTTCGCAACCGATGGGCTGAGTTGCCTGAAACCTTCGAACCGCTCACCCGACGAATATTTGATGCCTTTGGCCTCTTTCCCATCCCCGGAGATGAACATCTTGCCGAATATCTACCTTGGCTCAGCGATCCACTCACCGAACCCTGGGAAAAATACGGAGTCTCACTCTATGATTGGGATTACTGGGATCAGCACCGCGACGAAGGGTACCAGATAATATCGCAGATGATTTCAGGTGATCTTCCACTAGATTCTCTCAAAGACGCTGACTCTGAGGGGGCTTTGGAGATCATCGAGAATATCTCTGGGGCAGGGATCTACTATCATCTAGCAGTCAATCTCCCCAACCGTGGACAAATCCCGAATCTCCCTCTCGGGGCCATCGTTGAGACACCAGGCGTAGTGACAGGCTCTGGAGTGCAGGCTATTTGTGTTGATCCCCTGCCTGAAGGCATCGCTGAACTATGTCGCCGCGAGATTTCGGTCACCCAGCTTTGCGTGGATTCAGCAGTCCATGGTGATCGATCTGCGGCCTTGCAATGCCTGTTGCTTGATCCAGTGATCACAGATTTAGACGTCGCTAAACTAATTTTGGATGATTATTTGGTACGCTATAAAGAGTACCTGCCGCAGTTTTGGAATTTTCTTTAGGAGTGAGTAATGCAAATCTGGAATTTACCCCTGGTGGAATTTATCCCCTTTGATGAACTTGAAGAAGATCGTCCGGTCGCCCTGGTAACCACAAACGGAGCTTGGGAAGCCGTCGCCGATGACTTGAATCATCTAGATATCGTCTGGCGAGCCGATATTACTGAGGCCGTTATCCAACAATGGGTCAACTTTACAGCTAATCTTCAAACCCAACTCTCCAATACGCCAGAGGTATCTCCGATCATTTGCGCCGTAGGTGGTGGTCTTGCCGTCGATGCCGCCAAATATATTGCCTACCATACTGGACTTGAACTAGTCAGTCTGCCTACTGCACTCTCTGTAGATGCCTTTTTCACATGGGCTTCCGGCGTCAGGGCTGAGGGTTGCGTGAAATATCTGGAGACCAAACCCCCAGATCGCTTGATTATCGATGTCGATGTTTTGGCTGTGGCACCAGAACAAATTCGCACCGCAGGGATTTGCGATGTGCTATCTATTGCAACAGCTCTATGGGATTGGGAGCTTGCCGCAGAACTGGGAAAGAACCCTGAGGGAATGGAGTTAATTCCTTGGGTGACAGACGCTGCGCAAGCCATCTTGGATGGCGCATTGGAGTGTGCTGAAGCTGCTGGTGCAGGTGATGCTGATGGATTGAAACAACTCCTCGACTGCCTGGCAATGGAAGTTCAACTCTGTAATCAGATCGGGCACTCACGCCCAGAGGAGGGCAGTGAACATTATTTTGCTTACTCAGTTGAAAATTTCATGGGCAAAGGGCTGCCCCATGGAGATCTTGTTGGTCCCGGTATCTTGTTGATGGCCGAATTCCAGGATCAAGATACCTATGCCCTGGAGCGAGCTCTAAAAGCCTGTCATGTTCCCCTGAATAAAATCCCTGAAGACGTGGTGGGCTTGACCCTCAAGGGATTGCCCGATTATGTCCGCAAACATGATTTGCCCTATGGCATTGCGCATGAGCTATTTGATTCGTAGAGCGTGATGCGGGGAATGTAGAGCGAGTGCAATCAAATTCTCTGCTCACGATACATTTCATACTACACCTTATAGGAGATATCTATGACCATCCGAATCGCTTTCACCGGCACTGGTTACATCTCGAAAGTACACGCTCGTGCCGCGCAGAAAATTGATGGAGTTGAACTTGTTGCTGTGGTCAATCACCGCCCTGAATCCATGGCTGCCTTCGCAGAAGAATTCAATATCCCTAGACAGTATGCTGCTATCGAAGAACTGCTCGCTGATGAAGACGCGCACGCAAATGCAGTTAGCATCAATACCCCCAACTATCTCCATGCTCCAGAAACCATTGCTGCGCTCGAAGCCGGCGTCCATGTAATGGTCGAAAAGCCCATGGCGATGAATGGCGATGAAGCTCAAGCCATGCTGCGCGCTAGCGAAAAATCGGGCGCAGTGTTGATGGTAGCCCACTGCTGGCGTTTCGACGAAGAAGTTCTTTGGCTCAAAAACCAGGTTGACTCTGGAGAGCTTGGCAAGATCATCCGCACAAAGGGTATTGGAGTGCATGCCAACTGGGGGCCAGGGGGTTGGTTCACACAGGCGAAATTTGCCGGAGGGGGTGCCATGGCCGACATGGGCATCCACGCCCTCGATACGGCCCGCTTTCTGCTTGGAGATCCCCAACCCATCAGCGTGTATGCGGTCATTGGCACTCACTACAAAGAGTTTGATGTTGATGACACCGGTGTGATTATCATCAACTGGGATAATGGTGTGACCAGCTTTATCGAGTCTGGCTGGTGGCAACCCCACATGGACGGACCTGAAGCGGCCACGCAACTCTACGGAACACAGGGCTTTGGGGAGATCTACCCCACCCGATTGAAAATCCCTAACCCTGAGGCGGAGCGTGTTGACGAAGTCGAGGGTGGTTTCCCTTTCCCCAGGGCTGTGCATTGCCCCCAAACGATGTACGACCGACAGATGGTCTATTTCATCGAGTGCATCCGTGAGAATAAGGCCCCTGTTCCAGGAGGGCTGGAGGGGCTTATCAATATGAAGGTAGTTGATGCCGCTTATAAGTCTTCGAAAACTGGAAAAGTTGTGGAGATAGGAAGTTAGATGTTATGAAAGTTACTGTCATTGGTGGAGGCTCTACTTATACGCCTGAGTTGGTCAATGGCTTTTTGGCGCGCACAGATACGTTCCCTATGACTGAGCTGTGCTTGATGGATATCAACGCTGAGCGCTTGGAGATTGTGGGTAGCTTTGCACAACGCATGGTGACCTCGAAGGGTTCGCCTTTTAAAGTGGAATTATCCACGGATCAGAGCGCAGCGATCAGCGGGGCCAACTATGTGATCACGCAGCTGCGCGTTGGCATGATGGAAGCCCGTCGAAATGATGAATACTTGGGCAATCGCCATGGTTTGATTGGTCAGGAGACCACCGGTGTAGGTGGCATGGCTAAAGCGCTGCGTACCATTCCCGTGCTGCTTGATATCGCCAAGGATATTCGCGAGACTGCACCCGGTGCGCTGTTGGTGAATTTCACTAACCCTGCCGGATTGGTTACAGAGGCACTCTTTCGCTATGCCACCGATGTGCCTGCAGTGGGTGTCTGCAATGTGGCTATCACTACCAAGATGGAAATTCTCGAAGAGCTAGGCAAACGTACGGGGAAACACATCCCACCCCAAACGGCGCAACTGGATACCCTGGGGTTGAATCATCTCACCTGGCATCGCGGCTTCACCATCGATGGCGAAGATGTCTGGTCTCAGGTCATCGACGAATACATAAAGCAGTTGCGATCCGGTGACTCTCAGGGTTGGGATCCTCGCACCATTGATATCCTGGGTATGATCCCCAACTATTATTTGCATTATTTCTATAACACAGATCACAAACTTTCTGAACAGAACAACTGGCCGCCATCCCGAGCTGATGAAGTCATTGAGATTGAAAAAGAGTTGCTGCGACAGTATGCCGATCCAGATTTAGTTGAACCGCCAGAGGAATTGATGAAGCGCGGCGGGGCCTATTACTCCACCATGGCAACCCAATTATTGGATGCCCACTACAATGATCGGGGTGAGATTCATATTGTCAATATGCGTCATGGCGGTACGGTGCCTGGCTGGCCTGAGGATTGGGTCTTGGAATTGCCTTGCAGCGTGGGTAGGGATGGAATCCAGCCTTTACCAGCAGAACCCCTGCCGCCAGTTTGTTTTGGGTTGATTGCCCAGGTGAAATCGTTTGAAATATTGACGGTTGAAGCTGCTGTTCATGGTGATCGTAAAGCGGCCTACCAGGCTTTGTTGGCGCATCCCATTGGTCCTAATGCAGACAAAATCCAAGCTGTACTCGACGACATGCTCAACACCCACAAAGAGTATTTGCCGCGATTTTGGCAGTAATATAAACCTTTCATGAATTACTACCTTGGTGTTGACATTGGCGGAACGAAAAGCCACGCATTAATCGCTGACGAAATGGGGCAAGCCATAGGGTTCGGCGTCGCCGGATCGGGCAATTATGAAGTTGTGGGTTGGGATGGTTTGAAAAAAGCCTTACAGATTTCTACACAATCAGCTCTAGAATCAGCTGGAATCGATCATAGTCAAATCGCTGGAGCAGGATTTGGTGTAGCTGGCTATGATTGGCCCTCCGAGCGAGAACCAACGTTAGAGGTTATTGATAGTTTAAGATTAAATTGCCCAGTTGAAGTCGTAAACGATGCCATTATTGGCCTTTTAGCAGGCGTGAGTGTTGGGTGGGGTGTTGCCATCATCGCTGGTACCGGCGAGAACTGCTGGGGAGTAGACCGTCAGCGTCGTTATGGGCGTTTGACCGGCGGCAGCCTTTTCATGGATGAATATGGTGGTGCGAGTACGATTGTTGTAAAGGCCATTCATGCCGTGGCGCGTGATTGGGGCCAACGTGGTCCGAATACCGAGTTGAGCCGAGTTTTCATGCAATACACTGGAGCATCCTCTCTTAATGATCTCATTGAAGGTTTGGGAACCGCACGCTACAAGCTTGGGCCGAAAGTCGCCCCCTTGGTATTTCAGACTGCCGAAGAAGGTGATCAAGTGGCTATTGATGTTATCTGTTGGGCTGCTCTGGGATTGGCTGACATGGTCAACGGTGTTGTGAGCCAATTGTCCTTTGAAAAAGAAAATTTCGAAGTGGTACTCATTGGCAGTGTTTTCAAAGGTGGGCCATTGATCCTCGAACCTATGAAAGCCGCAATTCGAGATGTTGCTCCAGGAGCCCAGTTTGTCCGGTTGAACGCTCCACCAGTAATGGGGGGTGTTTTGTTGGGGATGGAGCAGGCTGGTTTCGATGGTTACCCATTGCAGGATCGATTAATTGAAACGACCGGAGAGCTAATTGAGGAGAACACTATATCATGAGTAAACTTGCATTATTGGGTGGAGAACCGATCCGGAAAGAACCCTACCCCCAATGGCCCGTACACGATGAGCGCGATATCGAAGCCCTAACTCGTGTAGTGAAGTCTGGACAATGGGGAGGGTACCCCTACCCTGGGCCGGAGACTCAGGCTTTCTTAGAACGGTTTGCTGAAATACAGGGAGGTGGCTACCCCGTTGCAATGGCCAACGGAACTGTTACTATGGAAGTCGCCTTGCGTGCTACAGACATTGGCTGGGGGGATGAAGTCATCGTGCCCGCGTACACCTTTCAGGCCACCGCCGCGGCGCCTATAGCCGCGGGGGCGATCCCGGTTATCGTGGACGTTGACCCCGAAACTTATACCATCAACCCTAAGCTGATCGAAGCGGCTATCACTGAGAAGACCAGGGCCATCATCCCCGTACATCTGGGTGCGCAGATGGCTGATATGGATGCCATCATGCAGATCGCTGAAGAGTATGATTTTATTGTGATCGAAGATTGCGCCCATGCCCATGGAGCCAAGTGGAATGGCCAGGGTGCTGGTACCATCGGTCATTTCGGTTCTTTCAGTTTGCAATCGTCGAAGATCGTTACATCAGGCGAGGGGGGTGTGCTGATCTCCCGCACTCCAGAATTGGCGGCACGCGCAGTCAGCGTGATTGATTGTGGGCGTTCTCATCCTCGCGGCGGGGAAGAAAAGGGCAGTGATTTCAGTATGGGGGCCAACTACAGAATGTCGGAGTTGGGTTGCGCGCTGGCTAATGTCGGTCTGGAGCGCTTTCCTGAGCAGGCCAAGCAACGCGAGCAGATGTTGGGATATATGGAAGAAAGTCTCAGCGAAGTGCCCGGTGTGCGCCTGCTCAAGCGTGATCCACGCCATACCACGCGCTCCTTCTACCGCTTCATCTTTGCAGTTGATCCTGAAGTCTTCGGTGCAGAACATAAGGAAATTTGCGCGGCGCTTGAAGCTGAAGGTATTCCTTGTTGGGAAGGATACGAAGCCATGCACAATTACACCCTCTTTCAGCCGCAGCTTTCCAAGCTGCCTGTGCCCAGCGCTTTCCCAGAGTACTTCGATTTTGAGAAGATGAATTTCCCTGAAGCGAGGCGCGCTTGTGAACACGAAGCAGTCTGGTTGGACGAAGCAGTTTTCCGTGCTGGGCGTCAGGGAGTTGATGATGCAGTAGCCGCCCTGAAGAAAATTCAGGCTAATTCGGGAGAATTGAAGGAAACAGCAGAGAATTATAGAGTTAAACAAGAATAAAGGGGAAAAAGCGCGGTTATAATGACAAAATGAGTTGAGGAGAGTGTGTATGCATACTGCAATGGTGATCAGCCCTCATGCCGATGACGCGGCGGCCTTTTGCGGGGCGACTCTGGCGAAATTCGCAGATCAGGGCTGGAAGGTTGTTCTGGTGAGAGTGACGGATGATGCCAAAGATTCCGTCGGTTTATCAGTAGAAGAAACCATTCAGCGCAATACCGAGGAACTTCAGAGAGCAGCAAATATCATGGGGATATCCAAGATTGTTGAGTTGGGCTATCCCACAGACTGTCTTGGTGATGTCTCCAAAGTAGAACTCCGAGAACGATTTGTATACTTATTCCGAAAATACCGCCCATACGCGGTATTTTCTTTTGACCCAGAAGGGGTGCTTGAAAACAACCTCGATCATATTGTTGTCTCTCAAACGGTAGATGAAGCTTTTTGGGTTTCCTGTTTTGACAAGCACCACCCTGAGCATTTCGAAGAGGGGCTAGAGCCATTCTCAGTCTGCGAGCGCTGGTATTTCGCCCGCGAATTACCCAAAGTTACCCATGCTGAAGATGTCACCGAGTATCTGGAAGCCAAGGTCGAAGCACTCTGTGCCCACACAGAGATGATGAAGAACACCTTCAACCAGTATCGCCTACAAATGAAAACCTGGGGGCGGCGTATGCCTTGGTTGGAGGCATCCATGGATGGAGATATGCGCCCGTTACTGGCTTTGGCAATGCAGATGCAGGCCAACGTGGTTGCTGAACAGTTTGAACTGGGATCCGGGCGAATGGCAGAAGCTTTCCGGTTGGAGCGCTTTGGGGATTTTGAAGGACTCTTTCAAGCGCTCAGTGAACCCATTCCGGGGGCAGAACCAGCCCCAAAGAGGGAAACCCTCGACCTCCCCCCGCATGAATCGCCCTGGTCTGAAGAGCAGATGGAGCAGATCTTCCCTGTTAATATCAATCAGCGGTTGAGTCTCATGGGCCATCATCACCTCTGCGTGGGAGCCTTTGACCAGTTGCTCAGCGATCCTGGATTTTCCGCAGAATACGCCGAGATCGTTGCCCGGGTAACCCCTGCTCCAGATCTGGAGATCGAGTCAATCTACGGGTATGACTTGTTCTGTTACCAGTGTGGATATTGGTCCGAAGATGAGGGCAGATGTAGCACCGGATGGAAGAATAAGATTTCAAAAGATGCCGCGGTACTCAAACATCTGGGTTTGCGAACAGGAGAAGTGACGAGTTTCGAAGATATGCAGCGGTCGCTGGCTGAGAAAGTCATGCCCAAAGATTTGGAGAATTTCTGTGCTTATGGGGATTGGAAATGTGAGTTTTATATCTTAGGAGCTTGCCAAAAAGCTTATGGCGATTTACGAGAGCGTTTTGGCATTGAGATACCAAAGGAGAAAGAGCTATGAACACTGGAGAAGTATCCGCGACTGAAAAGCCCAAAAGTCAAAAAGGCCGCATCCTAACAGCCCTGGGATTTGGCTTCTTCATCGACAGTGCTGAAGATCAAGCCTTGCCGATGTTGTTCCCTGCCATCCGTAATGCGTTAGGATTGAATTACTCAGCGTTGAGCATCATCAACAGCATTCGCATCATCTTCCAGACCTTCAGCGGGCCGTTTTGGGGCATGCTGGCCGATCGTTATAGCCGAAAATGGATCCTGGTGATCGGTACTGGCGTTTGGGGAGTCTGGACCCTTCTCTGTGGTCTGGTGACCGATTACTGGCAGTTGCTGATTATTCGAGTGATCGCCTGTCTGGGTTTAGGTGCACTTTACCCGGCGGCCTTCAGTATGCTGGCAGATGTCTTTGGCCCCAAGCGACGCGGCCGCGCTATGGGCGCCATCAGCGCCATTGGGATGTTCGGCATTGTGATTGGGGCTTTCGCTTTCGGTGAAATGCTCGCTATCCCTGGAGCGGGTTGGCGCTATGCCTTCATCGCTCTGGGTATTGCCAGCATCATTTCTGGGTTAGTGATCGCTATATTGATCAAAGATCCGGTGCGCGGTGCTGCCGAACCCGAGTTAGAAGAAGTTATCACTGAGGCGGCTGCGGCTCAATTCCGCTTCCAGATGACTGATGTCAAGGAGGTGCTGCGCAGCAAAACGGTGTGGATCAACTTTGTCCAGGGTGTTTTCGTGATGACGCCCATCAATGCTTTGGCGGCCTTCTTCGTTACCTGGCTGGTTGATGATCGTGGCTTTTCCGAAGCAGATGCGCCCTTGATCTTTGGCGGGATCGTCATCTCCCTGGCGATTGGCAGCCTGGTGGGTGGCCTAGTAGCGGATTGGGCTGATGAACGTTGGCCTAAATCTGGCCGTATCGCTGTTTCGCAGATATCGATCTTGCTTGCTTTCCCTGCCATGTGGATGCTGCTGACCAGTGCCACAGAGTTGGTGCCCATCATCCTGTTTTCCAGCATTGCTGGCTTCTTCCTGGATTGGACGCGGCGCGGGGTCAAGCAACCCCTGGTGCAGAATGTCGTTCGTCCTGAATTACGCGCCACGGCTATGGCCCTGACGGAATTCTTCCAGGGCGCGGTTGCTTCGGTCGTGATCATTTTGTTCGGCGGCTTTGCCAACCAATATGGTTTGACGCAAACGCTGCTTGTACTGGCTTGCGGGTTCTGGTTCATCGGCCTTTTGGTCGCCATTCCCTACTACTATGTTTATCCTCCCGAAACTGAGAAACTACGCCTGACCATGGAAGAGCGCCGCGAGATCATCGTTGGAGATGCGGAGTAAACTATGCATCCTAACCCGGTTCTTGAAAAACTAGGTTTCGCTAACGATGACCGAGTAGTCATCATCCACACCGATGATATCGGTATGTGTCAGGCTAGCGTGTCGGCATTTGTAGAATTGTGGGATTTTGGGTTGATCTCGTCTGGGGCGACGATGGTGCCCTGCCCGTGGTTTTTAGAAGCAGCGACCATTAGTCGGGAGAATCCCCAAGTGGATATGGGCGTGCATCTTACTCTGACCAGCGAGTGGGAAACTTATCGTTGGGGGCCGATCTCGACTCGCGACCTGGGTTCCGGGATGATCGACTTCGAAGGGTATTTCTACCGCTTTTCAGAGGAGGCCCAAGAACACGGCGACCCCGAGGCTGTTCAATTGGAAATGCGGGCCCAGGTAGACCGGGCTATTGCCATGGGTATCGACCCAACCCATATTGATACCCATATGGGATCGGTAGGGCATCCAAAGTTTATGCCGGGCTACCTGCAGTTAGCGGTGCAATATGCCTCGCCCCCCATGATCATGCGTATGGATGAACAGGGCTGGCTGGATTTTGGCTTAAATCCAGAGACAGCGAAGCTGGCTGCTTTGATGGTAGCTCAGACCGAGGAAATGGGGGTTCCTCTTCTAGATCACCTGGGGGGATTAGAGCTCGATCAAGCTGGGACCGTCGAAGAGCGCATCGCCTATGCTAAACGATCTTTTGGTGAGCTGAAGCCAGGCATCACCCACTTCATCATTCATCCATCAAAAGATACACCCGAACTACGTGCTATCACCCCGGACTGGCCCTATCGCGTTGCTGATTATCAAGCCTTTTTGAGTGAGGAATTGCGGGACTTCGTTCAGCAAAGTGGTGTTCAGGTGATAGGGTATCGTACGCTGAAAGAATTGATGCCGTCATTATCCTAATTGGGTGCCGAAGTGCCCAAAAACAAAGGAGCGAAATATGTCCACAGCGATAACAACTGAAGAAACGTATGTTGCTACGACCAAGCAGCGCTGGCTGTACAGCATCGCAAATCTCGGCCATGTCATCCCGGCCCAAATGGTGGGATTTGTCTTATTTTTCTTCACCGATATAAAGCGACTGCCAGTGGCTATTGCTTCGGGGGTGATGTTTGCCTACTCGATCTGGGATGCTGTTAACAACCCTATTATGGGATATATCTCTGATCGTACTAAATCAAAATGGGGACGGAGGATCCCGTACCTGAAGTTTGGTGCTGTTCCCTTTGCCTTGTCTCTGATCTTGATCTGGTTGGCCCCCTTCGATGGTGTCGAGCAGACGACAGCCCTGGCGCTTTTCATGATATTTGTTCCCTTCATTTGGGAGGGCCTGGGGACGATGACCACAACAGCCTATTACGCTCTGCTCCCGGAGATGTTCAACACCTACGAATCCCGCACCAAGGTAGCCGTCAGTATGAACATTATCCAGGTGATCGGCCTCTTCATTGGTATGGCTGGGACCCCAATTCTCACAGAGAAAATCGGTTGGGTATGGACCGCAGTTATCTTTGCCGTGTTCACCATCGTGACGTATTACGTGGGATTGCCCGGTATGTTCGAGCGCAAGAGTTCTATTGACGCTGAGAGTGTACCCTTTTGGGAGGCTCTCAAAGCTACTTTCATCAACCGCAGTTTCGTCAGCGTGGTGATCTCGCAAACTTTTCGGTTTGTGGGCACGGGTACACTCACCACTGGCGTCCTGTTCTACGTAAAATACAGTCTCGATGCAGGTGAGGGTTTTGCCTCGGTGATTTTAGGGGTAGCATTTATTGTTTCAGCGGTTACCCTGGAATTGTGGCGCCGACTGGTCGCCAACCGGTTTGAAGGGCGTACTACTTTGATGATCGCAAATGCTGTGATGGGTGTTTCAGTAATCCCTCTCGGCATTGCACCCAATACCACCACTGCGGCCATTGCCTCCGCGGGTTTGGGCCTGGGATTGGCCGGCCTAATCTTGATGGGCGATGTGATCGTTGCTGATGTGATTGACGAAGATGAAGTTAAAACCGGACAACGCCGTGAAGGAATGTACTTCGGGATGAGTAAATTCATCATGAAGCTCAGCGGGAGTATCGTTGCCCTGTGGTTTGGGTGGATTGCCCCCGCTTATGGTTATGATTCAGCCCTGGCAGTTCAACCGGAGACCGTTGCTCAAGGTTTCAGAATCTTTATGACTGTGCCCGTCATCGTCAGTTCGATCCTGGCGATCATTGCCTTGTTCTTCTACCCTCTCTATGGGGAACGCCTGCAAGAAGTCAAAGATACACTGGCTGCTAGGCATGGTGACAAATGAATCCCTTTGAGCCCCCAGATCTTTTCACAGCCAAGCGCATCTTGGCTATTCAGCCCCATTATGATGACAACGATATCGCCGCAGGCGGCAGCTTGGCTGCCCTGGTTGAGAATGGGGCAGAGTTATTCTATCTAACCGTTACGGATGATTTGGTCGGTGTTATCGACCAATCTCTTTCCGATGAGCAGATGACTGCTCAATTACGAGCTGAACAGGATCAGGCTGGAGCGGCTATCGGTGTTTCTGTACAATATTGGCTGGGATATCCCGATGCGGGTAAGTATGACTACTTCGATGTGCGCCGTGACATTATCAAACATATCCGCATGCTACGACCTGATTTTATTTTCACCTGTGATCCTTGGCTGCCCTATGAAGCCCATAATGATCATATCCTAACCGGGCGCGCAGCTGCTGAGGCGGCTACACTTTTTGGCTTGATGAGGCTGGAGACTGATACCGAAGTTGATCAAAACTATGAATCCCATGACTTGATCGGGATTGTTTTTTACGCCACTACTCACCCCAACATGATCGTGGATATCAGCCACACATACGAAAAGAAGCATCAAGCCCTCGACGCCTACCAGGCCCAATTTAGCGAAGAAGACTTGGGGCAATTACATTTTTATCTCAGCTACAAAGAGCAGGAATGGGCCAAAGAAGAAGATTTTTCTCACGGCGAACCGCTGAAGGTCTTACGACCTTTCCATCTTCACGTTTATCCTGATGCGTTGAATACCTAATGGGAATTTGCTCCCTTGAAAATACGGGAGCTTCACTTCTACCAAAAGTGAAGCTCCTGTACTTCTTCGAATTACTAGGATTACATGTTCCCTAACATTTCTCGAACAGTATCCAATGTGATGGTTTCACACTCGGGAGTCAAACGCCCCGGAAGTCGATAGAAATATGGGGCTGCATCTACTTCATATCCACCTAAGGCGTGCTCGGCTGCTGTAGGTAAATAGCCTACACACCCGTTGCTCACACTGGCAACCATGGTGTGGGCCGCCGGTGATATTTCCTTGATCGCCAAGCCGATTTCGTTAAATACTTCCATTCCCAGAGCAACGAAAGATAACTCACCCACCTTTAGAATATTGAGCTTCATAGGGATATACCAGAGACCCTTACGGGCTTCGATGGTGGATTTCCACGGGTAGCGCATGTTGAGAATGGGATCCACTAGGAACTGGGGTACACCCGCGATTCCTGATAGAACGCGCTTGTACGTTGAAGGTGGGTTTGGCGTTTGAGCCTTGGCTTCGAGCGGCAGCCAAACATCAGTGGAGATAAATTTTAAGGGAGCACTATCGAAGGAAATCAGCGCGTCGAGGTTTTTCAATACCACATCGGCAACTTCTCCTCCCAACCTTTCTACTGTATCCCAGTCATCATCCCCCCATTCGTGATCCGGATTCAAATCTGCAGTGCAACCTTGCAGATAAAGTAGGGGTACACCGGTGTTGGTTTCAATCTGACGACGCATAGCTCCAGCCCAATCTGCTGATACCATCTGATTATTAGGCCCCAGGACAACATTGTGACAGGCAAAGTTGACCAAATGGGCGAGTGGTTTCCCATCAGGAGTTTGCATTTGTACTACCCCTAATGAGCGATCGACGACCCCCTCGGGATTGACGCCGATTTCTATGCTCCCATCAGGCTTACGCTCCCGACGGTTGAGGGCGATGGGAGCTTCACCTGCGCCCCAGGCTAGGGATGCTGGCTGTAAGTTTTCTTTTGCTTCTCGGACAACTTCGATGAATTGAGCAACGAGGAAATCGATATAGCGGCGGTTTCGTCGCGGTGAACGTTCGTTGGCGTAGACAATAGGTCCTGAATGTGTGTGAGAACAGCAGATCATCATATTTTTCCCGACTTCTGCTTGCACGCGCTGAACAATATACTCGTTGATACACAACAGATCAGCCGCGACGAGTACAGCGTGGGTCTCCCCATCATCCAGCGCTAAAGCTGTAGCACTCAGGTTGTCATGGATGCCGCGATTGCCCCAGAGACGGTCCCCATAGCCGATCAGGTAGATACCTTTAGGAGGGGAGATGATACGGCGGGCAACTCCGGCGCGAAGGGTAGTAACCATAGCTATATGCCTAAGTTTTTACGTGTCTCTTCTGGTGTATCACCTAACCTGTAGCCAATGAAGGCCAACGCACCCAGGAATGCGAAAGCCCCTGCGACCAACCAGGCCACACGCACGCCCAAAGGGTTTGCGGCAGTATACCCAAATTTATCAAGGATAAATGGCAAGATCAGTGCGGCCAGGGATGGCCCTACACTGGCCGCCAGTGAAAATGTGCCGTAATAAATGGCTTCGCGGCGGGTGTTGGTGAACATCTCGTCGTAGTCAACCACATTGCCCATCATAGCGTAAGCCAGGATGAAATACCCTCCCAAGACGGGGCCAATCAATCCTGCGGTGATCAAGCCATGCATCATGGGAGAGACACCAGGAATTAGCCCCACTGAAAAATTAAGTGCTAAGATCACGCCCAAGCCAATCATCGTGATCATCAGCAATTTGCGATTGGCGTAGCGTTTGCTGAGCCAGTTCCACAACGGGGCTGATAGCATCATCAAGACAACCAGAACACCCTGGAAAGTTCCTACAGCCCCCTCACTTTCACCAACCACCAGGGTGACAAAATAAGGCAGATTGGCGGTAACCATGGCGTAGGCAATGTACACAATTAGCACTGACGCAAGCATATACAGGAACTGTCTGTTCTGCAGGGTAGCCTTTAATCCTTCAATGACCGGCAGCGGTTCTCCGATAGGTTTTTCTGTCTCCCGCAGACCAGCCAAGGTCAGCCAGATAGTGACCAGGCCAACAACACCAACCACGATCCCCATAGCCATGGGTCCGATGCTATCGAAGAGGGGTGCGGCCACCAACGCGCCGACCATCACACCTAAGATGCCAAAGATATTCTTCCAGGTGCTCAAAGTGACCAGATCCTGGGATTTGTACGCCATCTCAGGCATGGTGCCATCATAGGGAATGCCAACCAGGCTGAAGGCTGAATAAAAGAGCGTCACGATTATGAAAAAGTAGACCGCGTTTAGGGTCGTTGATCCCCCCTGTGGCGGAGTCCAAATCAAAACCAAGAAAATAGCAGTAATTGGGGCCGCAAAGATCAAGAATGGTCGTCTCCTTCCCCAACGGGAGCGTAGGGTGTCGCTCCAATGTCCGATGAAAGGATCAATGATGGCATCCCACAGGGTCGAGATGGTCATCAGCACGCCAACCATTGTGATGGGCAAGAAAGCCGTGCGCCCAGAATCAGGTGGAGGAGCATAAAAGTAGAGCAACCAAGTCCCCACAGAGATGCCCATAATATTAAGCCCAGCAGAGGCGCTGCTGTAGAGCAAAGTCCGGCCGAGTGTGAGTTTGTCTTTCATATCTCCTCCATTCTTGATCAATCTTAGTTTTATCATATCATCACTTTTTGAAGGATTTTCTCGAGAATGGCATGCTCTCCGATTTGACACCTTAAGAGTCTGTAAAGAATTTTGAACCCCCTTTTATGATATACTCTCGACATGCCTGTAAAGGTCTTGATTACCACAAATATTCGCAGTTTAGGCGAGTTAATGCGCCAGGCGCTGCGAGAAACTGGCCGATATCGTGCTGAATTAACTGATAGCAGTGAGCAGGCCTTAGAACGCGCCAGGGGGGAGCAATTTGCGGTGGCGATCATAGATTTTGGTGCCATATCAGACCCAAGAGGGTTGATTGCTGAGTTGCGTGATATCTCTGAAAAAATGCGCATAGTGGCAATGCCTGCCAGCGCCGATGAACAGCCCTCGTCCCAGGATCGGGCGGTTGTAAATGCCTGGCTTTCGATGCCTTTCTATTTGCCAAATCTCATCGATACGCTGGCTGATATTGCAGGTGATCCTGGTGTGGGGAATATTGAAGCCGTAGAACCCGAACGACTGCCATTCCCTTCCGCGATACCTAAAAAGAAAACTTCTCCGCATCCTGCACCTGAGTGGCTGCAAGATGTCAATCGCGTTGCGCAGCATCTCACCAGACTTTCATTAGAATCAGCTGCCCAGGCGGCCTTGATTACTCGCGGCAGCCAGTTATGGGCTTATGCTGGGCAACTTCCCCAGCTAGCCGCCGAAGAATTGGCACGAGCGGTTGGACATTATTGGGCCCATGATGGAGGCAGTGATCTGGCTCGCTTCATCAGACTTGATGTCACAAACAGCGAATATATGATGTACGCGACCAGTCTGGGGGGAGATTATGTATTAGCGCTGGCTTTTGAAACCGAAATGCCATTTTCGGAGATGCGCTCCCATGCCGGGAGCCTGGCTCGGAAACTTTCCACGCCCCCAGTGGACGACACAGCCGCCCGTAAGCTTGATTCTGTTCCCCAGCAGGAAACTGTTTCCGAAGAAATGGATCAGGTTTCTGAGCAACCCGACACTGAGTTCATCGAGGAAGATCTCCCTCCGATCCCAACCGATTGGCGACCCGATCAGGATGTGGCCGAGGGACGTCAGGCCTTCTTCGAGGATTTGCTGGCTTCTATGGATATTCCTCAGCCTGATACGGTTGAAGTAGAAGAGTTTGAAATGCCTGAACAGGCTGAACCCGTTGGAGACAGTACTCCTGCCTCGGTTCCGCCGCCCCCCTTAGAGGTCGAATCTGAAGAGCACCTACCTCTTGAAGAAGATCTCGAAGCTGCATTGGAATTATCCTTAGCTGAGACGCGTCCAACACCGATACGCGAAACAGAAACGCTTGTGGAAGAGGAAGCGCCTGTCGATGCCGAAGATCCTGTTGTCGTGCTCAAACCCGGGGCGCTAGAGCCAGATACCGCTACTTTGCACAACCTTACATATGCTTGTGTATTAGTGCCGCGTTTACCTCAACATCACCTTGTTGGGGATCTGGCCACATTCCTAACCCAATGGGTTACTCAGCTCAGCCTGGCTTTTGGTTGGCGATTAGAACATCTTGCGATCCGCCCAGATTATTTGCATTGGATCGCGGTGGTGCCCCCCGACTCTTCGCCGGGAATGATGGTTCACAATATTCGGGAAGAGACATCGCAGTACGTTTTCTCAGAATTCCCACGTTTAGCACGCGAAAACCCCTCAGGAGAGTTTTGGGCATCTGGCTATCTGATTGTCAATGGGCGTGATCCTTTCTCACGTCAGATGGTGCAAGAGTTCATTGGTAGTGTCCGAACCCGCCAAGGGGCTCAATAACTTTATTAGCTCCTCTTCTTATAATTCGCCGATGCCACCTATCTTATACCTTATCGATGGTCACGCGCTTGCGTATCGTTCTTATTTTGCCCTGACCAAGGGCCAACCAACTGGGCGATGGATTACCAGTTCTGGTGAACAAACTGCGGGGGTATATGGCTTCACCAGTGTGTTGCTGCGCATCTTAGAGCAGGAAAATCCCGATTATTTGGCCGTTGTCTTCGATACAGGCAAAACGTTTCGGGATGATATTTATCCTGACTATAAAGCTACGCGCGAAAAGATGCCCGATGATTTGCGTTCTCAGATCGAGCGTATTCGAAAACTGATCGATGCCTTTAATATCCCGCGCTTAGAAGAATTAGGGTTTGAAGCGGATGATGTCTTAGGGAGTGTTGCCAAGAAAGCTGTCGCCGATGGTCTGGGGGTAAAGATTTTCACAGGTGATCGTGATTTGCTCCAGTTGGTTGATGAGCGGGTAATTGTCAATCTTCCGGGCCGTTCTCTGGCCGATGCCAAAGATTATCTTGCTGCCGATGTGGTCGAAAGCCTGGGGGTGCGCCCGGATCAAGTTGTCGATTACAAGGCGCTGATGGGCGATTCGTCGGACAATATCCCTGGGGTTGCAGGGGTGGGGAAGATAACTGCATCCAAGTTGCTCAAAGAATATGATACGCTTGATGGTGTGTACGAGCATCTCGATGAGCTTAGCGCTGGCTTGAAGAAGAAGTTGGAAGAAGGGCGTGAAAGTGCTTATCTCAGCCAGAAATTGGCTGCCATTGTTACAGATTTAGATATCGACCTGGATTTAGATAAAGCCCGCCCGGATAATTTCAGCCCCCAGGCAGTGCATGTGGCTTTTCGAGAGTTAGAGTTCCGTTCTTTGCTCAACCGTGTGGAAGCTCTCGAAGAGCAGTACGGCAAATCGACACCCAAGGCTGGTCAGCAGTTGCAGCTTTTTGGGGATGCGCACAAGGCTGCGGGAGCGGCCGCGGAAGATTCCGCCTCCAAAGAAGCGCATATTCAGGTTCACATCGTCGATTCGCAGGAATCGTTGGATTCATTGGCTGAAGCCTTAGCAAGTGCATCGGTCATCGCCTTCGATACGGAAACCACATCCACAGATCAAATGCAAGCGGAACTGGTGGGTATTTCCCTGGCTGTAAATGAGCAGGCTGGCTACTATATCCCTGTGGGCCATCAAGAAGGGCAGCAGCTTCTAGTAGATACTGTTATAGAAGCCTTGCGCGCTCCGTTGACCGATCCGAATATTCCTAAGGCGGGCCACAATCTGAAATATGATTTTGTGATGTTGGCCCGCAACGGGCTTCAAGTATCTCCCCTAAGTTTCGACAGCATGCTGGCCGAGTGGTTGATCAACCCAGATTCGCGCAATCTGGGGCTCAAGAACCTCTCATGGGTGCGCCTGGGCCACCAGATGAAGGAGATTGTAGATCTCATCGGAAAGGGGAAGAAACAAATCAGCATGGCTGAAGTGCCTATCCCTGATGTAGCCCTCTATGCTGCTGACGATGCGGTGGTTGTGCTGCGTTTGATGCCTCAATTAAAAGAGGAGCTCGAGGCAGCGAATGCGATGTCGCTCTTTGAAGAGATCGAGATGCCGTTGATCAATGTTATGGCCGAAATGGAAATGGCTGGCATTGGTCTGGATATTGAATTCTTGAAGCGTATGTCCATCGAGCTTGAGACCCGTCTCGTGGAGATTGAGAATCAGGTTTATCAGGCTGTAGGGGAACCCTTCAATTTGAATTCTCCCAAACAACTCTCCGAGGCCTTATTTGACAAAATGGGCATTGCGCCACCGGACGGCTCACGCAAGACGGCCAGTGGATATTATTCTACGGCGGCGGGTGTGCTAGAAAACTTGCGCAAAAAGAATCCCGTTGTGGAATTGGTTTTAGAGTATCGAGAACTGGCCAAATTGAAATCGACATATGTAGACGCGCTGCCTCAGCAGGTCAATCCGCAAACGGGGCGTGTGCATACATCATATAATCAATCTGGCTCTCGCACGGGGCGGATTGCTTCTTCGGATCCCAATTTACAGAACATACCCATCCGCACGGAACTTGGTCGTCGAGTGCGTGAAGCCTTTGTAACTGCTCCCGGACATCAACTGCTGGCAGTTGATTATTCGCAAGTCGAGTTACGTATTGCTGCGCATATGGCCCAAGATGAAGCCATGCTGGCCGCCTTCAACAGCGGACAGGATATCCACGCCACAACAGCCTCGGCTGTTTATGATGTGTCTCTAGATGCGGTAAACAACACCCAACGTCGACATGCCAAGGCGATCAATTTTGGATTGATCTATGGCATGAGCCCCTTCGGGTTGACTCGAACCACAGATTTGACATTGGCCGAAGCCGAAGATTTTGTCAGTGCATATTTTCGAAAATTCCCTGGAGTGAAGCAATATTTGGATGGCATTCGGGCATCAGCTGCTGATCAAGGCTACGTGGAAACTCTTTTAGGAAGACGGCGGTATTTTCCTGGATTGATGAACCCGCAAAATGTTCAAGTCCGCAACCGTGAAGAACGGGAAGCGATCAACGCACCTATCCAAGGTACTGCGGCGGATATTATGAAGATTGCTATGCTGCAAATGACCGATGCATTGAAGGATGCAGGGCTTTCCGCAAAAATGTTACTGCAAGTACATGATGAATTAGTGCTAGAATGTCCTATAGATGAAATTAATGCGACAGCCGCTTTGGTTTCCAAAGTCATGGAAGATGCATTTTCATTGGATATTCCGCTCCATACAGATGCCCGTTGCGGAGATAATTGGGGCATTCTGGAGCCATTGAACTGATCAAGTGAGAATTGATATGAGTCAAGAGCAGCGTTATCAACAAGCAATGAATCAGGGGCATACAGCCGCCTGGGATCAAGAGTGGCAACGGGCAGCTGCCTTTTATGGCCAGGCATTGGATGAAAAACCGGATGACCCCAAAGCATTATCAAATTTGGCTCTAGCCTTTTTGAATTTGCAGGAATTCGAAAAATCGCTTAAATACTATTTGCGAGCTACTGAAGTAGCCCCCAATGATCCTGTGCCATTAGAAAAAGCTGCAACACTGTACGTGAGCATGGGTAAGGCGCAAAAAGCGTCAAGACTGTCAGATAGAGCCGCAGAACTTTATTTGAAAGAAAAAAATCCAGACAAAGCGATTGAGAATTGGTCCCGCTCCATAGTGATGAATCCAGAAAGTTTGCACGCTCATTCTCGTCTGGCGGTTGTCTATGAGCGTTTGGGACGTACCTCACAAGCTGTACGGGAGTATATTCATATTGCCAGTCTTTTGCAGCATAGTGGACAACAAGAGCAGGCATTTGATTCAGTCAATAGAGCATTGCAGATTGATAAGAACAGTAATGAGGCACAGCAAGCTTTGGCTATGCTTCGGGGGGGAACTTTATTGCCTAAGCCCGCCCGTCCCCGAGGAGGAACTGGCCCCCTCGATGAGTCCCTGATTGGGAAAGCACCTCAATTGAGTGCTCCGAAGGAAACTGTTGAAGAAGAGACAGCAGATCCAATTGAGGAGGCTCAAAAGGAGGCCTTAGCTACTCTGGCACGCTTATTCTTTGAACAATCAAATGAAGAAAAATCTTCAACTGCTTCATCTGGACGTGGGCTGCAAGCTATCATGGATGGTGCTGGCCCAGCATTTGCTAAAAATGCCGATCGCTCCAAGATTATGCTCCATTTAGGGCTGGTGGTCGAATTATTGACCCAAGGCAATATTGACCAGGCGGTCGAAGAACTGAAGGGAGCAATAAATGCTGGATTGGATTCTCCAGCGGCTTATTTCAGTCTTGGCTTGATTCAGGCCGGAATGGAGCGCCAAGAGAGTGCTGTGAGGAATTTGCAGCGCGCAATGTCTCATGTAGATTTTTCTTTGGGATCCCGGCTGTTATTAGGCGATATTTGGTATAAACGAGGTAAATTCAATCAGGGTGCTGAACGCTATCTTGAAGCATTGAGATCCGCTGATGCGCAAGTGGTTTCACCGGATCATGCCGACGAACTACGTGAGTTATATGATCCCCTCATCGAATCAATCTCTCGTGATAAGGATGAAGTTCGACAGAAGCAGTTATGTGAGAATGTAGAGGAATTGTTGGTTCGACCGAATTGGCGCAATCATATCAGAAATGCCCGGCGCCAATTGGGCGATCAGGAGAATGGCACATTACCGACACCTTTGGCTGAAGTTTTGATTGAATCAAGCAGCAGTGGGGTTGTTGTAGCAATGAGCACCGTGCGCAGCCTGGCTCGTGCGGGACACTTAGGGGCTGCCCTCGAAGAGATTTTATTTGCTCTCCATCATGCGCCTACTTATTTACCTCTACATATTGTCTTAGGGGATTTACTTGTCTCCAAGGATCGTTTAGCTGAGGCATCAGAGAAATTCAGGGTTGTTGCCCGGGCATACAGCATGCGCGGTGAATCGCGTCGGGCCGTTAATATGTTACGGCGAGTAGTGGATATGGTTCCCATGGATTTATCGTCCAGAGAACAGCTTATTGATCACTTGGTGTCGTTTGGACAGATTGATGAGGCAATAGATGAATATCTTAAACTCGCTGAAGTGCATTACAGCATGGCAGAATTGGAAAATGCGCGCCAACAATATAATCAAGCTATGCAGCTTGCGCAGCAATCAGACTCGTCAGTCAACTGGCAAGTTCGTATTATGCACCGCCTAGCGGATATTGAAACGCAAAGTTTGAACTGGCGCAGGGCCACAGATCTGTATAAGCAGATTTGTACATTGCGACCAGATGATCGCGAAGCCTACCGCAGTGTTGTTGGGTTGTACTATAACCTTAGAGAACAAGAACAGGCGTTAGTGGCAATGGATCAATATATTTTCCATATGAATGAAATTGGCAGCGATGGTGAAGTAATCAAGTTTTTGGATGAACTGCTTCAAGATCAACCCGGTCAAGCAATGATTCATTATCGCTTGGCAGTACAACATGAGTTGATGGGGAATATTAACAACGCAGTAAAGTCATTCGATACTGCGGGTGAACTCCTCTTAGATGCGGGAGATAAAGCAGGTGGCTCTGAAATGATCCAGCGAATTATTCAGTTGAATCCCGCTGACAAGGAAAAATACCAGAAATTATTGGATTCTCTCTAAGAAAGAAATCTCAACTCTAGAAAGACAAACATGACACACCCTGAATTAAAAATTCTGGATGAATTGTCATGTTTTTGTGCCCATCCCCCCTGCTTCGCGTTCCCCATTCCCCAATTCTAATGGAACTGGGAAGGGGGGTATTTCGCAAAAAAGGGTCCCAGCAGAGTTTTGCGCTGCTGGGACCCTTTTTTGCGAATATCAGCGAGAGAGTGGCATCCTTGCACTCTCTCGCTGCCCCGGCACAGGAGTGCCGGGAGTGATATTCTACTGAAAATCTAAATAATACTTATATTTGGGGTGCCTCATGTTTGTTGTATGTAGGGAGTTGGAAGTTACCAAATTTGGAAGGATGTCAGGGTCTGTTGCTGAATCGTTCCAAGCGTAGCGGTTACAGTTATTTCAGCTGTTCCTGTCGATAAGCCTCTCACGCGAAGCGGGGCGAAGCTCAAACCGTTTTGATCTGTTTGATCCATTATTCCATCGATGGTTTCACCAGATGGAAGCGTAATCACATAATTTAGGAACACATTTCCGGCGGCTTTATAGTTCTGATCATATACAATTATGTAAAGGGTTTGAACAGGATCGGAGATCGAGAGAATCGGCTTGCTGACAAAAGCATGTACTCGTAAACGAGATACATCCTGTATGGGAATACTGATCCCCTGATTTGGTTGAAGGTGGCGTGTGTCTTCGCCCTGGAAGTTGAAGTAATCGATCCCCAAATTAGCGATAGTGATTTTCTCCCCTTGGGGAAGTTCGGGGTGCCATTCTAGACGGACGCGCTGGAAATATTGGGAGAACCAACCATCATGAATTTCAATTCCAGAGATTGGATATCCAAATTGAATAACGCCGCCGTTGGCTTCGAAGAAATCTAAGAAATCGTAGCAGACTTCAAATCCCGTTTCTGGAAAAAATGTACACGATGCGAAATTGAATAGATCAGGCGCCGGTTCACTAGGCTGATATAAAAAATCACCTAAAGGGGTAAGTTGAACTTGAATATCACTTGGGTTTTCAGGATGCAGTTCGAAGCGTGCTTTCTCAAAATACTGAACTAGATGTCCAATACTTTCATCAGTAAATGCATCCGTGATGGGAAAACCATAAATCTCTTCACCATTAGGGATGCTGTTGAATTTCTCGAGGAATGCGCCAGAGATTGTGTGTCCGGTTTCAGGGAAAAACCGACCATTTTCATCGCTTGTTTGGGCGTGTGCAAATCCCCCAAACAGCCCGGTGAGTACGATGAGAAGTGTGATGACTGTCAGCCAACGAAATTTCTTATTCACAATAGCTAGATTATATTGCACAATATTGATGTGTACAATAGTTCTAATTGGCTAGGAGAAGTAATTATGCTATATCAATTATAACCCGATTTGGGGGGTACGGGTGGGGGTGTGAGAGATACTCACCCCCACCAATTGGGGCGCATTTTGGTGATGAAACTCGACATATCAAACTAGATATCCTGGCAATAAAGATGTTTCATCGATAATCAGATCTGCACCTGCTTCGACGAGCTCATCTTCTTCACCAAAACCACACAAGACACCCACGGATTGAGCCCCAGCGGCTTTAGCTGCCAGGATATCCACAGTGGTGTCACCGATCATCAGGCATTCTTCGGGGGATACCTCCATTTGCTCAGCCGCCCATAGGATCGGATCAGGATAGGGCTTCGTATACTCACAAGTTTGGGCAGTGACGATACACTTGAAGAGGGGTTTCAGTTCAAATTGATCTAAGAACCAGCCGGTGCTGCGTCCGCCACGGGCGCTGACTACAGCCATAGGGTAGCGCTCATGAAGCTGAACGAGCATTTCTTTGACCCCAGGGACGAGTTTGAAAGGTTTGGGTCCTTTGCCCAACCCCAAACGGTAGATTGAATCGCCAATCGCTGCAATTTCATCATCGATGCCCAGGCGGTCGGGAATCCCAAAGATGATATTCCCTGGGCTCTCTGTTTTCATAACAAAACTACGAGAAAAAGGCCGCGGATCTTTTGATGGGAATAGAAACCGAACTGGGTTTAGCAATTTAGTTAGCTTCTCGACAAATTGATCATCGGTATCACTCAATGTGCCGTCGACATCGAAACATAGGGCGCGGATGCGTGACGTATCTAGGGTCATATTATTTTTTCGTAACTACCAAGCCATGAAAATCAAATAAAGGGCTAACGAAAAACAAA
>CAZLNX010000034.1:0-27600 GCA_964560795.1 uncultured Anaerolineales bacterium | reverse complement strand
CCAATTTGTCAACCAGTTTTTTCTCTTTTTATCGTGCGAAATGAGCCATGCCGGATTAACGCATCCTCTAACGGAGCATGAGAACCCAAATCTTCTAGAATGATCTCGATATTCTCATAGACTTGCTGCGCATCTAAGAAATCTAACTCATCTGGAGAAGATCCCACCTGGGCGTATTGCAGCGCGACGGAGGCATAGCCATGTTCTTGGGCTGGCCGAAGCCACCAGTTGAAGTTCTTCTCGGCGCAACCGCCGTTTCCATGCAGTGTGATAATCAGTCGCTTATCGCTTGCGGCTATGGCCTCCCAATTCTCTGGGAACCAAGTGATGTAGAAATAGTTCTCATCCAAGGGGATTACGCCCCCGCCAAGTTCAGAGACAGATTGTAGTATTCCAGCTTGATCCGCACAGCCATGTCCGGGGAAGTCGATGGTGTGATTTTCTTGCAACCAGGCCCTGTATGTCTCCATTGTGGGCGAGTCATCGCCCTCTAAGGGAACAGGATTATCCTCGGGGGCCTGCTGCCAGCTCAGGTTACAGGCAAGAGATGCCAAACTGAAGAATACTACTATTATGAAATGATGTTTATGTATGGACATCATTTTGTCCCTTCTGATCTTCTGTACTCTATGGTGTGTTCAGGTTTGGAACAATGGTGTACGAAAGGGTTTCTTTAGGAATATTCAAATACCCCATTGGGCTGGATGTGAAGTTTTCGACCGAGTTGGTTTCTAAAGCGTTCAATTTGATGGGATTGCCTATCTTCTGCATGAACCAATTGAGCATCTGCGTAAAAGCCGCAGGGTCAATGAATTCATTCGGGGCTGATCCCTCACAAGGACATTCCACAATCCCAGTGATAACCGCGCCAGGCACATCGATTAATTGGTAAACCAACTCATCAGTAGGTTGGTTGTCTTCAAGAACACCCTCTAATTTCAGGGATGTATCCAACTCGAACTGCACGGGCTCAAAAGTGCTTTCATCTAGATTCCATTCACAAGGGGTGCAGGCCACGTCGCCAAAATAGAGATCTTTGAATTCGGTCAAAACAATGCTATTGCGCTGCTGAACGGCTTTGCCCCCCTCCATGAGAAACCATAACTCGATGCTGTAATCACCACTGTATTCGAAAGCTGTTCCGGCGAAATCTCCAATTAGCTCGCTGTTTAGGGATGTGTTGATCGTTCCTGAAAAAGAAACATACCGGTAACCGGACGTCGGCACATCATCAGATTCCGATGGTTTGGTTTCGCCCTCGCTCCCCGAAGTGACTTCCCCGCCAGCTTTTTCGGGCAGGGTGCAATCTTGTGGACAGTTATCTGCGTTCTCAGGTCCGTCACACACATTGTCACCACAGCGCTTCTGTGATGTTCCGCTAGGTGGTTGATTGGCGCTTTGATCGCTTTCTTGCCCCGTATTCGATGGCATACTGCATGAGACTGCAAGCAGCGTGAGGAAAGTAACAATAGTGGTTAGCCGTTTCATTTTGCCCTCCCGAATGTAAATTATATTGTTGTTCTACAGAGAAAAGATACTGAAAACTTGTTTAGAAATTGTGTATTTCTTGTTTGGAATCATTAAAGATCTTGTAATGATTATAACGGAAGCTCTTTGACTCGGCGCCTGGGTTGGTATACACTTGGATCGCAGATTGCGCTGATGTTATGGTTATACTAAGACGTACGGCGGATAGATGTCTCAGCGTAATCAGCGATGTAACGAATGGAGCGCAGATCGCCGAAGGCGCGCAGAGCGACGCTGTCAATGTGATTTCGCTGATTTGTATTACCGACATGAGTTTTCAGCGCAATCAGCGATCCAAAGGACGGGAGAGAATATGAATCAGAAGAGTTATACAGAGGAGAAATATCCCCTCTCTGCGCTTACTGGCCGCATTATTGCTGCCGCCCAGGCTGTGCATCGGGAACTTGGCCCAGGCTTCAACGAGATTATCTATCAGCGTTCAATGGCTTTGGAGCTACCAGTACATTATGTGGAATTTGCGCGTGAAGTTGAACTTGAAATCTTCTACCGGGGTAAAAAAGTTGGCAAGAAGAGAGTTGACTTCGTTGTGGAAGATCAAACTGGCCAGGTCATGGTAGAGTTCAAAGCCAAGTCGCAACTTGAAGATGTCGATTATGTGCAAACCCTCTCATACTTGAAAGCTTCAGATTGTGAGGTTGGTTTATTGATCAACTTCGGGAAAAAGAGTCTCGAAGTCCGTCGGCTAGCTTATTCGAATCGAAAATAAAACGCAGATTGCGCTGAAGTATTGATTTCGCTGAGATACAATTGGACTGAACCATCAGTGTAAGCAAAGCAATCACAGAAATCAGCGATCCAAGATGATTACCATTCAAACTCAACTCTGGATTTCCACTTTCGCCTTCTTGATCTTCGGCGGGATGATCATGGGGTACGTGCGGTATGAATACTTACAGCGCGGGGCGTTGACCCATTTCGGCGCATTTCTACAGGTCATTGCCTTCGGTTTGCAGATGGTAATAACAGCGCTTTCGGTATGGGGTTCTCTCTGGCCATCTTGGTATGAATACATCCCGGAACACTGGATTGGCGGAGTTCTATCACTGCTGGGGATCGTATTATGCGCTGTGGCCATGCGCGATTTCAAATTGATGACTCGTGCTACGGGAAGGAGATCTGACCTTCTAATTGTGAAAGGGGTTTATCAATATTCCCGCAATCCGCAGTATATCGGTTATGGTTTGCTGATCTTAGGATTCGTTGTGGGTCACTGGTCGTCAACGGCCTGGTTAGCGTTTGTTTCTTATCTATTATTGGTACGGGTTACAATATGGATCGAAGAGCAGCATCTGGAAAACCTGTTTGGTGAGGCGTATCGCCAGTATTGTCGACAGGTACCACGATTCATCGGTATTGTTTCGAAGATGAATAATCGAGGAGTTATTGATGAGTGAAAAAATATTCTTCATGGGACGTGTTTATCGCAGTGTTAGTGAAATGGAACCTGATACGCGCCAACTCTTCGAGAAATTGGAATCATTTCTCCGAGATCAGAATCGTGATGGTGTTCCTGATGTAATGCAGGAAGGTGGGCTAGGTGCCATAAAAGAAGCCATCAAGTTCATGAGAGAAATTTCATCCATGAGTCAGGGCGGGAAGTCCTTGACTCAAGAGCAAATGGCGATTATCAGAGAGACAGATACGACCATCTCAGTCAACGGAAGAACTTTTCGAGGAGTTGAGGAGATGCCCCTAGAAGTGCGTCGAATTTATCAACGCGTGGTTGGGAAGGCGAGTGCGGCTACACCGGTTACAACAAGCGAAGGTGGTATCTACGATGAGCCCTGGCGGGACCGTGATCGCGATTCCTACTTCAAACCCCATGATGATGAACTCATTGAACCCAGTTACAGGCAACCGCCAACGCAAAGTGTAATGCAGCCAGTTACCTCGAATGCCGGCCTGGTGATTGCAGCCGTTCTAGTAATCATTTTTATTGCCATTGGAGCGGTTATTTGGTTGTCAAACCCAGGTATTTTCTAAATCGTGTTTCACTGCATTGCGATGTGGCTGCTTGAACAGGCGGCCACTTTTGTTATCTGCTTGAACTGGAATAGAGCATTGGGAGTATTTGATTTGACCTATTTAGCCTGAGTTGCGTCTACCATTACTTCTCGTTGAGCGGAGGCGAATGCGTAGTTGAAACGCAAAAAATCCCCTTCGACTGTGCTCTGCTCCGCTCAGGGATACGAAAAGCTTTTTTAAATTCACAACTCAGGTTATAAACCAAATCTTTGATTTACCCACGCGAATTTACACAGGAGAAATATGAGCACGAATACCATCAAAGGCCAACCTTCCATCCGAATGACTCCAGCCGACCCAAACGAACATCTGGTGCCAATTTCGCAGATCGTCTCAGATGCCTTCGCAGGAGGGCAATATGTAGAAGAGATCAGCCAAACCTATATCGGCAATTGTCACTATGATTTTGATACAACTCGTTTGATCTTTGCAGGGGACGAGTTGGCACATCATTGGGGCGTTTGGGGATATCCCATGCGTGTCGAGTCAGTGCAACTAAAGGTTGCCGGGGTTGGAGCGGTGTTCACCCGCGAAGCGTATCGCAAGCAGGGTTTGATGGCTATGGCGGCAGAAGATTCAATCAATGTTATGGCTGAGAATGGGTACGATTTGAGCATCCTGCGCGGACGGCATTATGTCAAATATGGCTATGCCCGGGCTTGGAATTATGTCACCTACAAACTAAAGCCCGATGAGATCCCCGTTTCTGAGATGCGACCGTCTTATGTTCAACTCGGGCGAGAGCACCTGGATGCGGTGATCGCGTTATACAACCAAACCCACAGCAACTTTTCTGGTATCGCAGTGCGACCGACATATCGATTCTTAGACTCTGACACCGGTATCTATGGCTGGTTCGATGAGAAAAAGAACCTGATAGGCTACGTTCGTGCTATCCCCACGGAGGACAAGAAGTCGCTGCAGTGCCTTGAGGCTGCCGGCGATCCCGAGCGTGGATTGGTAGTGTTGAGAGATTTATTTGAGAGTGGGGACTATGAAACCTTGAACTTCTTCACTATTCCCGAACAGCATCCCATTTTGAAGTATCTGCGGCGCGGCGCATTGATTGTCGAGGATCGCTACTTCAAGGATACGGGATGGCGAGTGAAGGTGATCAATTTGACGAGTACGTTAGAGAAACTCTGCCCATTACTGGAAGCACGGATTATAAAATCTCAGTTCAAAGATTGGCATGGGAAGTTACATATCGATGCGGGAGAGCAGAAGGCCAATTTGCAGCTAGACAATGGAGAAGTCCAGGTGAAAGAACCAGCCCAGGCAGAGAACGTTCTCCTGGGTGGGGCTGCCGTGGCGCGATTTCTAATCGGTTCTGACGAGCCTGAAGAAATCATCCAACAAGAAGGCGTGATCTGTAAAGGCGCGGTAGAGGAGTTGGCCTCTGTGCTGTTCCCTAATCTAAACCCCATGATGAGCCACTGGGATGAGTATTAGTAAACGAGAGAATTGTTCAATGTGGTAGTCGAGATATGGAGATCTCGATTACTAATTTGTTTAATATTGAATCCGGTATGAACTACTAAAACACTTGTCATTCTGAGCCCTCGCCGCAGGCGGGGCGAAGAATCTCTGCACTACCTATGACACATCGTTGGCAAGGACAGGAGACTCTTCGCTTCTCCTTCGACTTCGTTCAGGATGAAGCTCAGAGTGACACTGCTATGGCGTTCAGAGACTTTCCGAGAGCACTTCTCGTTGTCCAATTCTCTTTAGAATCCGATACACCAAGAACGTCAACCAGGGAGATGGCTCTTTCTTGTTGGCGAAGGACCAGCCCTTCCAGGCCATATACATTGAGTTTGCAGTGTAGCGCCCATCTTCGTCAGCCTGATCAGTGATCGTTTCGACCATCTCCAAAAAGCGCGGATCTTCATACACAAAGGGGAACTGACTGAGCACATCAACGGTGTGTAGAATGTCGTACCACACGAAGGGGTATTTCAGTTTGCGGAAATCGGTGCCGATACCAAAGAGGAAGTGCTTGATCTGGCCGCGCTGTGCCCAGTGTCGCAGCAGCATTTCTGTTCCCAAATGAGCAGCTTCACCATCGATCAAATGGGGATAATTGGCGATGATTCTCAAATTCATCACGTTGACGATGGGACAGGGTGCTTCCTTTCGCCCAGGACCTTTGAAGCTGCCCAGCATTGAGGCTGCCCTACAGCGCCAGCCGTTGGTTTGCACGGTGCCGAGAATATAATTTAGCGCCTCTTGCACAGCACCGTTTTCGCTCAGCCCCATGGCTGCCAATGCGTAAAGGATTGGGGCATCACAGGCCATCCATGTCCAGTGCTCGCCATCGATCCCGGTGAAGCGCTTGTATAGAAAAGCATAGGTTTCGAACATGCCCTCGGGGGATTGGTGTGCCATCACGGCATCAATAGCAGGCGCCATGCCTGGATCGTCATGGCGCACACCGAAATCTGCTAATGTGGTCAATGCGTAGACTGGATGTTTGGCATCGTTGTGGCGCTTGAGCGCATAGCCTGGCCAGCTATTCGCTATTTCGATCAACTCTTGAACTTGGGGGTGAAAGAGCATATCATCGCATGCATCCTGAACATCAGGATCATCCTGGGGGCGTTCGAGCAAATCCATCAGGGTACGGTAGCGCGTCCAGGGTTCAGGAGAATCAAGAAGCCATTGGGTTTGTTCAGTTGTCATATGTTGCTCGGCTAAATTTGAGTCAAAGGTGAAGATCACCCTCAAGGTAGTCGTGATTTTCTCTTCCAATAATATAATCCGGCGCGAATGGGTATATTAACGAAGACTTCCGAAGCGCCAAAAAGCGCCGAAACTTTGGAAGTCTCGTTCCCTACTCTTGGGTCACATGGAAATGGGTGAAGTGGAATACGATCTCGTCATTCATCAGGCCGAAGGTGTCGTTGCCATCGAGAACCTGACCGGTATCCGCTTGCGCTGTCCAGGAGAAAGTGCGCGAATTGCCCGAAGCAGTGAAGTTGGCGCGCTGGAAAGTTCCATTAGGCAGCAGATCAATGAAGAATGTCTGATACCAGGCTCTGATGTTGTCTATCCCGTTGACAGACCGATCCGCATTGGTGTGCACCGCCAGATCAGAATAGAGATCAACGACTTGGTTAGGGTCGCGGCTGTTGAGTGCATCAATATAGTGAGCTGTGATATCCACGTGAACATCGCCAAATATATCAGCCATGAATTCATCCCGTTTTGCAATAGAGATATTCAAGTCGGCGTTGACCATTCCGTCGGGGAAGTTTGGGTCGTTGGTGTGGCGATTGTAAATATAGAAGCGTCCGTCGCCATGATGCGAGAACTGCCAGAGAATGACATTTTCACCCAAGCCCACATTTGTTGCTGTTCTGGGCGTTTTCCAGGCGTGATCATTGACAAATTTGTCAAACTTTTTATAGAGTCGCTGTACCGGCCAGAGGCTCGAAACAAACACGTACCACGCAATCCATAGGGGATACTGACTGGCATCGTTGATGAATCCGATGGTGTTTAATACGTCGATATTTGAGTATAGGATGGGCTTTTTCCCGATCAGCGCCTCTAATTCTCCCAAGTAGCTGCGCATCTGGTTTCTGGTTGGCAGCGGCGTACCCTGTCGCGGGGATTCGATATCGACGATATAGGATTTCTGGTTCGAGCCCATCCAGTCGACATATGTTCTGGCCTGGTTGACCATGTTTAACTCGGGATCTGGGAAGTGGTATGTTGTCCAGGGAATGTCGTGCTGGATGCAGCCGTTGACCTGCTCATCGAAAATATCGACTTTATTGAAACCTAGCCCAACTTTGATGATCACAAAATCATAAACGCCGGCCTGGATATGATCTCTGGCTAAGCTAAAGTTAGTGCCACCTCTCCTGGCATACTGGTTAATATCAATGCCTAACGCCTGTCGATCAGTCATAATTTTCCTCCTTGGGAAATTTCCTGCCGATTATTAACCATAAGGGGAGATCGTGTTGTTTGGATATTGCCCCGAAACAGAATACCAAATTAGAGTAATCTTGTCAAATTTGTTAGTCGTCGCTGTGTTTGGCTCCTACCCACTCGACACCACCTTCTGTTTCAGCGTTCAGACGTTCGTTGAGTTCCCCGGCATGCGATTGCAAATGGCGGATATTATAGAATTGCAGCTCCATTTTGTTGAGTGGAATCCAAGAAAAGCCTGATTCGCCCTCTAAATCTAATTCGTCTACCCTTTCGTCAATTTGGCCGCGGAAGAATTCCAGGTATTCCAAAACTTCATCTTTGGTGTAAGGTTCGCCAATTTCTGGTTTCTCATAAGGCGGCCAGGGCATGGGACCCATGAAATTGTAATTTTCTATCGTTTTTCCCCATGGGGTGAATTCTTCTTCCGAGACGTGGATATAGAGATGTGTATAAAAAATCGCGTGATAAGCGATATGCCAGAATTTGTTTTCGAATTTGTGGTCGACCCACAAGTCATCGGGGCATTGAATGATGGCGCTTTCCAGCATTTCGAGGGAAGCGTGATACTGCGATTTGATGATTGTTTTTATATCCATATCGGCCTCCATTTATATGTGTCTTGATACTCTAGCCCTAGGTTTGGGGTGAGGGCAGTTCATTCAAGTTGTAGATTTGTGGAATCCATGTTCAATTTATTATAAAATCTCTAGCGCCGCGGCGATATCCTCGGCAATCATGCGCCGCTTGCTTTTCTCGATGTTAAAGCTGGGACCGACCTGTAAGTATGATGGGAAAGCGCGAACTCCTTGGAAGTAGAATTCTCCGCTGCGGATCTTATATGTTGAGCCAGCAGGAATGGCGCGTCCCTGCCCGGCTCGTTGAGCGATGTAGTTAATGGCCTTGATGGCTACATCTCCCATCAGCATAAAAGCCTGGACGTTTGGGAAGAACCCCAGTTCCTTTTCAAGGATGCTTGAGCACTCTTTGATTGTGGCCGCTTTGATCCCGTACCCTGTTTTACCGCATTTGACTGCTGTGGTGAAGTATACTCCCAGGTCGAGAATGTCTTCAAAGGAATTGACCCCTGTACCGGCGTCTTGAAAGGCCAGCAAGGTCGTCTGTTGGAAGTGGGGATTTCCTGGAGAGAAATAGTAGTCGGAAAGATCGGCGGGTGAAGCTTCCGAGATTATGATGAGTTTGATCTCCTCTGGTGAGATATCAATATCTGGTAGTATATAGTTATCCCTCTTGATATCTACACAAGGAAAAGTTCCACAACCAATGCATTCGCTAATACGCATGAGACATCAGCCCTCCCAAAAATTGTCAACAATACTATTATACTAGAACTGATGTTCTTGTCATAGGTTTTTATAAGAAGATTCGAATTTGTCAGTACGTGAAGTTCGGAAAGAGTGGTGTTAAAATACACCCATGAAACTCTTTGCTGAACTCATTGCAACGTTGCCAGAGGGGGAGATTCAGGATGTTTGTATCGGTCTGAATTGGACGGCTGTTGTAGTCAATACTGATAGTCAGGTTCAATGTGGATTGGCTTCCACATTGGGAGGTAGGCATGATCATAGTGGAGACCTGGGGGTTCCGCTGGCCGGCCAACTGGCGGGGCTGTCTACCTCAGTGCTGCTTGCTGATATTGAGGTGGGTGACTCGCCCCGCAAGAGCCTGGCGATGGCCACCCTCAATGCCGCGCTGCCTCGTTATCCTGAAACCTGGACTGAACATAATGCCGTTGATGTTATCGCAGAGCTGGGTGGGGACAAGCGTGTCGCCTTGATCGGTCATTTCCCATTTGTGGATGCCCTCCGTGCCAGGGTCAATCACCTGGATGTGATCGACTACAACCCCCTAGAGGGGGACCTGCCTGCCGAGGCCGCCCCCGAGGTGGTTCCCAAGGCAGATTTTGTAGCTATCACAGGATTGACTATGTTAAATGGAACCTTCGAGTCCCTGATCGCGATGTGTTCCCCCTCGGCAAAAGTGATGATGTTGGGACCCAGCACACCTCTAAGCCCAGTGATGTTCGACCACGGTCTTGACATACTGGCAGGAGCAGATATAGAAAATGTCCCAGGCGTGATGCGCGTAGTCAGTCAGGGTGGCAATTTCCGGCAGGTCCGGAGAGCTGGAGTACGCCTGATAACACAGATGCGAATTTGAGTTCGCCGTCCATCCTGCAGTGGAAATGTCTAGATAAAGCAATCCTTTTTGTCTAAGTTTCTACTACACTCAATGAGTAATTTTCTGCTATGACAAAAATACATTGCATTACTTAACAAATATGTAAACGGGGCCATATTGACACTTGAAGAGAGAAAAATACAATAGTCAGAAAACCTTGATCGAATTGAGAGAAATAATGAATTTATCTTCACCCAAATATGACGTATCACTAAGGCTTAGGGGGCAAGGGTTTTAGGAGACTATATGCCCATAACAAAAGATCAACAACGTATCAAAGAGCTCGAACAGAAAATTATTCAACTTGAAGAAACAAAGCACACCTTGCAGGAGAATGAGGCAAAATACCGCCTGATCACAGAAAATTTGCAAGACGTTGTTTGGCGCATGGATTTAGAAACAGTCTTTACTTATGTTAGCTCTTCTGTGGAAAAAATCTTTGGCTATAAGGTTGAAGAAGTTGTTGGCAAACCCATCAAAGAGATATTTACACCAGAATCCTACGAACAAGCTATGGCTGCATTTCTAGGGCGAGTTCATTCTGATGATCCAACGGTAAGACGAATTGCAGTGGAATATGATTGCGTAAAAAAGGATGGCACGGTTTTTCCGGTTGAAATCTCCTCAGCCATTGAGTGTGACGAAAATGGGAAACCAATCGCGGTCGTTGGCGTGACCCGGGATATATCAAATCGAAAACAAGCCGAAGCGATGATTCGAATACGCGCCCAGGAGTTAGCTGCTCTTAACGCGGTCAGCACGCAGATCAGCCGCTCCCTGTTTTTGGAGCCGGTCATCTCGGAAGCGGTACGGGGTGTGCTTGAGGCTACCCAAGCCAGCGCGACATTTCTGTTGATGAGAGATGGCGAGGATCTGATCCCCGTTGAAATCGCCTTCTCTGATCCGAGCCGAAAATTTGACGATTTTCCCACGCATAAACTTGGCGCCTGTCTATGTGGCATGGCAGTTTCGGAGCGCAAAGCCATTTACTCTGCGGATATTTATAATGACACACGCTGCACCTGGGATGAATGTAAAGAAGCGGGTCTTAAATCCACGACCGCATTGCCGCTTTTCCGTGGAGACGAAATCTTCGCTGTCCTGGGTTTGGGTGCAGATTCTGAGCGGGATTTCGAAGCTCAGGCTGAATTCCTTGAAACTCTGTCCAGCGAAGTCGCCAACGGATTGCAGAATGCGCTGCTGTATGAAGCTGAATCCAAGCGCCGGCTGGAAGCCGAATCCCTTCGCAGAGCGACAGTTGCCATGACAGCCAGTCTTGACTTGCAGCAGGTATTGGAAGGTATTCTGGATGGCCTGGCAACTGTGGTTCCTTATGATAGTGTTTCCGTATTTATGTTCGAGGAGGATGGCCAACGGATAGTTGCCGGGCGCGGTTATACCAATCCCGATAAACTCATGGGGCAAATCTTCCCTAGAAATGACGCCTTTACACCTGAGATTGTCGAAACCCGCCAACCCCAGATTTTTGCGGACGCCAATGAGTTTCCAAGATTCGGTGACTGGGGCGGGGTAGATTATATCCGCGGTTGGATGGTCATTCCCCTAGTTGTACGCGATGAAGTCATTGGGCGTTTGTCGGTAGATAGTCGTACCCCAAATGCATTCGATAATACGCATGCGGAATTAGCCTTAGCTTTTGCTAACCAGGCCGCCATCGCGATTGATAATGCTCGGATGTTTAAGGAGACTCAAGAGCACGCTGATCAATTAGAAGAGCGTGTGGAAGAACGCACTGCTGAGTTACGCCAAATGATCAATTTCATGGCTGGCCGCGAAGTACGTATGGCTGACCTGAAAAAGGTCATCGAGAAGCTGCGCGCGCAAATCAAGGTTGCCGGTATGACGCCTGTTGCGGACGACCCTTTATTGGAAGATTTGTAATAGATTTTTTGGCGGGACTACGGATTCGGATGTTCCTCGAAAGTTACTTGCACATCAATTGTGCCGCTGTTGCGTACCACAGTTAGATTCGTTGTGTCCCCCGGAGAAAAGGTGTAGAGCACGTTGATGAAGGGGTGTTCTTCATCGAGTAGTTGATTTCCAATATGCGTGATGATATCACCCTCGCGCAGTCCAGCATCTTGAGCAGGTGTGTCAATTCCGACACCTGAGATGTACAACCCCTGGTTGACGGGGAGATCATAGGTACGGGCGATCTGCTCGGTGAACCACTGGTAGCGAATCCCCAAGAAGGGATAGGAGAAATACCCCTTTTCGATCAATTGCTCCGAGACAGCCAATGCCTTATTGGAAGGGATGGAGAATCCTAACCCCTCAGCTACGGCACTGCCAAAGGAGCTGCCGCGTACGATCAATGTGTTGATGCCGATCACTTCACCAGCCAGGTTGACCAGAGGACCGCCGGAGTTGCCCTGGTTGATGGCTGCGTCGGTTTGGATCAATCCTTCCATCAAGTAATTTTCATCAACTTCGATGCTGCGCTCGGTCGCGCTGACCACACCCACGGTGACCGAATTCTTGAAGTCGCCTAAAGGTGAACCGATGGCGATCACGGTCTCACCAGGGCGTAAGGCATCGGAGTTGCCCAAAGATGCAATGGTTGGTACAACGCCATCAACTTTCAATACAGCCAGGTCTGAAAAGGGGTCGGTGCCGATGATCTCGGCAGGCATGTCACTGCCATCGGCAAGGATTACGCCGACTTGGGATGTATTCTCAACAACGTGATTGTTTGTGAGCACATAGCCTTCTTCAGAGATGAAGACCCCGCTGCCGCTGACCGGCAGGTCGGCGGTGCGGCCAAAAAATGATTGCTGCCCAGGGATGACGCCCACCACTGTGACCACGGCCGGACCAATATCTTCCACGGCCTGGGTTACGGCGGTGTCTATTTCTAAGGTTACGATTTGTGGGGTAGGGGCTTCCGTGGGTAGTGGTGTTGGGATTGCCACCACCGCTTCAGGGGTCTCTGGGGTGGGCTGGTTTTGAATGGCAGTATAGACCGCGATTCCCCCCGCTAACGCACCACCCAGCGCTGAGATGCTGGCTACCAAGATGATCACAAAAGCGTAGAGAATTCGTTTGCCGGACATATTACTTTTTTGGTGTCATTGCGAGCCTTGTAAGGGCGAAGCAATCTCCTTGTTAGCGGAGGAGATTGCTTCACTTCGTTCGCAATGACATTCGTTATCTCCGCCTGCCCCCGATCCCTGCCACCAGCGAAGCCCAATACAACAATTGCAAGATAGCTGTGAAGATGGCGGCGACATAGGTCAGCGCGGCGGCATTGAGCACCGCATTGACACCACGCTGCTCCTCCTCGGTGCGGATCAGCCCCGAGTTGGTCAGCAAGGCCTTGGCTCGGGCCGAGGCATTCAACTCTACAGGTAAGGTCGCCAGCGAGAAAATGGCTCCACCGGAAAAGACCAACACGCCCAACCAGGCTAGATCTGTCAGCCGCAGGAACAGGCCGATCATGATCAAGATCCATCCCAGGTACGAACCGATATTGACCACTGGCACTAGCATGCTGCGGAAGCGCAGGGGGAAATACTCATCCTGGTCTTGCATGGCGTGGCCGAGTTCGTGAGCGGCGATTGCCAAGGATGCCACCGAGTTGCCTCGGTAAACATTTTCAGAGAGGCGCAGCGTTTTCGAGCGCGGATCGTAGTGATCGGTGAGCTTGCCGCGTGTTCCCTGGATCTCGACATCGTACAGACCCGCGTAGCGCGTGAGGCGCTGGGCGGCCTCGGCGCCGTTGATCTGACTGGAAGCCGGGACGCGCTGCCATTTTTTGTACGTCGAGTTGACGTACAACTGCGCCACCATTGTTAGGATGAAGGCCGGGGCCATGAAGAGAAGATAGTATGGATTGTAGAAGAACATCTTTCTTACCTTTGGTTTCCTTTTTTTGCCAAAGAAATCACAGAGAAAAATGAGAATTGAAAACTTTATTCACTCGGTGTTCTCTGAGTGTTCTGTGGCCAAAACGCTAGCGTCCAATAATATCCATCAATACCTCTACGGCCTTGTCGAGCTGCGGGTCGCGGCTTTCCTGGATATCTTCTTCGCTTAAGATAATCACCTGATCCAGAGGCAAGCCGAAGGACTCGATATCGAAGCCTTCATCAACAGCTGCCTGAGAGATCGTCGCCAGGGGATAATCTGGCTCCAATCCGATTTGGTGGATTTGGCGCTCATTGGGTGTAAGCCAGCGTGCAATGGTGATGCGCACTGCGCCTTGATCGTTACTCAAGGGAATCCAGTTTTGTACCGATCCTTTGCCGAAGGATGTGGTTCCAACCAGAGGGGCGCGGCCATAATCCTGGATGGCACCGCTGACAATTTCAGAAGCCGAGGCTGTGCCTTCGTTGATCAGCACCACCAGGGGGATCTCCGTGGCCAAGCCTTCGCCATCAGCTTCATAGGTGTCGCGCGTGCCGTCGCCGTATTCTTCATAGAGTACAACGCCATCCCCGATAAATTCAGATGTGACCTCCACCGCGGTGTGCAGGAATCCGCCGCCGTTGTTGCGCAGGTCAAAGATCAAGCCCACTGGATCATTTTCGTACAGCTCTTCCAGCGCGTTGCGCAGGTCTTGGTGGGTGTCTTCGCCAAAATTGAACAATTGTACGTATGCGATATCGTTGTCCATCATGTGATATTCGATGCTGGGGATGGTGATCCGACCGCGGGTGATTTCGACATCAAATGGATTCTCGACGCCAGCGCGGCGGATGGTCAGAATGACCAGTGAATCTGCGGGACCAAGAACCCGGCGAATTACCAGATTACCGTCAATGCCGGTCATATCGTCACCGTCAACGGCGATGATCTCATCTCCAGGGAGTAAACCAGCCTCCTCGGCCGGTGACCCCGACATGGGGCTGATGATGGTCAGGTATTCCTGGTTGGGGTCAACCCAGGCGCCGATGCCCTCGTAGGTGCCATCTAAGGGGATGTTGGCCTGTGTGAATTGATCGGGATCCATATAGGATGTATGCTGATCGCCCAAGGCATCCAGCATGCCGCTGATCGCGCCGTAAAGCAAGGCCTGGTCATCGGGTTGATGAGCAAAAGCCCAAGTCTCCCAGAAAGGAGCGAATAGTTCTTGAAGATCTGCAGGGGTGCCGGTCACATTGCCGCCGGGTATATCTAAGGCTTCATAGGTTGTATAAGTGGCCAGCTCATAGGCGCTCAGCATGCCCTGAATGGCGCCGTTCATCAGGGCTTCATCATCAACAGGCTGATCAACAAATTGCTCATGGACAATGTCCCAGGTTTCCCAGAAAGGGGCAAAGAGATCATCAAGATCTTCTGGTGCAATGGTGATGGGTACCTTGGATTCAACCGTTGGGTGGCCGGGGGGTAAGTCCGGTGTTTCTTCCGCGGTAACGGTCGTGTCCGAGTTATTTGCTACGGCTGTATCGGTGATGGGTGTAAAAAGGGGCGCTACCAGTTGGCAGGCCATTGAAACACTTACCAAAAGAATGACGATCAGTGTTAATCCTACTTTTTTCTGCGTTGCTGTTTTCATCCAGTTCTCCTAATTCTAGGTGATACTCACTTGAAATCTTGTCTATCAGTGAACAGAAAGTGTTTTGTCACTAATAAAGTAGACGTGCAGCATTATAGCCACCTTACCTTATCACGACAAGATTAGTGGAATCTAAATCTATTGTAAAAGGCATGTATGAGGGATATGTATTTTTTGTGCAGAACCAGGCTGACTCAAATCCTTTGAAGCCCCTCAATATATGCTTGCCAACTCTCAGGGTCGCTGACCTGTTCGGTATATGCCAAAATGGCCTCGCCATCCAAGGGGTAGAGAGGATGGCACGATGTCGGCGCGGCGCCGCGTGGCGTGTGCACCACAGCGTGGACCAGGGGCGCTACCAGATCGGCTTGTGTCAGCTCGGGCGCGATTTCTTCTGCGGTGATGATGACGGTGTCCGCAGTCAAGAAAAGTTCTTCGTCAACACCTTTGTTTTTCCCAATCTGCGCATTGCCTTCTTTGTCTGCTCGCAGCGCATGGATTACGGCAACGTCAGGTTTAATCGCAGGGAAGGCCATTAATTCCTCTCCAGAATAAGGATCGACGATTGTGCGGACGTCCGGACGCAGTTTGGGTAGGTCTGTGCCTATCCAGCCTCGGCCTGGCATGAAGTTGATCCCGGCCATTTGGGCGCGCAACCCGAAGGCCAAACTGGCCTCTGTTTCTTCCATGATTTCGAGCTCACCCCGGTTGGCAAAATACGTAAACATAGGCGCCAGCCCAAAGATTTCTAATCCAAAGTAACAGGTGCGCACGCGCTCGATCATTCCCGAGCCAATCAGTAAATCGCTTTCGTACCCTGCGGTGAAGGCGAATAAGGTCAAGCCTTTAGGGTCGCCCAATTCGAGGTATCTGCGCACCAACTCGAGGGCAAAGGCCACCGGACGTCGGTAAAGGGTCATGCCTCCTAAGGCTAACAAATCCCCCGGTTTGACAAGTTGAGCTGCTTCAGGGAGAGAGATCAGTTTGTCGGTCACGTTAGCCCCATAATTCCGGCACACCTTCACGGAGAACATGGATATCCTTGATAGCACGATCCACCGCGGGGTGTGAGCCATTCTCTCCGACCAAAACGGTGAAAAATCCAGCTTCGTGCGCAGGGGTTAGATTGCGGATTGAATCATCGAGGAAAACACAAGCTTGGGGGTCAGGAGCACGCGCCAATTCCAGGGCCCGTTGGTAGGCCTCCATCTGGGGTTTGCAGAAGGGGTCCAAAGCCCAAACATCCACAATGCCGTTGAAACAATCCTGGATCTCCATTTTGTTCAAAACACGCTGTGCGTGATCCAGGTCTGAATTAGTGAAAATCCAACGTTTGTGAGGAATGCTGAGTAGAGTTTCTCGAAGGATGGGTTCGGGTTGTAGGTATTCATCCAAGGGCAGGTTATGGACGAAATCCAGGTAATCTTGCTGGTCAATGCCGAAATGAGCCTGTAAACCGCGCAGGGTGGTTCCATAGTTGACGAAATAATCATGGCGCAGTTCTGGGATCGCTTCTCGCGACAGCCCCAGGCGATCGTGCATATACAGGTCAATTCGCTGGCGGATTTTCGCCCACATGCCATTGGATTCGGGGTACAGTGTTGAATCCAAATCAAAAAATATCGTGTGAAGTTTCATCTACGTTATTTTACATGCTCTTGGATGTTGAGCAAGGGCGGGTTGACTCAGATCAGTGCAAAGTCGTTAGGCAATGACTGCTTTAAATTGTGAATATCCTTGACAATAAGATCTGCTGTTGGCGTAATGCCGTTTGGGCTAACCAGCACAGTGAAGAAGCCACCCTCTTTGGCAGTAAGGAGATTCTTGGGGCAATTATCAAGAAAGATACATTCCCTGGGGTCATGAATCCCGGTGATATCCAATGCCCTTTGGTAGGCTTCTTTCTGTGGTTTGCAGTAGGGATACAGACTCCAAGTATCAATGATTCCTTCAAAGCAATCATCGATGCCCAAGAGTGTGAGCACGCGGTTGATATGATCGATATCGGCATTGGAAAAAATCCAGCGTCGAGATGGGATGCTGCGTAATGTGTCTCTCAGATTGGGGTCGTGCTGTAGATAATCACTCAGCGGGATATCATAGATGAAGCGCAGATAATCCCATTGGTTGATTTCAAAGTTGGCCTGCAATCCTCTAATGGTCGTATCGTATTCGGCGATATACGTTTGCAGCAGTTGCGGAATTTGATCCCGCGATAGCCCCAGACGTTCACCCATAAAGAGATTGATGCGTGCCTCAATGGCTGCATTGAGGCCATTGGATATGGGGTATAGAGAAGATTCCAAGTCGAAAAATAAAGTGCTCACTTTCATAGGAAAATTTTACTGCTTTTAAGTTCGGGAGTATGTAGGATGAATGTCATTTATTATGTGATGCTATAATTCACCCAAGGTGCAAACTATGCCAATAAAAATCCTTCCTGATGAAATTGCCTCGCAAATAGCCGCTGGTGAAGTGATCGAACGGCCGGCCTCCGTTGTAAAAGAACTTGTTGAAAACGCCATCGACGCCGGTGCCAGTCACATCGCGATCCAGGTTGAGGGGGCCGGAAAAACAGTAATTGAGGTTGCCGATGATGGGATGGGAATTCCCCCGGAAGAGTTGGCCTTATCGGTTACTCGTCACGCAACCAGTAAGTTGACATCCGCTGAAGACCTCTTCAAGATTGACACATTGGGTTTCCGCGGCGAAGCGCTGGCCTCTATTGGGTCCGTAGCCCGTATGACTATGACATCCCGGCCGCGTCAATCGGAGATGGGTATGCAGTTGCGAGTCGATGGGGGTATTGCAGAGAAACCGCAGCCTTTGGGCGCTCCCTCAGGGACCGTAGTGCGGGTGGAAGACCTTTTCTACAATCTTCCCGCGCGGTTGAAGTTCCTAAAAAGCGATCGCACTGAACGTAGCCATATCAGCACGCTGGTTACGCATTACGCCCTGGCTTACCCGCAAATCCGTTTTCAGCTGCGACAGGCCAATCGCCAGGTATTACAAACCAGCGGGAAAGGTGACCGGCGCGAGGTTCTGGCAGCGCTTTATGGTGTTGAGATCGCCCGGCAGATGATCGAAGTGCTAGCTCAGTATGATGATCTGGCAATTACGGGCTTTGTTAGCCCAACCTCAGTGACCCGCTCAAACCGGCGTGAAATCCTCTTTTTTGCCAACGGCAGACCGGTTCAAGATTTCTCCCTTACGACTTCCTTAGTGAAGGCCTATCATACGATGTTGATGGTGGGACGTTTCCCCATGGCGACACTCTTCCTGGAAATCCCCCCCGATTCTGTTGATGTCAATGTTCACCCCACCAAGGCAGAAGTGCGCTTCCGCAATCGCGAGGAAATTTTCCGCAGTGTAGGTCGTGCAGCACGCCAGGCCTTGTTAGCACACACGCCAGTGCCTGAAGTTGATGAAATAAAAGAGCGCATCCAATGGATTGATCAATCCTTTGGGCGGGGTTCAGATCAGGGTGAGATTGACCCTGCTTGGGGAATAGCTGGAGAACGACCGCTGACCGATGACCGCGGTCAACCGTCGATTACTACTGGTCCAACATCCCTTGGTGATGATCCACAACAATCACTCCCCGATGTGACTGTACCCTTGCTGCGTCTCGTCGGTCAGGTGGGGGCCACATATCTAGTTGCCGAAGGGCCAGATGGCTTATATCTCATCGATCAGCATGCCGCTCATGAGCGCGTCCTCTTCGAGCGATTCATGGCTCAACGCAGTGATGAAATTCCCGCCCAGCACTTGATGGAACCGGCTACTGTGGAACTGCCTCTGGCCAGCGCTGACCTGCTCGAGGAGCAAATTTCTGTGCTGTCAAAGTTGGGCTTCCAAATCGAGCCTTTTGGACGGGGAACTTTCCTAGTAAGGGCGATTCCAGCCCTGCTCTCTGGCATGGACCCTGCAGCAGCATTGCGCGTTTTAGTGGAAGATTTTGAAGAAGATGAAACGCCGCTAAAAGATGTGATTGAGAATAAGATCATCGCCCGCGTTTGCAAGCGCGCCGCAGTCAAGGGGGGGCAAGTATTATCAAGGGAGGAGCAGGAGGCCCTGTTGCGAGATTTGGAGGCCAGCCAGGCACCGCGCACCTGCCCGCACGGCCGGCCGACGATGATCCATCTTTCTGTGGATCTGCTCGAAAAGCAGTTCGGGCGAAAAGGTTCAAGATAAGGAGTAGGCAAGGAATGGCGCATTGGATTTTGATTGTACGAGTATCTGGGAAAGAACCCGTCGACTATGATTTAAAAGCTGGGGATAACTCGATAGGGCGGTATTATGGCAGCGACATAGTTATTGATGAAATCTCTGCGTCTCGTCAGCACGCTGTGATAAATTACGATCAAAATTCGGATACCATTTCTATCTATGATCTTGATAGCACCAATGGAACCTATGTCAACCGCGAACGTCTGACTCGAAAACAGCGAATTTATGACAAGGACGTTGTTCGAATCGGCAGTTCTGTCCTCACATTTGTTCGCCCAGGTGCAGGAAGTGCTACCAGAGAATTGACAGGAACGCATCCATTGACTCGTGAGCGCGTTCTCGAAGCCCTGGATCATAATGCCGTACTAATGTACGAAGTCTCAGAAAGGTTAAATGCAGTCACTGATTTAAACGATGCTTTGGCAGAAGTTTCCGAACTTATGAAGAAAGCCATGCGGGCAGATCGATGCAAAGTGATTCTGGCACCTGAGTTTGGGAGTTTTCAGGAATTAGGATTCCCGAAGACCATGGCGGAGACTGCCATCGAAACTGGTTCTGCTGTGGTGATGCCAGACACAGGTGAATTGCAACCCAGTGAAAGTGCCGTATTCATGCGCCTGACTGCCGCGTTATGTATTCCCGTGATTGCCGGTGAAGAAGTAATTGCATTGATCTATATGTACAAGACTGATCCAACCGCGCGGCTTTTCACTCAAAATGACCTTCAAGTTGGGGTAGCAATTAGCCATCAATCCGCGCTAACCATCCAGCGTATGCAGTTGATGGAACAGGTGCAAAAAGAACAGAATGCCCGTCTGGTACTTCAACGATTTGTATCCCCCCAAGAGACAGAATACCTCCTCAAGGATTTTGCGGCCCAAGATAGATTGCCTGATCCCGAAGAGAAATATGTCTCCGTTATGTTTGTCGATATTGCCGATTCGACGAGTTTGGCAGAAAATCTTGGGGCACGAGATTTTGGCCTGTTATTGAATCAATTCTATTTGATCCTTACGGAAATTGTCTTCCAACGAAATGGGGTGGTCCGCTATCTTGGGGATGGGATTATGGCAATATTTGGCATGATGAGAGAGCGTTCAGATTTTGAAGAGGATGCAGTGAATGTCGGCCTATCAATAAAATCTAAAGTGACAACAGAAAATTTTGGGGTTGATGCTGGTATACAGATTGGCATCGGCATCACAACAGGGAAAGTTGTTGTGGGATATGTTGGTACCGAAGAGCGTGTCGAACTCACTGTGTTGGGGGATTCTGTCAATGTTGCACATCGTTTGCAGAGTCACGCTCGCCCAAACCGATTATTGATCGATGAGAACACAATGAAAGCACTACCAAACCAATATCAGACTGGAAAACTAACACCAATAACGGTCAAAGGGCGTCAATCATCTGTGAATGTTTTTGAAGTATTTGCGAAGAATACGAGCAAAGGATAATTTGGGGGGAGCAACGGGCATGTCTGATTGGATACTCATCATACGAGTTTCGGGGGAAGAGCCAATTGATTATGAGTTAAAATCTGGCGTCAATTCCATTGGGAGAGGTTTGGGAAACGATATCTACATCGATGACGAATCGGCATCTCGCCAACATGCTGAGATCAATTTCGATTTGCGAATAAAAAAAATCACCATCCACGATTGCGGCAGTACCAATGGTACATTTGTCAATCGACAACGCCTGACCAAGACCAAAATATTAAAGAATAAAGATATTATTCGTATTGGTAGCTCGGTGTTGAAACTTGTCCAAAGGGGAGCCAGCGAAGATACCCGCACATTATCAGGTACGCAATATTTTTCTCGGGAGCAAGTGCTCGAATCGTTAGACCATCATGCAGTTTTGATGTATGAAATATCCGAGCGTTTAAATGTTGTTACCGATATAGAAACAGCCTTATTTGAGGTATCTGAGCTGATGCAGAAAGCCATGGGGGCACACAAATGCAGCGTGATCCTTGCTGACCAGTTTGATAATTTGCAGAGTATCGGGTTTCCAAGATCTATTGCTGATGCTGCCATCACATCCCGCTCAGCCGTCGTTATCCCAGATCAAAGCAAAATTCAAGGAGGCAGCGCTCAACTGATCGGGATCCAATCAGCGATGTGCATCCCAGTATTAGTAAAAGATGAAGTTATCGGTTTGATATATATGTACAAGACAGACCCTGAGGAGCGCCCATTTAACAAAAATGACCTTGAGGTGGCCATTGCCATCAGCCACCAAGCAGCCTTGGTTATTCAGCGAATGCAATTGATAAATCGCGTTCAAGAGGAACAAAATGTGCGCCGAGTTTTGCAGCGCTTTATTTCTCCCCAGGAAGCACAATTCTTCTTGGAAGATCTCGATGACAACACCAAGCTCCCCGGCCTCTCCGAGAAAAAAGTGTCCGTCATGTTTGCAGATGTTGCTGATTCAACCATGATGGCAGAAAAACTAGGCCCCCGAAAATTTGGAGAGTTGTTAGACGCGTTTTATCAGGCATTAACGGAGATTGTTTTTGCCCATGATGGTGTCGTTCGCTATCTTGGTGATGGTGTTATGGCCGTCTTTGGCATGGTAGGTACCCAAACAAAATTTGAGATCAACGCAGTTCGAGCAGGAATAGTAATTCTTTCAAAGTTGACTCACTTTGTTACTGGCTTTGACATTGATCTTGTAATTGGGATAAGCATCACGTCAGGACAAGCTGTCATAGGTTATGTGGGTACTGACCAACGTGTTGAACTTACGGTTTTGGGGGATACTGTAAATCTCGCTGCCCGGCTGCAGCAATATGCCCGTCCAAATCGCTTGCTGATCGATTCGCAGACAGTTGAAGCGCTCGAGGAAAGATTCTTGGTCAGGAGACTGCCAGCCGTAAAAGTGCGGGGACGCCAGGCCGAAGAATTGGTCTATGAAGTTTTTTCTGAATCTGGAAAATGGAGCGAAATATTTTTTATTAAGGATGAATATGAAGAATAAACTTGGTCGAATTACTTTATTGGTGGGATTTGTGTTGCTTCTAGTAGGATGTCGTTCAACTCCCGAAGTAACTGATGCCCAGTCAAACGCTGAAGAAGTTGAGGTAGTTACCATTTCTTTGGCCGGTGATCTAACCGACAGAGCGGCGGAAATCTCTGGTTTGGCCTGGTATGGTGATACATTGATCATCTTGCCTCAATACCCAGGGATATTTCCCACCGAGGCGTGTGGAAGCATTTTTGCCATTCCCAAGGCGGATATCCTCGCCTATCTCGATAGTGGAACAGCTGGTGAGATCACCCCTAACGTGATCGCTTTTGACGATGCGGGGATGGGAGAAAGCATTCCAGGATTTGAAGGATTTGAAGCAATTGGCTTTTCCACCGAGCAAGTCTATTTGACAATAGAGTCCGAAAGCAAAACCGGCATGATGGGATACCTTGTTTCCGGGGAGATCCAACCAGAACTTAACCTGCTCCAGCTTGGTTCCGTTGATCTTCGAGAGATTCATCCCCAAGCAGATCTGGATAATTACACCGACGAATCAATATTGATCCTGGATGATCAATTGATCACCTTTTATGAAGCCAACGGGGCAAATGTAAACCCCCAACCCGTTGGCCATGTATTTGAGTTTGGTCTTGAACCTGCTGGAGATATATCTTTCCCCACGATTGAATACCGCATCACGGATGTCACTGCCCCTGATGATGATGGCCGTTTTTGGGCGATCAACTATTTGTATTCCGGCGATGTCAAAAAGCTTGACCCAGCTGCGGATCAGATTGCCATCGAATATGGCCTAGGTGCCAGCCACGCCAACTCTAAACATGTGGAACGGCTGTTAGAGTTCCAATATGCGGACACCGGCATCGTCCGTACCGATCGGCCGCCGATACAGCTTCAGCTACTTGAGAATGGCAAGGCTCGTAATTGGGAGGGGATTGTTCGCCTGGATGATATTGGCTTTTTGTTGATGACCGATAAACATCCTGAGACGATATTGGCTTTTGTCCGTTTCCCCTAATTTGATAAAGGAATCCATGCGAGCGATCTGGCTTGAAGAGAATCAATTACGCTTCCGGGATGATGTTCCAATTCCAGTCCCCCAGCCCGGAGAGGCAAAAATTCGCCTGCATCTGGCAGGCATTTGCAGTACCGATTTGGAGATGGTGAGAGGATACTATCCTTTCAAGGGAGTGTTAGGCCACGAATTTGTTGGACAGGTTGAAAGAGCGCCAGATCATCCCGAATGGGAGGGCAGGCGCGTGGTTGGCGAAATAAATATCGTTTGTGGAGAATGCGCAACTTGCCTTGCTGGGAGACCATCTCACTGTGAGCAGCGCGCTGTTTTGGGGCTCAAGAATCACAATGGTGCTTTTGCCGAGTACCTTACGCTTCCTGTTGATAATCTCCATCAAATTCCGGATGCTATATCCGATGAGGCTGCCGTCTTTGTTGAGCCGATGGCAGCAGCGTTGCAGATTCAGCAGCAAGTGAGTATTCAACCCGCAGATCATGTATTGGTGCTCGGTGCCGGGCGCTTAGGTATGCTTATCGCGCAAACTCTTGCTATAACTGGCTGCAACTTGCTGGTTGTCGTTCGGCATGACTTCCAGCGGAAAATCCTCACCGATCGAGACATCAGTACAATCGATGAATCTCAAATTCCTGAGGGCACAATGGATGTGGTCATCGATGCCACAGGGTCCCCACAAGGATTTGCATTGGCCAGAAAGGCTGTTCGGCCGCGAGGTACTCTGGTGATCAAAAGCACCTATGCGGGTGATCTGCAAATAAATTTCTCATCGCTGGTCGTTGATGAAATTACAGTTATTGGCTCGCGCTGTGGCCCCTTCGAGCCAGCCATACAGCTCTTGGAAACTGAACAAATAGATCCCCGACCTTTGATATCGGCTCAATTTCCATTGTCAGATGGGCTTGATGCGTTTGCTTTTGCCGTTCAGCATGGGGTGATAAAAATCTTACTTTCCCCTTAGGTTAATACGGGAACCTAAGAAAAAGCCGCGATTAAAAAATTACATTCTCGAGAAGGCGATCATGTGTATCGCTAGGCTGATATAGGCAGGTGGATTGTAAAGGTCGTGCCCTGATTTGCTTCGCTTTCGAAATTGATATTGCCCCCATGCCCTTCGATGATCCGTTTAACGATCGAGAGACCAAGCCCGGTTCCTTGCGCGTGTCGCTCAGATCCAGGCACACGGAAAAATTTACTGAACATGCGCTTTTGGTATTTTTCGGGGATTCCGATTCCCGTATCTTTGACAATAATATGAATGAAAGACGCATGCAGTTCTGCCTTGAGCAAGATCTTGCCTCCCGTTGGCGTGTATTTGATTGCATTGCTCAGTAGATTGAGTATCGCTTGTTTGAGTTTGTCGCTATCTCCTTGGATATCGAGTAAATCATCGGGAATTTCGATATTGCAGAACAAGCCCTTTTCTTCAGCCTGATCAATGATCAATTGGAAGCACTCGTTGAGAAGATTCTTTATGCTAAAGGCTTCCACCTGGAATTGGGATCGGCCCGATTCGAGCCGGGCAACACTCAAGAAGTTGGTCGACATGTCGGCCAACCGCGTAGTCTCTCGCTGGATATTCTTGGCTAGTTGTTCTCGTTTATTGTCATCAATTTCTGGATGCGTTAACAAATGCGTCGCCGTGCGCAAGGATGCCAGCGGCGTGCGCAGCTCGTGAACGAATTCAGAAATCAGGTCGAATTGCTGGAAAAGGCGCGAGTTTTCAATTGCGATGGCTGCTTGCGTCCCGAGGTTCAACAAGGCCTCTTGATCCTCGTGCGTGAAATTACCCTCTTGCTTGTTGATGGCTTCCAGCACACCGCTCACCTTGTCCTTAGCGATTAGTGGCACGCCGAGCAGCGAATTTGTTGTATGCCCCAGGGATTGACCAATCTGGCCAAAATGACGCTCGTCTTTGGCGGTGTCGTCGATGATGATCGGTTTGCGATTCTTGACGATCCATCCAGCGATGCTGCCTTCCACGGGGACTTCAATCCCTCGGAGCAGGGGATCATCAAATTGAGAAGCAACCTGAAAGTAGATCCGCTCCAACCGTTCATCATACAACAGGATCGATGCCGCCTCAGATTCCGTTAATTCTGCTGCCGCTTCAACAATGCGCTTCAGTAAAATATCCAAATCCAGGGTCGATGTCAAATCATTGGAAATGGAAAGAATCTTCTTATATCGAGAAAGTTGTGAGTTCTTAGGTTTCTCAGTCATCGATCAATTTTGTGGCGATGGCGGGAATGATGTCGGCGACATCGCCCCTCAATACGGCAGCAGCCTGTGTATCGACATACGTTTCCGATTTATTTACAACAATAATTTTAGCATTATTCTCAGCAGCTCTAGCTGGCAATCCAGCGACGGGCATTACTTCCAGCGAAGAGCCAGCAACTATCATGACGTCGCAGGCCTCGCAAGACTGACGGGCTTTCAGCCAGATTTTTACAGGAAGCTGTTCTTCAAAAAGCACCACATCAGGCTTGAGGATTTGCTGGCAGTCCGGGCAGCGAGGGATCTCTCCGTGGTCGATGTAAGCGTCTATAAAATCGGCCGACGAATGTTGATGGTAGCAGCCCACACATGTCAGCGTGTTGAGTGTCCCATGTACCTCGAGCACCTGTGATGAACCAGCGCGCTGGTGCAGGCCATCGATATTCTGGGTGATGATTGTCTTCAAGTATCCTTTTGCTTCTAGTTTAGCCAGGGCATCGTGTGAAGGATTGGGCTGGGCGTTGAGCATATGACTGGCCAGGGGGCGCAGCCATTCAAAAAAACGTTCCGGCTGATACCGGAACGAAGAAAGTGAGGCCACTTCTATGGGAAGGAAACGGGTCCATAACCCACTGCCCGCTGACCGAAAATCTGGAATCCCTGAAGGAGTTGAGCTGCCCGCCCCCGTGAGCGCTACAGCGTGTTTGGCGTTTTTTAGCAGGTGAACCGCTTTTTCGAGAGCTGCTTCTTGGGGGCGAGTTGTCATATAATGGCGAAAGCGAAAGTTATTGCTGTATGATCGTTGACGCCAATTTTGTGTATTGTTCCGCAGTCAGGCTGGTTGGCTGTTGTACCACCATCGGAATGTTTATCTCAATCGCTTTATAGGCCAGGTCTGGCGCCGGTGTGATTACGGTGGCAATGGGATGCTGAATTCCCTCTTGAACGTCTGACCAATTCAACTGCATACTGGTGCGTTGGCGGTTGACCAGCGCGGCACGAATGCGGTTTTTGGTTACTCCTAAAGCGACAAGATCGTCAATTAGCGCTTTCGTTTGTTGAACACCTAGCGGTGATGGTTCAACAACGACTATGAATTCATTGACATCTTCAAGAATTGCCTGCGCGACAGGCGACAAAGCCGAGCCAAGGTCGAGAACAATGAACTTGGCGATGCTGGGAAGCTGTCGGGCGATGGTTTTGAACTGATCTACGCGAGTGCCATAAATTGCATCGCGAGGTCGCTGTGGCGCGGGCAGGAAATGGATGCCGCTGTCGTGAGTAACGACTTGCTTTTGGATGTCCATGGTTGTGATCATCTTGGCATCTTTGCGAAGCAGTTGCGCGGCACCGTTGGGTGATGTAAGCCCTAGGGATATGCCAATATCCCCACTTCCCGGTGTGAAATCTGCGACAACAACACTTTCACGAGTCAACTTATGCACCGAAACACCCAGGTTTGTCGCCAACGACGATACACCGAGGCCACCTTTAGCGGCCAGGACACCAACCATGTAGCCGCGCGTTGGAGCCACTTGGACAGCAGGCTCGGGTTGGGGAACGACCGTTGTCGGTGTTCTGGCAAGAAGGGCTTTAACTTGGGCAAGCAGTTCGCGAGGCTGGGTTGGTTTTGTCAGGTAAGCATCAGCTCCAGCTTCGAGGCCTTCTACTTTATCATCAACTTGGGCTTTGGCGGTGAACATGATGATGGGAATCGTTGCTGTGCGTTTACTGGAACGCAGTCGCTTGGCAACTTCGTATCCGCTCATATCTGGCATCATCACGTCGAGTAAAATCAGATTGGGGAGATCAGATTGAGCCTTTTGCAAGGCTCGCTCACCATTATCAGCCGCGCTAATCTGATAGCCCTGGCGTTCAAGCATTAACCCTACCA
>CAZLNX010000033.1:0-28436 GCA_964560795.1 uncultured Anaerolineales bacterium | reverse complement strand
TGTAAGCTTCGATGTATCTACAAAAATACCCGGCTTGCGAACTCTATTCTGCCAGGCTGATCTTACAGTGCCTAATCAGGCCGCGGAATCCGTGATCGTGAGCATGATTTTGGAAGTCATTGAAAACGTAGACCGCTTCTCTCCCTGGTTTACGCGACCTGCTCGTGCTTATGGTCTCGTTTCGATTCGCGATGGTTTGTCAAAACGCTTCAAATGGGTGCTTGCACCAGAATCTATTCGATGCTGGCGTGATCATATTGAGAAATTGCGTAATGCAATAAAAAAGAACTCTGGCTTGATACAAGCCAGCCTGCTCGTTGATCAACTGGCAATGAAAGAACTAAGCGATGATCCGCAAATCACTGCCCAATGCAACTGCTACCCACCAAAGGTAATTCGCATCAACGAGAGAGTTCTTTGTAAAACATCAATTGTCTGTGACGATTGCAACTATCCATTCACTCCGAAATAACCTGCCTGCAGCACACTCATTTCTTGGCCTTTCTCCCGCTTTGTATATGGGAATTAAATGCTTGGGCCGCTGATATGTATCAGCGTCCTTTCGTGTATACTTGTGCAGAATATTTTATTCCCATAGGAGCGCTTGATGAGCAATCAAAGAAGGCGACGACGAGAACACCCACGCGAACGACGCAGAGCGCGTGCAGCGAAAACGACAAAAATGGCCCAACCGATACATAGGCTACAAGTCTATGAAATCGTGGCAGAAGAGGTTATCGAACTCATTCACACTAAATCGATGCAGATCCTCGCTGAAGTTGGGATTGCCTTCCACCTTGAAGAAGCGCGTCAAACGCTAAAGGAACACGGCGCTGAAATTCGGGGGGATATGGCATTCTTTGAACCTGGGTTGATCGATGAATATATTTCAAAAGCTCCTTCACAATTTACTCAACTGGCCCGAAATCCGAAGAATAGCCTGATCATTGGCGGGGATCATCTCACGTTTGCTCCTGTGTATGGCCCACCTTTTGTCTTTGATATGGAACGCGGTCGCCGGCATGCAACCCTGCTAGATTTCCAGAACTTCGTCAAGTTGGCTTATCTTACTCCCTATCTGCATCATTCGGGCGGTACCATCGTTGAACCGGTTGATATGCCTAAAGAAACACGTCACTTAGATATGCTGTACAGCCATATCAAATTCAGTGATAAAGCTTTTATGGGGTCAGTCATGTCAAAAAAGAACGCCGAGGACAGTATCAAGATGGCTGAAATCCTCTTTAGTGTAGATGAAATCCGTGAGAATCCGGCTTTGATCTCGTTGATCAATGTCAGCAGCCCACGCCGATTCGATGACCGCATGTTGGAGGCTTTGACGGTCTACGCACGTGCAAAACAAGCCACCATCATCACACCGTTTATCCTATCGGGTGCTATGGCGCCTGTATCTCTAGCTGGAACGTTGATTCAACAAAATGCTGAAGCCCTGGCTGGGATTGCCTATGCACAGATGGTCAAACCTGGCGCGCCAGTGGTGTACGGTTCGTTCATGACGAATGTCCATTTGAAAAGCGGGATCCCTGTCTTCGGCTCACCCGAAAGCCAGATCGCTCTGTTGGCCAGCGCGCAACTTGCCCGGCGCTATCACCTACCCTTTCGCAGTGGAGGCATGTTCACCAGTTCAAAGATCTCAGATGCACAGTCAGGTTATGACTCTGTGATGACCATGCTGCCAGCGATCCAGGGAAAAGTGAATTTCATTCTGCACTCCGCCGGGTGGTTGGAAAATGGCCTGGCTGCCGGGTATGAAAAATTTATCCTCGATTGTGAAGTACTCGGTATGTACCATAAATATCTGGAAGGATTAGAACTCTCCGAGAATAGCTTGGCGATGGACTCGCTTAGAGAAGTTCCACCTGGTGGTCACCATCTTGGGACACCCCATACTTCGAAACACTTTGAGACTGCTTTCTATGAATCCAAAGTGTTCAATTACTCGATTTTCGACCAGTGGGTAGAGGATGGGAGAAAAGATGCATCCCAAGGGAGTAAGGAAAAATACAAAGAACTACTCACAAATTATCAACCCCCTGACCTGGACCCTGCAATTGAAGAGGCTTTATTAGAATTCGTCACGCACAGGAAATCGGAAATCGATAATCAGTAGACCGCAATAGCTCTGAGAGGATCGCCAGATCTCCCTTGAATTTGGCAATCCAAGTGGAGCGAGCTGCGGTGTACTGATAATGTTAATATTAGATAAAATATACCTATATTAGATCAAAAATCGGGGCAAAAAAAAGTAAAACCAAGTAAAATACCCCCTTATGGCGAAATACAAGATTCTCTGTTGGCATGGTATCCCAACTCAGGTGCGCGCCACTGATGAGAACGGTCGAGTAAATAAACGGCTTTCAGACCGTTTCCAAGTGGCTATCGACAGCGCAGCTATGGCCTTAGGTCTGGTCGGTTCCGCAGAGTATACAGACGGCTTCCAATGGGAGGACGAGGTTGAACTAACCGGAACAGCAGATGAAGTTGCCGAAACCATCGTCACTAAATTGGAAAATAAATACCAACGCATTGACTGGAAAACCGTCGCGGCAAGGCTGGAAGACAAGTAACGCTTAGACGCCAAGGTTTTATGCTGCAATGGTATCTATTGGATACCAGGGCATTTGTTCTATTGCGTTGAATTTTTGAAATGGCATCTGAAAACAATCAAACCCACACATTGATCTTAATGCCCTCTGGACGTCGAGGGCAGATTGAGCATGGCAAAACTATATTGGAAGCAGCCATAGAGTTAGGTGTGGAAATCGAGAGCGTCTGCGGGGGTCGTCAGAAATGCAGCAAATGCCTGGTGCAGATCGAAGAAGGTGAATTTACCAAACATGGCATCGTTTCGAGTGCGAATCATATCTCACCCCCAGCAGAGGAAGAATTAACCTATCTAGAAAAAGAAGGCATCCGCGACCGGCGTATGTCGTGCGCATCCCGAATTTTGGGGGATTTGTTGGTGACAGTCCCTGAAGAAAGCCGCGCCCAAAAACAGATCATTCGCAAAACAGCCACGGAACGCGCCATCGAGATCATGCCAGTAATTCGCCAGGTTTACGTCGAGGTTGATCAAGCCCAACTGGGCTTTCATCGCGGCGACTGGGGGCGCCTGCAGGATGCCCTGGAAGTACAATGGGGGCTTAAAGGTTTATCGATCGATATCCAGACGCTACGCCAATTACAGCCTACTCTGCGTCGGGGAAATTGGAAAGTAACAGTCACAATTTGGAACGAAGTCGAAGTTATCGATGTGCAGCCGGGCTTCCAGGAAGGTGCTTACGGGCTGGCCGTGGATGTAGGCAGCACCACTGTCGCCAGCTATCTATGTGATCTGCGCACTGGTGAAATACTGGCGACTGAGTCGATGATGAACCCCCAGGTTTCCTACGGTGAAGATCTGATGAGTCGCATCTCCTACACTACTGAGCGGCCTGATGGTCTTGAGAAAATGAACACAGCCATCATTGATGCTATCAACAAATTGGCCAATCGGGCGGCCCGCTCAGCCAAAATCGCTCGGAAAGAAATCTATGAAATCGTCCTGGTGGGTAATACCACCATGACACACGTACTGCTAAATATCAGCCCCAAAGAAATTGGCGAGGCACCATTTGCCCTGGCAAATCGTGATGTTATCGATGTCAAGGCACGCGATTTGGGTATACGACTGCACCCTGCAGCGAACGCTCATCTTTTGCCTGCAGAAGCCGGACATGTAGGTGCCGACAACGTCGCTGTTTTGCTGGCGGAACAGCCCCATCAACAGAAGGGCGTCATCCTTACCGTGGATGTGGGTACCAATGCCGAGATCGTGCTTAGCAGTCCAGATTGGATGTACAGCGCATCCAGCCCCACCGGGCCGGCATTCGAAGGTGGGCAGATCTCTTCGGGGATGCGCGCTGCTCCGGGGGCCATCGAGCGCGTGCGCATTGATCCCGAAACCAAGCAACCCTGTTTTCGCGTAATTGGGGATGATCGTTGGTCGAATGAATGGATTATTGGGAAGTCTGTACCCGTAGATCAGCAGCCTAAGCAATTGGCTGCTGGAATTTGTGGTTCTGGCATTATTGAAGTGGTTGCTGAACTTTATTTGGCAGGGCTGCTGACCCCAGGGGGTAGATTCAACCCCGAGGTGGACTGCGCGTCCATGCAATGGGGTCAGGAAAAACGCAAAGGGGCGTATATCTTAGCCACCGCAGAGCAATCCTCCACAGGCAAACCGATCCTAATAACCCAGAATGATATTCGCAATATCCAGTTAGCCAAGGCAGCCCTTTACGCAGGCGCGAAAATCCTGATGATGCGATCTGGGATCCAAAGCGTGGACAAGATCATCCTGGCCGGCGCTTTTGGCAGTTATATTGACCCGAAACATGCCATGGTGTTAGGATTGATCCCCGATTGTAAACTAGATAATGTATACGCCGTTGGAAACGCGGCAGGAGACGGCGCCCGTATCGCCCTACTGAATCGTCAAAAGCGTATTGATGCAAGTGATATTTCTCGTCAGGTACGCTATATTGAAACAGCTGTCGATGCGGATTTCCAGGATGAGTTTGTCAAGGCAATGAACCTACCGCACAAAAGCGATCCTTATCCCCATCTAGAAGGAATATTGCCCAAGGCACAACCAGATACAACTAAGCGAGATCGTCGACGACGTAGACGGCAGACCGCATGAGCAAAGCAATTATTATCAATTGAGGTATACGATGAATGATGAAATTAACTTGAAAGAAATGCCCGTTGAAGAAATCCTGGAACTGATGCATGAAGATCTCTACGACGGTTTAGAGGCCGAAGTCATTGAAGAGGTCGAAGAACTACTCTCACGTGATGTAGGGCCATTAGAAATTATGACCAAAGGGTTGGTCGCAGGTATGGATGTTGTCGGTGTAGATTTTCGGGATGGCATCCTTTTCGTCCCCGAAGTATTAATGGCAGCCAAAGCCATGAAAGCAGGAATGGCCTTACTCAAACCCCTGCTAGCCGAATCGGGCGCCCCCAAAATGGGCACAATGGTAATTGGCACTGTCAAAGGCGATATCCATGATATTGGTCAAAACCTGGTTTCGATGATGATGGAAGGTGCCGGCTTCGAGGTGGTCAACCTGGGCATCAACAATTCTGTGGAAACATTTATCGAAGCGATCCAGGAACATAATGCAGATCTCCTAGGGTTGAGCGCCATGCTGACAACTACGATGACCTATATGCGTATTGTCATCGATGGCCTGAAAGAGAATGGCCTGCGAGATGATGTCGTTGTGCTGGTTGGCGGAGCCCCCTTGAATCACGATTTCGCAGAAGCTATCGGTGCGGATGCTTATTGCAAAGATGCCGCTGTGGGTGTTGAGAAATCCAAGGAATTTATGGCGATTCGGAAAGGACAGTAGGATATGAATCCAATAAAAGAGCTACTCAATTCTGGCAAGCCCATCCTGCTCGATGGTGCAATGGGCACGATGTTGATGGATGCCGGGCTGCTTCAGGGTGATCCTCCTGAAGAGTGGAATATCATCCACCCTGACCGCGTCCGAGCGGTGCATCGAGCGTATATTGAAGCCGGGTCGCGCGTCATCCTGACAAATTCCTTTGGCGGCACTCGTTTTCGCCTGGAGTTGCACAATTTGCAGGATCGCGTAGTGGAGTTGAATAAAGCTGCTGCCGAATGTGCGCGTGCCGAAGCAGAAGCCGCTCCCCATACTGTGGTCGTGGCTGGATCTATGGGTCCCACAGGATCTTTATTCGAACCGATGGGTTTAATGACTTACGATGAAGCCGTAGCTGCCTTTGCAGACCAAGCCCGGGGATTGGCAGAGGGTGGTGTTGATCTTTTCTGGATTGAAACGATGAGCGATCTCAACGAAGTCAAGGCTGCTATCGAAGGGGCAAAATCTGTCAGCGATCTCCCGATCGCAGCAACGATGTCCTTTGACACCCATGGACATACCATGATGGGCGTCAGCCCAGCCAAAGCAGTTGAAACGCTGATGGATGTCGGTGTTTTGGCGGTCGGTGCAAATTGTGGGACCGGATCAGATGAACTAGAGATAGCTGTCAAAGCTATGCGAGAGGCTAATCCTGAGGTTGTCGTCATTGCGAAAGCTAACGCAGGCATCCCAGAAGTCAACGCATCTGGCGATATTGTCTACACAGGCACGCCGGAAGTAATGGCGCAATATGCCCTGAACGTCAGTGGATTTGGCGTCTCAATGATCGGCGGTTGCTGTGGCAGCTCTCCCGAACATATCAAGGCTATGGCTGACGCACTGAACAATTAGTTGCTGTGCGAGAAAAATAAACCGCGAAGACGCAAAGATCGCCAAGATTTTCATTTTTTCTTTGCGCCCTTGGCGTTTTCGCGGTAAGGATTACTTAGGAAAGAACTAAATGCAAACAACGATTAGCTCTAAAACAAAAACCGTTCTTATTGGACCCGGTCAGCCCTTCACGATTATCGGAGAGCGCATTAACCCCACCGGGCGCAAGTTACTGGCTGCAGAGATGGCTGAGGGGAATTACGAGCGCGTCGAGAAGGATGCTATTGCCCAGGTCGAGGCTGGCGCACATATACTAGACGTCAACGCTGGGATTCCGATGATTGACGAGCCTGCCGTCCTTGAAGAAATTGTCAAGATGGTTCAATCTATCACCGACGTACCTCTATGCATCGACTCATCGATTGTGGAAGCGCTGCAGCGCGGGTTGGAAGCATATGAGGGTAAAGCCCTAGTCAACTCCGTGACAGGCGAAGAAGAACGCTTGGAGTCTGTACTCCCCCTGGTTAAGAAGCACAATGCCGCTGTAATCGCCATCACCAATGATGAATCTGGAATATCTGACGATCCCGATGTGCGTTTTGGCGTTGCCAAAATGATCGTCGAACGAGCCATGGATCATGGCATCCCCAAGGAGGATGTGATCATTGATCCCCTGGTGATGCCCATCGGTGCTAAGGGTGATGCCGGGCGAGCAGTGTTCCGAATTATCCAACGGGTGAGAGATGAACTGGGCTGCAACACTGTCTGTGGAGCATCGAATGTATCCTTTGGGTTGCCCAATCGCAATGGCATCAATATGACCTTTGTTCCCATGCTGATTGCCGCCGGGATGACGGCTGCGATTACCAACCCCTTGGAAGCGGAGATCAAACAGTCCATTCTGGCAGCGGACGCCCTGATGGGCAACGACGAGAACTGCATGGCCTGGATCCAGGCTAATCGGCAAGGGGAAAAAGCCGCCCGTAAAAGAGAACGTAGGCGCAGACGACCTTCAGCGTGACTACAGGATTGATCATCTGCGGCGCATTAGGCCGCGAAGTGACAGATATCGTCAATAAATATGGCTGGGATGCTGAGATCATCGGTGTCCCAGCCATTGATCATGTCTTCCCAGAACGAATCGCGCCGCATGTAGAGCAGCGCATCCTGGCATTGCGCGAGCAGTATGACCGCTTGATCGTGGTTTATGGTGATTGCGGCTCGATGGGGGCTCTAGATAATATGCTGAATCGCTATGAGGATATCGAACGTATTGCTGGGCCACATTGTTATGAGATGTATGGGGGAGATTTATTCAACGATCTTTTGGCAGAAGAGCCTGGCACTTATATCCTCACCGATTTCATGGTGCGGACTTTTCAAGGTTTGATCATCAAGAGTATGGGTCTACATCGCTTCCCCGAGCTTCGAGAAATCTATTTCCGCAACTATAAACGCATTGTTTATATGGCTCAAGGCGATGACCCTGAATACAAGCAGAAAGCCTAGGATATTGCGGTATACCTTGGGCTTCCTCTGGTAATCCGCCAGACGGGGTATGGTTTATTAGAAACCCGTCTTGTTGAGATGATGGAAGAATAACCAGGTTATCTCCCAATCACCTTCCCAACCTAGATTTTTTCTAAAGCCTGACTCAAATCAGCAATCAGGTCGTCCACATTTTCCAGACCTATCGAAAGGCGGATCAGCCCATCGTCGACGCCGACAGCGAGGCGCTCTGCGGGAGTCATATGCTCGTGGGTGATGGTAGCGGGATGCATGCAGATGCTGCGGCTGGTGCCAAAGGTGACCGCGTGACAGATCAACTTGAAGCTATCCATCACCTTGGCCGCACCGGACACACCTTCGGCGACTACAAAGGACATCAATCCCCCCGGACCTGACATCTGTTTTTGGGCCAGTTCATATTGGGGATGATTTATTAAACCAGTGTGGTTGACATGCTGGACTTTGGGGTGATCGACCAAAAATTCAGCGATTTTCTGCGAGTTGTGGCTGTGGCGCTCCATACGCATGGATAGGGTTTCTAAATATTGGAGGGTCAGCCAGGAATCAAAGGGCTGCATGATCGCCCCGACGAATTCGGTGGTATTCCAGCGCACATCTTCAATCAATTCTTCCGGGCCCACAATCGCGCCACCCAACACCGTGGCATTGCCAGACAGGAATTTAGTGATCGAGAGCAAAATGATATCCGCACCAAGTTCCATGGGTTTTTGAAGTGCGGCGGTGGCGGTGGTGTTATCGACCATCAGGGGCACGCCGCGTGCATGAGCCACATCCGCTACGGCGGCGATATCAGTGACGAAGAGGGTCGGATTGCTGGGCGTCTCCACCCAGACAAGCTTGGTTTTATCATCAATCTCCTGATCCCAAGAACATGGGTCAACTGGATTCTCTACGAAGCGGAACTCTACACCGCAGCGCTCTGGGAAAATGGTCGCTGCCTGCTTGTATCCCTCACCAAAGGTGTTCAGCGTTGTGACAATATTATCCCCAGGCCGAGCCATATTAAAGATCAAGTTGAACAAAGCCTGCGACCCCGAGGCAGCCGTAAGACAAGCTTCACCGCCTTCCAATGAAGCCAGGCGTTCTTCTAACAGAGCCGCGGTGGGCGTTTTTGTACGTCCGTAGACCGGATAGGGAATCTCATCAAACTGCTTATAGGGATACGTCATCGAGGGCACAATCGGCGGAACAAAGGCGCGGAATTGCTCCATATCTTGCAGAGGGTGATATCCGGCGTGTAAGGCGCGCGTATCGAATCCCAGGTTTTTATCTGGTCGCTGAGACTGCTCAGATTGTGGGTCATAAACCCAAGAATCACGCATAAAAAATTGATTTTCGTCCATAAAATCCTCGCTATCTGGATATTGGAGATTAGAGATTGGATAATCTGATAACTGTTTACTGGATACTGTTTACTGCTTGTTCAATATATGCCCGAAGTTCCTGCCGTATTTCTTCCGGCAGCGGCTCAGGTTTGTGGTTTTCAAGGATGTTATCGACTTTCTGTGCAGCGCGCTCAGCCATGGTCGTCGAACCGTCGGCCTCCCAGGCGGAGAAGATCTGGCGGTCAGCTAATTTCGAATAGTAGGCATCCTTGAAATGTCGATAGGTATGATCGTGGGATAGATAATCGCCATCGGGGCCTAACTCCTCTACAACATCCAGGGCAAGAGTCTCATCGGTCACAGGAACACCTGCGGTTGCAGCCCTGATCCATCCCAGCATATCGTCGGCGATGACCATCAACTGCAGCGATCCCTGCAAACCGGCATCCATAAAACCGATATCGTGCACGATATTGGCGCCAGTGAGCAGCGGGAACAATAATCCCAAGGCGCATTCGGCTCCAGCTTGCTGGTCGAGGGCTTTCGAATCCGTTGAACCGCCCAATCCAAAAACCGGCAGATCGTAGTATTTGCCCATGGCGATGGCGACGCCCTGCTCATCCGGCAGGCAGTAGTTGCCCACCATGGTCTGTAAGTTATAGGGGCCCCCATTCCAACCCGGCACAGCGATGGGGGAGCCTTCACGCACCAACTGCGACAAGACAATGCCCAATAAGGTTCCGGCGTTCATGGTTGCCATGCACCCAGCCGTCGTGGCAGGCGAATTGATCCCTGCGGCATTGAGCGGAATATACAGTTGGGGCAAACCTTTCTCCGCAAAGTACATACATTTTTGGAGTGAGTCTTCATTGGCCACCAAACCGCTGGTGACGTTGATATAGCACACCGCAAACGGTCTATCTTGAAAGGCCTTCTCTCCTCCAGCGACGATCTCGGCCATCTCGACGCTGGCAACGCAAGTGTCAAAATCGGGGGTTACGAATACTATGGGTTTGGTAGTGTTGTTGAGCATAACCTCCATCTGATATTGAGGGTAAACCCGGTCGTCCACATCGGAGGGTAGGAAGGCCGACATCACAAAATCAACCTCGGGAAGCGCATCCAATACGGTAGACGCCTCGACCACATCCTGCAGTAGCGCTGGGCGACGTTCGCCCGTACGATGATCGAGAATATTGAGACAATCCGATCCCCCGCCAAAATAAGAGTTGTAGCCCCAGGCTCGCATCGCCACGCGGCCGTTACGGTCATATAGGGTCATACGCTTGGGTGCCGTGGATAGTGCTTTGGTCACCATATGCTCCGGGATGCGGACGCGCTGGCCATCCGCCTTGGCTCCAGCCTTGACCAATAAATCCCGGGCTTTCTCATCGTGGGTTTCGATACCGATACGCTCCAGCACTTCCAGGCTGGCCGTGTGGATCTTCTCGCACTCTGCGCCTCCCATACGGGCGTAGTGAGCGCTAGTCATGTTCATGCCGTGTGTCTCGATCATTTTTCACCTCTTCAAATTTGTTATTACAGCGAAAAAGAAGTAACCTGTTTTTTTCAGAGTTCAGACTTCCCTGTTGGCAAAGCTACCAAAAAATTCAGGAGTTACGCACTTGCCCCCCTCGCCCCCCAACCTTGGGGGGAATCCAGGGCAATCTCCCCCCAGAATTGGGGGGTTGGGGGGGCTTCAATTTAGAAACACTCTCCATCTGCGTAACTCCTGAATTTATAAAACATGCTTTACACCGCAATTTTGTGAATTGCGGGAATTTCGTTGAAAAAGACATCCGAGTATCAGTTACAATAATTAAAATATTGTACATCATCTTCAAAGGGAGCACGCCATGAGAAACGTCAATTCGATTGCATTCCAATCCCCCCAATTTTCCGTCCTTTCCGAGAGCCAAATGCGAGACCTGCATATGGCAGCACTAGAGGTGCTGAGACGCACGGGTATAAGATTTTTCCACCAGGGCGCAGTTGATCTTCTTCAGAATGCAGGTGCCTTCGTCAGTGATGGCAACCTGGTCAAATTTCCCGCTCGAATGGTAGAAGATGCTATCGCTTCCGCACCCAGCCGGGTGATCATGTGCGACCGCAATGGAGAGCCGACGGTTTTCCTCGAGGACCGCACAGTCAACTTCGGCACGGGTTCCGACTGCATCAATCTGCTGGATCACGAAACCAGGAAGCATCGAACATTTTTCACCCAAGATATTGTCAACGGCTACCATCTCTGCGATGCGCTGCCCAATATCGATTTCGTGATGTCCATCGGCATTCCCACCGACGTAGACTCAGAACTGGCCTACGATACCCAGATGGCGCTGATGTTGGAACACACCACCAAGCCCCTTGTATTCGTGACCAATGATCTGGAGAGCTGCCAGCGGGCAATCGATATGGCTGCCGTTGTAGCAGGGAGTCACGAAGCCCTGAGAGAACGACAGAGCATTTTGCTCTATTCCGAACCCAGCTCACCCTTGCAACAATCTGATACTGCTGTGGACAAATTGATGCTGATGGCCAAGCACGAACTGCCCATCGTGCACTCTCCCGCCCCGTTGATGGGTGGCACCGGGCCAATCACCATGGCCAGCGGTCTGGCGATGTCGGTTGCCGAAATCTTCAGCAGCCTGGTGGTGCATCAACTAACCAAACCGGGTGCACCTTATATCTTTGGCGCAGGCCTGCACCACATGGACATGAAAGCCGCCCAAATCTGCTACGCCTCGCCAGAGTTCCAACTCACCAAATCTGCCATTGCCCAACTTGGTCGCTATTACGGAATTCCGACCTGGGGATATGCTGGCTGCACTGATGCCAAGGTTATGGACGAACAAGCTTCCTTAGAATCTTTATTGTCTGTGATGATGGCGAAATTCAGCGGCGCCAACCTGATCCACGATGTCGGTTATATGGAGAGCGGCCTGACCTGTAGTTTTGAGATGATCGTCCTGACCGAAGAGTTGATTGCTCTGACAGATAACCTAATGAAGGGTATCGAGATCAACGATGACACACTGATGTTAGATGAAATCCACAATGTCGGGCCGGGCGGCCACTTTTTGAACACACAACAAACCATGAACCGCTTCAAGGATTTCTGGTATCCCAGTTTGCTGGACCGCAGTATCCGCCCGACCTGGCTCGAAGAGGGCGCCACCACCCTGGGCCAACGTTTGACATCAAGGGTCAAAGAGATTCTCGCTGAGCATCAACCCAAACCCTTAGCCCCTGAGAAGAAGCGCCAAGTGCAAGAAATCCTCGCGCAGGCTAAAAAGTGAAAAATCGACCGATTGGTGGGGATATTCGCCGTATCGATTCGCTTGATAAAGTGATCGGCCAAGCCAGGTATGTTGAAGATATCGACATGCCTGGCCTGGTATATGCCAGGGTTCTGCGCAGCCCGCACCACCATGCCCGCTTGATCTCTATTGACACACAAGAAGCTGTCAATCTTCGAGGCGTAATTCGCATCATCACTGCCGATGACATCCCCGGGGTCAACGGTTTCCCCAGCTACAGCCAAGATGAACCTTTGTTGACCCCCATCGGGGAAACTGTCAAAATGAAGGGCACCCCTTTCGCACTGGTAGTCGCCACAACACCAGAAGAAGCCCAAGCTGGTATGCAAGCTATCAAGGTGGAATATGATCCCTTGCCCCACACCTTTGAAATTGATAAAGCCGATGAGGCTGTTCCAATCTATACTAGCGGGAATTTACTCAACACACATGAAGTCGTCCATGGTGATTTGGATCGTGCCTTCGAACAATCTGATGTGATTGTCGATGCCACGTACAAAACCGCTTTCCAAGAGCACAGCGCCCTGGAGCGCGAATCAGCTCTAGGCCATATCGACAATGAAGGGTATGTCACTGTTTTAGGTAGTACCCATGAACCCCACTGGCAGCAGCGGTGGATCGCCGACATATTGGATTTAGATATTGGGCAGGTGCGTTTCATCACTCCACCTATGGGTGGCTCTTTCGGCGGCAAGCAAGATCCGTGGCCAAACCTGGCTGCGGCACTAGCTGCTTATATCGTGGGTAAACCAGTACAGTTGGTTTTCGACCGGGGCGAGTCATTTGATGCTTCTCCAAAACGGCACCCCTATCTTCTCGACTATAAAATTGGCGCCAAACATGATGGTCATTTGACGGGCATGCAGGTGCGCATCGACCAGAATACCGGGGCTTATGACGCCGATGGCTATTACATCCCAGAGTATGGAGTAGTAGCCAGCGGCGGGGCCTATCAATGGCTTGCTGTCGATACCCGCGCCCAGAGTTATTACACAAATGCACCCAAATGCGGCCAGTTCCGCGGGTTTGGTACACCCCAATCGACATTTGCTTTAGAGTGTTCCCTGGACGAATTGATCCAAGAACTTGATGAAAATCCCCTGGAATTTCGGCTGAAGAATATGATCAGCCAATCGTCCAACACCTTTCTGGGGTATCCGATCGCAGAATCCCTCGGATACAGAGAAGTGCTCGAAGCCCTGCAGACACGCCTGCAGGAGTTCCAGGCTGAGGCTGATCGGTTCAACGCCAACACAAGGAATAATCCCTATCGCAAAGGAGTCGGCGTGGCTGGCATGTGGTACCGTTTCGGCAAATCTGGCTCCTTGCGTGTCGAGGCTCACGCTGAGCTATCAAAAGATGGTCATTTCATCATCTATTGTTCTGCCCCCGACTACGGCCAGGGCACCGGCACGACCATGGCACAACTAGGCGCGGAAACGCTTGGGGTTTCCAGAGATCGCGTCCAGATGGTCAACGCCGACACCGCCCTGACCCCTGACAGCGGTGTGCAAGGGGCTTCGCGAGCGACTTATTGGGTAGGCAATGCGGTTTGTCAGGCTGCGCAAAATCTAGAAATGGAAATCATCGCCTGCGCGGCCGAACTGCTGGATTCCGACCCCAGCGAGCTTATTGTAAAGGATGATCGTGTCGAGAACAAAATCAATTCTGCCCTATCAACCTCACTCGCAGAAATAGCCAAAGAGATTGAAAGAATGGGTAAATCCCGCAAAGTGCTGGGGGTGTTTGACCCCTCCCCAGAATTCCCCGAGGGGACCCGTCCGATGTACACTCCCCACTTTGCCACTGGGGCACATCTAGCCGATGTGATCGTTGATCTTCAGACAGGTCAAGTTCAGGTGAAGCGCTTCGTGGCCGCCCATGATGTCGGCCGGGTCATCAACCAGCAGGGCGCTGAAGGCCAAGTCGAAGGCTCGATCTTAATGGGCATCGGATCAGCCTTGTATGAGGAATACATCCCTGATATGACTACGGGGTTTGTGAACTACATCCTGCCAATGATCGATGAAATGCCGGAGATGGAAACCATTTTCATCGAAGTGCCGAGTTTAAAAGGTCCGTTTGGGGCCAAAGGATTAGGAGAAACCGCCATGCTGGCCTCGACGCCGGCGGTGATCAACGCCGTTTCGCGGGCGATTGGGGCTCGCATTCGGAAAATTCCTGCCACGCCTGAGCGGATTTTTAAAACCTTAAACCAACAGTTAGGGCAATTGGATCGCTGACACGCAGTGACTGATTTTAATGATTACGCTATGAGCATGATACATCAGTGTAATCATTAAAATCAGCGGTTCAGCGTTCCTGAATCGGGTAAGCTGCTACCCACAAATACGTTATCAGCCGATCGCATCGCAATCAAAAAAACCAGTTTTTAGAAACTTGACTAGCTGGGGTGAGTTCACTTATAATAGTTTCACATTTATGAAACAGCGTTGCACTAATTGCAACATATTCAAAATTCAGCATGTCGGAAAAAAAATCATCTTCTACCACCCAAACCGTCGAACGAATTGCACAGATTCTGCGCTGTTTTACAGAAGTTGAGACTGACCTGGGGGTCATGCAGATCAGCAGAGAAACCAGTTTACATAAAAGCACCACCTCTCGCCTGCTCTCAGCACTGCACAATGAAGGGTTCGTTGAAAAGAGCGCTGAGACGGGTAAATATCGTTTAGGACTTGGTTTAGTTAACCTTGCTGGTGTGGTTCTGGAAAGGCAGAATCTACGTCAAGCTGCACAAGAACAACTCAGATATCTAGCAGATATTACCCAAGAAACCATCAATATTTCCATCCTGGATGGTAAAACCTGTATCAACATCGAAACCATTCGCAGCCCAAAATCGATCCGCTACGCTGGTCAGCTTGGACGCAGAACGCCGCTGCACTGCACATCTACCGGGAAAATATTGTTGACTCATATGCGCCCCGAACAGCGCCAGAAAATCCTAACTCAGCCGCTCAATGCCTATACGCAACACACCATAACCGACCCAATCACTCTGCGAATGTCTTTGGCTGAGGTGTGCGATCAGGGTTATGCAATTTCGAATGAGGAATTCGAAGAGGGTCTTGTCGCCATCGCCGCGCCCATCTGGGATCGTAGCGGCGAGGTTGTGGCCGCTTTGAGCATCTCAGGACCCACGTACCGTATGGATTCAGATACGCTGGACGAGTTCGTTTTACCACTTACAGAAGCCACTCAGACGATATCCAGAAAACTTGGATATCTACAATAACCACCAAAAGGAAACAATATGGCCAATAAAGGTTTCGTTGGAGGGCAGTATAAACCGCTTACCGATGAACAGGTTGAGCAAATCCATCGCGCCTCGTTAGCTATCCTATCAAGGACTGGCGTAAGAGTGGAAGAACATCAAGCCTTACAGTTTTTTAAAGAAGCCGGGGCAGAGATTGACGGCAACCGCGTGCGCATCCCAGAAGCCCTGGTGGAGGATGCTTTAAACAAAGCCCCTTCAAGGGTTGTGCTGGCTGGCCGGAACCCAAACAATGATCTCATTCTGGAGGGTAAACGCGTCCACATCGGTACAGGCGGTGCTGCACTGCAAGTTTTAGATCTGGAGACAGAGAGAATTCGGGATGCCATTCTTCAAGATGTAGCCGATATGGCGCGGCTCGTCGACGCGTTGGAGAATATCCATTTTTACCTGATCCCCATCTACCCCAAAGATTTGCCTGCAGAACGAGTCGAAATCGAGAAATACTATACCGCCCTGGGGCACACCACCAAGCACGTACAAGCCGGTGTCTATACAATCCAAGGAATTCGCGACATCGTCGAGATGTGTGAAAAAATATCGGGGGGACACGAACAATTACGCCAGCGTCCCATCGTTTCCTTCATCACCAGTTGGATGGTCAGCCCGCTTAACTTCGCCACCGATGTAACCACACTGCTGATCGAAGTCTGCCAACAACGCATGCCGGTTGTGCTGTCGGCTGCGCCCATGGCTGGATCAACAGCCCCCATCACCCTGGCTGGGATGCTGGCGCAATTGAACGCAGAGCAATTGGCTGGACTAACGCTAACTCAATTGGTGGAACCAGGCACCCCCGTGATCATTGGCCCCATCCCAGCCACCGCCGATATGCGCACGGGTAAATATCTGGCTGGTACTGTTGAATTGGGCATGTGCAACGCGGCCATTTCGCAGTTGGCCCACTATTATGAGGTGCCCATCTATAACAGTGCTGGGATGACCGAATCTAAACTACCTGATATCCAGGCTGGCATCGAGAAGGCTCAATCTGTCATTCAGGTAGCCTTATCAGGAGCCAACTTCATCCATCATGCCGCCGGGATGCTTGAAGATATGTCCACCATCGCCTATGAACAGTACGTCATCGACAATGAAGTATTGGGCATGGCCATGCGGGCGGTGCGTGGCATCGAGATCAATGAAGAAACACTGGCCCTGGATGTCATCGATCAAGTTGGCCCAGGCGGGCACTTTCTGCTCGAAGATCACACACTGGATTTTTTGCGCAGCGAACATTACTTCCCTTCGAAAGTGTTTGATCGTCAAGGGCGGGATGATTGGTCCCAGGACGGTTCCCAAGATGCATGGCAGCGGGCAAGAGGCCTGACCCGGCAAATCTTGGCAGAACACAAAGCGCAACCGATTGATCTGGAAACGGATAATTGGATCAGAAATCGATTTGGGATTTAGAGAGCTAACATCACCAAAATAATTAGACGCTGATCTACGCAGATTTACTCTGATTTCTTTTATCTTTTCATCGGCGTTTGCCCCAGGCACGCAAAGTATCAGCGAAAACTGCATTCAAATTCAATTTGGAGACAACACAATGACTGAGCAAATCCCCATTCCTACCCTAAAGCCTACTCTTCGTATGATCTCTGACGAGCAGGTTCGAGAACTCCATTACGCCACCCTGGAGATACTCAGCCAAACCGGCGTAAAGATGGGAGATCCCCAAGGTCGAGATTTACTACTCGAGGCCGGGGCACGGGAGTCGAATGGGCGCATCAAAATCCCTGAGAACCTGGTCACCGATGCCATCGACAAGACTCCCTCACGCATCCCTATGCATAACCGTCTAGGAGAAATGAGCATGCCTTTGGAACTAGGCAAAGTTTTCTTTGGCACAGGCTCTGATACGACGTTCACATTGGATATTGAAAGTGGGGAACGCCGTCGATCCGTTGCTCAAGATGTCGAGGATATTGCTCGCCTGAGTGACGCCCTAGATAACATCGATTTCGTCATGTCGATGGGCAATCCCTCAGATGTACCCGCGGATGACCTGTACATCCACTCCTTCATCCGCATGCTGCGCGGCTCGATCAAACCCAATGTTTATACCGCACAAAATCGCAAGGATATGGAAGATATCCACCGCATCGCCGCGGCGGTAATGGGCAGCGAGCAAGCTTTGCGCGAGAAGCCGATCCTGTTGCATTACGCCGAACCGATCTCACCACTTTATATCATCGAAGAATCCCTGCAAAAACATATCTTTTGTGCTGAGAAAGGAATCCCTGCGGCCTATATCCCCTCAACAAACACAGGTGGCGGCGGGCCAATCACGGTAGCAGGAGCGGTGGCCTTAGGCAACGCTGAATGTCTGCTGGGGTTGATCATCACGCAACTCGTCCAGCCCGGTGCGCCTTTCCTCTACGGTATGAACACCGCTGCCCTGGATATGAAGACTACCATCGTCAGCTACGGCAGCCCCGATTGGAGCCTGGGTATGGGTGCCTGGGCCGAGCTAGCCCGCTACTACAATTTACCCGTCTGGGGGTATGGCGGCGCTTCGGACAGCAAGGTTGTCGACACGCAGGCGGGGGTGGAAGCCACTTTCTCGATTATGAATGCCTATCTATCACGCATTACGTTGGTACATGATGTTGCTTATATTGAATATGGTTCGACTTCTTCGATGGAGATGCTGGTCATTGCCGATGAGATCATCCGCATGACGAGCTTCCTAATGGGTGGATTGCCGGTAAACAAAGAGACTCTTGCTCTCGAAGCAATTGCACGCGTCACTCCCGGCGAAGGCTTCCTGGCCGATGATCACACCATGGACAACTTCCGCACTGCCCAGTGGGCGCCCAAGATCCTTGACCGCTGGCAATACGACGTTTGGCGAGAGGCTGGATCGAAGGATATGTTCACCCGCGCCAACGAGCGCGCCAAGGAAATCCTGGCCGCGCATGAAGTCCCCCCATTACCTGAAGAAGCTGAGAAGGTTATTGCCGAAATATTGGCAGAACGGCTTGGAGAAAAGTAAACGAGGATTGGGTATCAGGTTCTGAATCATGCTTGATATTTTTCTGTCGATTGCACCGATCTTTCTCTTGATTGGTCTAGGGCAACTACTGTGGCGCAAGGGCATCCCCAGTGTCGAGTTTTGGAACCTGAACGATAAGCTTGTTTATTGGGTGCTATTCCCAGCGCTGCTGTTCTATAAAACTTCGACCATCGAGTTATCTAGTTCGTTGATCAGCTCCTATGCACTTGTGATCATTGGGGGATTCGGAAGCGCGGTCTTGTTCTCCGTAAGTACATCCTGGTTGTTCAAACTCGATAGACCGGTTGCCAGCTCCGTACTGCAGGGTTCCGCCCGGCACAATACCTTTGTGGCACTGGCAATGGCCGAAAGGCTCTTCGGCAATCAGGGATTATCACTGGCTGCACTGATTGCCGCAATCCTGATCCCAATCACCAACATCACTGTAGTTTCTCTAATGGTAACGATCATCCAGGGAAAAAGCCAGAAACATATTGGGCGCGCCATCCTGCGGGATTTAAGCAGAAATCCGATCTTGATCTCCGTATTGATTGGGCTTGGTGTCAATCTGGCAAAGATCGGTGAAATTCCCATAATCCATGATATCACTCAGATTTTGGGTGGCGCGGCTCTGCCGGTGGTATTGCTGTGTATCGGGGCTAATATTCGCTTGCGAGCCATGCAGGGAGCAACAACTCCAATGTTATTATCAATTGGCGGGAAAATGTTGATATTTCCAGGCGTGATCCTAGTTCTTGCCTATGCGATTAGACTGCCAGAGTTAGCAACAATGGTAGCAATTTTGGTCGGTTCTATGCCAACAGCATCATCATCTTATACCCTGGCGCGACAAATGGGTGGTGATGCGCCGTTGATGGCCGCTATTGTCACTATGCAAACTGGCCTGGCGTTTATCACAGTACCGGTGACGTTATCGCTGGTGCAGCAAATATTTTAGAGATGCACCAGGGCGCTCAACAAAAAAAGTAACCCGGTTTCTTCGAGAAACTGGGTTATTAACTTTTTAACCAAAACTCTCTTCGGCACGTTTGATAATCGCCTGGATCTCTTCTTGAATATCCTCGGGCAGCGGTTTGGGCTGATGCTCTTCGAGAATAGTATCCACCCGTTTGGCAGCGCGCTCACCCAAACTGAGTCCGCCCGCATCCATCCATTGGTCATAATTTCCACGCTCGAACACTTCAGGATACCAGCGCTCTCGGAAATGGCTCATAGTATGGTCGCTATCCAGGAAGGATCCATCCGGGCCAATTTCGTCAATCAAGTCAAGCGCCAAGGCTTCATCAGAGACATCAACAGGTGCCACTAATTTTTCGATCCAACTGACCATTTCGTTGCAAATCACTAACTGGGCCAGCGATCCACACAATCCTGACTCAAGATACGCCAGATCATGGATCAAGTTGGCACCACCTAAAGTTTCAGCCATCAATGTCATGGCAGCCTCGGCGGCAGCCTGTTGATCGACCAGTTTGGAGTCTGCACAGCCGCCCAAACCGAACATGGGCAAGTTGTGATGATGAGCAACAGCGTGAGAAATCCCTAAAGAGTCAGGGCCACAATAAGGCTGGATCATTGTGCGCATGTCCATCCCTTTACCGCTCATCCCAGATGTGATGAAGGGAGCCCCTTCACACTTTAGCTGGGATAGCACCAAGCCAGCCAACACCCCGGCATTGGCAAGAGCAACCGAGCCCGCTGGGGTAATCGGCCCGGTAACGCCCCCTAATGCCACGGGAATATATAACGCAGGCAAGCCCTTCTCAGCAAGGAAGAGCAACTTTTGCAGAGCTTCCTGGTTGTGCTGTAAACCGGTGGTTACATTGATATAACATGCCGCTGTAGGTCGTAATTTCAACGCATCAGCCCCGCCAGCGACCACTTCAGCCATCTCAACGGCATCAACACATCCAGAGAACTCATTGGTGACGTAGACGATAGGTTTGGTGGTGGTATTGAGCATGGCTTCCATCTGGTAACGATCTGATACCATCTCGTTCACATCAAAGGGAAGAAACATCGACATCACAAAATCAATGTGGGAGAGGGTATCGCAAACCGTCATGCCATCAACGACATCTTGAAGCACGGGCTGTCGTCTTTCACCATTCCGGTGGTCAATGATCTTGATGCAATCGGAGCCGGGCCCATAATAGCAACGACCTTCTTCTAAGAACATGGAAGCCTGTCCGTTACGATCATAGAGCGTCACCCGCTTGGGCACAGTACTAAAGGCCTTTTCCACTAGGCCAGCGGGAATGCGAGCGCGATTGCCTTCGGAGATAGAGACGCCAGCTTTCTTCAGCAAATCAATCGCTTCTTGATCGTACAAGCGTACTCCTGTCCGCGATAGGATCTCCAGGCTGGCATTATGCATCTTCTGACATTGTTCGGGTGAGAGACGGCTATATTGTGCGCCACCATAAAATTTGTCATTGACGGTGATTTGGGTCATTCTTGTGTTCCTCCTACTATTTCTATTGATCACAAATGCTCCCGTTGGATTGTCAAACCTGTAGTGAGCGAAGTCGAACATATCCAGTGCACAATGGCGGATTTGGCAATCCACCAAGATTTTATTATATACAGTTGCTCAAAAAAGCAACAGCCTCGCAAAGGCAAATAACCTTTACAAGGCTGGATACAATTTAGCAAGGCGCGAGAATAGTTTTAGGAAACCTCGCGTGCATCTATAACTTCTTGTCCATCTATCTCTTCGAGCACCGCAACCAAGTCATCTTTGGACACGTTACGCACCTTGATAACCACATCCCAGTAACCTGGTCGCTTGGGAGAAGGAACACCACCACTGGTGTAAATCCCCCAACTCTTCTCAGCTATGATGCTGGTGATTTTGGCATATTCTCCGACCTTATCTGGAACGCGGATCGTGGCCCGTACACCTGGCACGCTGCCCCCCAACAGATCAGACAATTCGGCCAACATATCCACTTCTGTGATGATGCCTACTACGATATCATCTTCGACCACCGGCAAACAGCCGACTTTATTTTTGATCATTATTTGGGCTGCATTTTCGATGGTAGCATATGGATCGATGGTGAAAAGATCTTTCTCTTTTATCATCACATCCTTTACTTGCAGATTGGCTAGAAGGCGGCTGATCTCCCAAACATTCAAACTGCCAAGATCAGTCGGGGGAACCTTAAGTCGTTCTCGGGTGATCAACCCCAAAAGCCGCTTGCCATCACCAACAACAGGTAAATGACGAACGTCGTTTTCTATCATCATGTTCTGCGCCTTAGACGCATGTGTTTCGGGCGCAATCATGATCGGGTGTCGCGTCATGTAATCTTTTACTAACATGGCTAGGATCCCTCCGTTGGTTGGGTAATTACTGGATCAAAGGTACGTAATGTCTCTAATGGTAGATGGCAGAAGATGCGATGACCTTCTGCAGCTTCGCGCCAGGGCGGTATCTCTATCTCACAGATTTTTCCGCCATCCGCAAGCAGTTCCCTACGGGGACAGCGCGTATGGAAGCGGCATCCGCTGGGAGGATTGATGGCGCTAGGCACGTTACCCTCCAAACGGATGTGTTTTTGCACAGCCGTAGGATCAGGGATCGGTACAGCTGAGAGCAAGGCCTCAGAGTAAGGATGATAAGGAGGCGTGTAGATGGCTTCTGCGGGGCCAATTTCCATGATCTGCCCTAGATACATCACAGCGACTTGATCGGAAAAGAATCTCACTACGCTCAAATCGTGAGCGATAAAGATCAACGTGGTGTTGAATTCTTGTTGTACTTCCAGCAACAGATTGAGTATGGCGGCCTGAACGGAAACGTCCAGCGCACTGACTGGCTCATCACACAGAACCAGGTCAGGATGACTGGCCAAGGCTCTGGCAATACCGACGCGCTGCTTCTCACCACCACTCAACTGGCGAGGCAACCGATCAAAGTAATTCTCGCCCAGCCGCATTGCTTCTAAGAGCTTGACTACTTCTCCACGGATTTCGTCCTTGGGTGTGGTCTTAAAACGCTGCATCGGTCGACCGATCTGCTGCCCAACAGTGTAGGAGGGGTTCATGGTCGAATCGGGGTTCTGGAAAACCATCTGCAGTTCCTGGATCAGGCTTTCATCACGTTTTGAGATATCGTCGGTGATATCAAATCCCAGGAACTTGGCTTCACCAGAAGTGGTGTCCTCCAGCCCGATGATGGTCTTGATCAAAGTACTCTTACCGCAACCGGACTCGCCCACCACTCCTAAGGTAGTACCTTTGGGGATATCAAAGCTGGCACTTTCAACGGCTTTTACATAACGTTTTTCCCCAAGCCCGATGACATCTCTCAGTGAACTACCCTGAACCTCGTAATACTTCTTCAGGTCATCGACCGAGATTATGGACTCTGCAGCGAACTCTTTGACATCAATCGAAGGCGGTATGATATCTTCGGAAGGCGTCCACTGGGAAGCATCGATCTCTTCAGCAAAGTGACAGCGTGTCATGGCACCATTGGGCATCTGGCGCAATTGCGGCCTCTCCTCGCGACAGCGCTCCTGGATATAATCACAGCGGGGACCAAAAACACATCCCACGGGGCGATTATCTGGGGGAGGTACGCGGCCACGGATGGGATAGAGCACACTCTTGGCTTTATCGGCACCCAACTTAGGTACACAACGGATTAATCCCTGTGTGTAGGGATGAAATGGGTTCTTGTAGATTTGCTCGACGGTAGCTCTTTCCACCATCTCACCGGCATACATAACACCCACTCGGGTTGATACCCGGGCGACAACGCCCAGGTTGTGAGTGATATACATAATAGCGGTGTCAAAATCCCGACGCAGTTCTGCAATCAAATCCAGCACTGCGGCCTCGACAGTTACATCCAGGGCTGTGGTAGGCTCATCCATGATGAGCAAGGCAGGATTGTTGAGTAGCGCCATGGCTATGACCACACGCTGCTGCTGCCCGCCAGAGATTTGGTGGGGATAACGTTTCATCACGTTGGCAGCATCGGGCATATAGACCCGTTCCAACATTTCAATGCAGCGTTTATTGGCTTCTTTCAGTTCCATGCCGCGATGAACGGTCAACACCTCGGACATCTGATCGCCGAGACGCATGGATGGGTTGAGAGCCTGCATGGGGTCCTGGTAGACCATGGCGATCTGGTCGCCTCGCAACCGGCGAAGTTCCTCTCCGGTCACACCGACCAGCTCCTGACCCTGGAATTTGATACTGCCGCGTTTTACGTATCCATTGGCTCCCAGGAAATTCAGCACTGCCCAGGCTACGGTGCTTTTTCCACAACCAGATTCACCGACAATGCCATGGGTTTCGCCGCGATTAATCTCAAAGGAGACATTCTGAACGGCTTCAATTTCACCGCCGCGCACTTTATACGCAACGGCTACATCTTCAAGTTTTAGAACAGGAGGTGCTTGTTTCAATTCTGTCATCATGACCTCCTCACTTTTGATACCTGGTCATCTCTTCACGCAATCCGTCTGCAAAGAGATTTAGACCAATTACCAGCGAAGCGATGGCCAGGGCTGGCCACATCACTGCTAATTGATTGGAAAAGATATTCCTGCGGGCTTCGTTGACCATGTTGCCCCAATCAGGGTCAGGTGGTGGTAGTCCAATCCCCAGGAAACCGAGAGTACCGATGGCGAAAATGGCATAACCTACTCGCAACATACCATCCACCAACAGAGGTCCACGTGCGTTGGGTAGAATCTCTCGGAACATGATATACCAGACGCTCTCGCCGCGTGTTTCAGCTGCTCTGATGTAGTCGCGGGTCTTGATATCCATTGCTAAACTACGAGCCAGACGGGCTACGCCCGGTGCTCCAGTAATGGTTATCGCCAGGATGACTACCAAGTCTCCCTGCCCCAAGGCTGCGATCACCACAAGGTAGAGAACAATACGGGGGAAAGCGATCAGCGCATCCAATACCTGCATAATGATCTGATCCCACCAACCTCCACGGTAGCCGGCATTGAGGCCCAAAATTGAACCCAATGTCAGCGAGCCAATAACCCCCCAGATGGCTACACCGCCTGGTATGGCAATTCCAGCATCCCCAGGTAAACGCGTCTTCAACAAGATAACCTGCGTTCCTTGCATCAGCCTCGAAAGCAGGTCTCGTCCTAAATGATCAGTACCGAGCCAATTTTGTGCACTGGGTCCTTGATTCTGAATAAAATCAGAGGCGTTGGGATCAAAGGGCGTCCAAAATAGTGAAATCAATGCCAGGATCACCCAGAAAAGCACCATCGCCATACCAACTGTCGCTACTCGCGATTCGAAGATGATGGACATGCTCTTCCACATCTTCTGGAGTCGAGACGGTCGCGAAGCTGGTTGCGTCATTGTTTTTACAGCCATAATTCTCTCCTCCTCACGAATAACGAATACGTGGGTTCAACAGTGTATAAGCCAGGTCTCCCAGTAAACGGGTGATAATGGCGATTGCTACCGTAACCATAGCAGCGGCTTCTACAGCATTGAAATCACCAAAAATGGCAGACTTATAGATATAGTATCCCAGCCCAGGATAGCCGAAGATCACTTCCACGACCACCAAACCGCCCACTAACCAGTTGACATGCAACATGATGATGGTGATAGGAGCCATGAGTGCATTGCGAATGGCATGCTTGAATACTACTCGGGAAATTGGCATTCCTTTGATGATCGCTGTGCGGATATAGGCCGAATCCATGACTTCAACCATGCTAGCCCGGGTCATCCGGGCAATATAGCCTAACTCCACTGCCGTAAGCGTGAGCACCGGCAATGCCAGCAATTTAGGATCTTGGAATATGGCATCGGGACTGGTGAATATAGCTACCGCTGGCAGTACCTTGAGCCAGACTCCAAAGATGATGATCAAAAAGATCCCCGTGACGAATTCTGGTGTCGCCGTAAACCCAAGACTCGTGATAGATATGATGCGGTCCAACGGTTTGCCTTCATTGATGCCCGCCAATATCCCAAAAAAGAGCGCCAATGGCATAATGATGACAAAGGCTGCACCTGCCAAGACGAGGGTATTGCGAATGCGGGATACCAGGGTCACAGCTACAGGCCGGCCATATTGCAGGGAAATGCCAGGATCGCCGCGCAACAGGCCCTTCCGAAGGGGAATATATTTCATTGGACCATCCCCTTCTTTGCGTAAGCCGGCTTTTGTCAGCGCCCAGACTTCAGCCCCTGCCCCACGCACCCACATCACAGCGTTATTCTTGACATCTACCCCCCAAAAGTATTCCTGGCCATCTTCATTGATCTGCCAGTCACCACTAGAGATATGAGAAGTGGTCGAGCCATCTTCCTGACGTTTCAGAGCGAGTAGTCGGCCTTCTTCTAGCGTCCAACGGGTCAACTGGCCATCGACATCAGCCCACCAATCTGCCTCACCAGTCTGTGGATTGATGGCTGTAACCAATGGATAGCCAACCTTATTTCTTGCTCGCCAGTCATTGCCTATCAACCAGTCAATATAACGTTGCCAGGCTGGCGCATCCAGGCCAAGTTGAGCGGCATAAGAGGCGCGCTGCTCAGGTGTAGAAAAAACTCCTAAAATCTTCACTGTGATATCCCCACTGCCCACTTCGATCAGGAGAAATAGGGCGATGGAAACCAGGAGCATGGTAACAATGGTTGAAATAATGCTGCGGATGATAAATCGGGCCATATATTTGCTCCTTTGGACAAGAGGCCCGGCTTTTAAAGCCGGGCCTCTCTTCTATTAACTGTTTAGAGAAACTTTACTCATCCTTCCAGACGTCGTAGAGCAAGTCGTAGGCCGTGGGGTGGGCTTTGATGTTCTGGAATGTGGAGTTGGTTATATTCCAAACGCTCTTCCAGAAGCTGTTGAAGATCGGGCCGCGTTCTTGCATGATGTCTTCGATCTTGCACATCAGGCTACGGCGGGCTTCAACATCAAGCGTTCCCTGAGCCTCGCGCAGAACTTCCTCGAACTCAGAGTCGAACCAGCGGGTCTCGTTCCAGGCACCGATTGATTCCTCCGTATAAGCCAACGGAAGAACCATGGTGGCCAGTGGTCGGTGGGTCCAGGAAGTGATCCCCAAGTCAACTTCAGTCCAGCGATCCCAATAACCAGATGGTTCAGTGATATCCAATTCGATATCGAAGCCAGCCGGTTCGGCCAGTTCTTTCAAGGCCTGAGCAATCTCGGGTTCAGCCTGGTCGTTCTTGGTAGCCAGGGTAACTTTGAGAGGCAGCTCGATACCTTTCTCCGCGGCGTATTCCTCGAGCAGCGCCTTGGCACCCTCGGGATCGTATGCGGGAATGTCCTTCTCGCAGTAGGATGGATGGACAGGAGCAACATGGGCGTCCAATGAGAGGTCACCCTCGCCAAAGTAAGCCAGTTGCAAGATCTTAGCGCGATCCTGGCACATCTTGAGAGCGTTGCGAACGCGCACATCATCCCAAGGTTCCAGGTCTACACGCAGGCGACCAAGCAGACATTGAGCAGTGCTGGCCGGGGTGATGGTTAAACCTTCCACGCCCTTTAAGGCATTGAAATCCGTGGGACGCGGATCGTACAGCGCATCCACCTGACCGGATTGCAGCGCAGCCACGCCAGCATCCTTGTCCGTAGAGACATAAATCAATTCATCGAGATAAGGCAGCGGATCGCCATCTTCGCCCATCTGCCAGTAATCCTCGCGGCGCTTGAAGACTGCGCGCTCGCCTTCGGCGTACTCTTCCAGGGTGAATGCACCAGTGCCGACAGGCTTCTTGATGATATCGCCCTCAAAGTCACGATGCAGGACAACAGCTGGGTAATGGAAGAGGTGCTCGGGCACTGCGATATCGCCAAATTGCATGTGCAACTTTATGTGGTAATCATCCACTTTCTCGACATCCTGCATGCCGCTCAGATAGGCCATCAATCCCAACATGGACGAACCAACATCGGGATTCAGCCACTCACCAAAGGTGAACAGAACATCATCGACGGTGAGTTCATCACCGTTATTGAACTTGATGCCCTTATTGAGATAGAGATCCCATTCGGTGACATCATCATTGGCTTCCCACTTCTCAAGCAGGTACGGTCGGGTGATGTTATCTGGGCCTGTCAAAGTCAGGTATTCACAAATCTGACGGACGACGTTGGCTCCCTCAACCCAGGATAGGCGGGCTGGGTGATCAAGTAACTGGAGCTGCATGGAGCTTGTCCATGTACCACCACGCTTGATACCACCAGCGGCAGGAGCTGCTTCTTCAGCGGGGGCTGCTTCTTCAGCGGGGGCTGCTTCTTCAGGAGCGCCACAAGCTGCCAAAAACTGTGCCGCACCCGCAGACATGCCAAGCAGCGTTGAGAAACGCAAAAACTCACGACGAGAGATGCGCCCTTTTTCTAACTGCTCATAAGCATTCGGAATCGCCGGGTGGGTCTTTTCCATATCAAATTTTGTAATCTTAGGTTTCTTCACAATTTCTTCCTCCTATAAATCATACCCTGAATTCAACAACAGAACTAAAGTTCAATACACCACCTCCTATCGAGCTACGATACTCCTAAGTAGGAAAGCATTTATGGAATGAGAAGCTTGATCGAATAATTCAATCTTTAGTAGATTAAATAGGCTTTGGTGCATAAATCCGAAAGGCAGCTATAATAGGCGCAATGATTTT
>CAZLNX010000032.1:0-28711 GCA_964560795.1 uncultured Anaerolineales bacterium | reverse complement strand
TTAAAGAATCCGCTTTTTGAGGAGGGTGAACTTACCCTTTTTGCAGTGGAGTCATGATATTTTAAATGAACTTATCGGTGGGAAGAATCTAATTATCAACCACGCAATTTACGCGTGACAACACTAACGACAGCATCAAAAACGCCACTCGCAAAAATTGCGAGTGGCGTTTTGCATATAATACCTTCCGCCCAATGGTTCAACGGTTATTCTGTGACGAAAGGGAAACTAATGGGTATCTATATAAAATCAACTCTCATATTATTGCTTTCTTTGATTCTCTCTGGCTGTGGTCCAGGGCAGTTATTTGGCCCAACACTTACTCCTAGCCCCACTATCACAAATACACCAACACTTACAACAACCCCCACATTTACCTCTACAGTTACACCTACATTCACACCCACTTTCACGTACACACCTACACCAACAAGCACATTTACTCCTTCAATAACCCCAACTTTTACTCCAACACCAGTAATCGCTATTGTATCCTCTTCTAGCGCAAATATTCGCTATGGACCAGGTGCAGATTATCCAATCGTAACCAAATTACTGAAGGACACAGAAGTAGTAGTTGTGGGGTATGGCTTGGATGCAACTTGGATTGTTATTAACTTGCCCAATGATGTCCAAGGGTGGGTTTCAGCCGATTTGATTTCCATGCAAAGCGATATTACAGCATTGCAAGAAATACCAATTCCTCCAACACCAATACTATATAAGGTGACCATGTTTAACAATATTTCGGCTAGTACATCTCGCCTAATTGGTGTCAAAGGCCCATTTGGTACCGCCGTCTTAGACTCGTACCAAGAAGCATCATTCAGCGTGCCTCAAGGAGAATACACATTCACGATCTGTTACCCAACATCAAGTTCATCTTTCTCAGTCACATTCACCTGGTACGGAGTAGCCAATGTGTTTTCCTCAGATATATTAGATGCAGACTGCAAAGATCCGGTCAAGGTGTTAGTAAATGAGGACATGCAATTAGATCTTAAAGATTTAATACCATGAGGCCTAATCCACACCATAGGTATAAGTATCGGAGACACCTGATAATGCTAGGGAGAAGCTTTAAAATGAACTTTAATAGAATTCTTTTTTATATTTTTACGCTAATTCTATTTCTTTCAGGCTGTGGCCCAGGACAGTTATTTGGTCCAACTATAACTCCAAGTCCTACTATCACAAATACGCCTACACCGACACTTACACCCACCAATACATCAACTCCCACTTCCACACCAACCGATACTCCCACATCAACTCCAACGCAAACTGCTACTTCAGAACCAACATCTACACTTACACCAGTCACAACAGGGCTTGTTTATGGAGTGTTGCTGGATATTCAGACAGAGCAACCATTAGAGAATGTAGAAATTGTATTAGGAGATGTGCAGTACGATGAAGAAGGGAATTACGATAGTTGTTCTATAACACTAGTGAAAGAGGGATTGCTAAATTCTTCACTCACCGATATTGATGGGGCCTTTGCGATTGAAGTAACTCCAGGCAATTATTGTCTGATATCAACTGGTCCCGGTCATTCTCCAGATAAATCAGCAAGAGATGAAACTGGTGCCTTGCTAATCATTGAAGTCGAAATTGGGGACAGTATTGATCTGGGGATCGTGTACATGGAGTGACAGATGAAAATTAAGAATCGCTTTTATAATGTATTAAATTAAAAAGCAGCCGTCATTACTTAGGAGGAAAATCAAGATGGGCATTAACAGAATACCTGAAATATGGGTGACATTTCGCATCCCAATGATTTATATCGGTGATAGTTGGTGAATTTCTTGGAATGGCGAATATCCGTTGATTACTTCTGAATGACTCTCTCCAATTTGAACATAAAAAAGGGCTAATAATGAACACCACAAAAACTGGAAGATTTCCAAGTATAACTTTTATGATACTTTTCTTGTTTCTTTCGGGATGTGGACCAGGGCAGCTATTTGGTCCAACCCTTACTCCCAATCCCACTACTACGAAAACACCAACACAGACAGATACCCCCACTAGCACATCTACATCCACATTCACACTTACTCCTACACATACAAAAACACACACTCCAACAAGAACATTTACACCAACTGCAACAGAGGTGGAAACCCTAACCCCATCACCTGCGATAGAAGGATTGCTTATTCCCTGGGCAGATAGCGATGTAACTGGGAGAAAGTTAGCGCCATGTCAGATTATTGATGACGAACATGATTTGCCAATTGATTGTACCCTTATGGATATTACTGTGGAGTCCGATAGTGTTGGCAGGTTCCAATTTGGCGAACTACCACCTGGTGATTACCTAATTATCTATGATTCTGGTTTATCTGATTTTGAGAAAGGGATGCAGCATCTGGGCGAACAGCTATTCAAAATAGGTTCTGGTGAGTGGCTCTTTGACAATTACATTACTGATTACCTAATTGCACAAAATTTATTAAAAGAAGATGAGCTTTCTAAAGTTGTTCTTCATGTCCCTGATGGAGCCCCAACTAATTTCAATCCTGGAACGTATTCATTATTGATGTTGCTATTTGATAACTCTCCATTCATTATTGCACATGACATTGAGAATACGTTTTCCAACTACGAAATTGATCTAATCATTGTTGAGGTCGCCGAGGGGCAGACCAGCCAAGTTGAATTTCAAGCACCATCCTTTGGAGACTGAGATGAAGTTTACTAATTATCCAAAATGCAATCATCTAAATTAAAGTAGCGACCTTCAAAGCGCGTGTGAATTATGTTATTGTGATCGAGATTGAATTGTCAATAGATGCAAGTTTTCATCGATGGCACCGCCCACCCCCGCTAGCAATTGACCGGGGCTTTGCCCCGAATGGTAAATGGCGTGATTTTTCAAGAATGGCTACGAGCAAATGTTGATCAAGGTTGAAGTCGCCCCGGCAATTGAAGTCAACGTTTTGCGACACGAAGTCGCATAAGTAACTGTTACACTAAAGGAGAATAAGATGTAACCTGATGTTTCGCCATCAGTACCCTACCAGAGCGTGCGTCATTGGGAAAACCAATCTTCGGAGTGCCAATGGGGTGCGAAGCCTCTGGAACAATGTACCCACGCCCTGCGGGGCGGGCATGAAAACGTGAGTGGGAATGCCAACTGCCAGTATCAGGCGGTGAAGGGGCTAGGGTCGGGTGATATGGTTAACAAATGTAAACCGCTGCAAGCATCGTAACTTCAGACAGGCGAAAGGTACTGCCTGCAGAAAGAATGCGTGGAAACGCCTGAGCCAAAATGGTAAGTGGCCAGGACTAGAGCGTAACGTGTGCTCTAGCGCGAACGTAGCGCCACCGGTGTATAGGCGGAGCCTAAGTCACCCACTATGGTTGCTTATGTGGAACGTGGTAAGCCCGCAGGTCTCCCGAATGGGAAAGCGAGCCGCAAGGGACGCCGATGGATCTGCGGGTATGGGATGATGGAGAAAGCGAAGGCCGTACTGTAATGGTACGGATAGGAGTTGATCACTCCACACTGGCTGCTGGTCAGTGGGCAGACTTCCATCGGGTGTCACGTCACGAGAGAGTTTGAGAAACCGACTGAGGAGATAAGGCAGATGACGGCGAAAGCTGGTGCGATCTCCCACAATGTTTCAGATCAATGTGTGTCGGCTGCAAGCGCGTATCGTGAAGGTAACTCGGGCTTGTAATTGGGTTACCGGGTCTTGCTCGGCAAGGCCTTTGGGGGGCTTGAGCCGTGTGCCGGGAAACTGGCACGCTCGGTTCTTAGGGGGCGGGGGAGCAGAAATGCTCCCTCGCTACCCGGCAGCCAGCCTCACCGTATTATGAAGGAGTGAAATATGAAATGACGCGAGGACAAAATCAAGTGACAATAAGAAGTTATAAATCTGTCAAGTGAACTACCGAGTAAGGAGGCAGAAAGATGAATGATAAACGTAAAAAATTAGCTGGGATAATTCTCTTGCTCCTATACATAGGAATTTCATTATTTTCAATTGGAGGAATCATAGTAAGTTTGTCGAGTTTTGAGTTACCTGAAGAACGCGATTTACTCGTCGAAAACTTAGAGATGGCAAAAGGCTTTGAATTTCCTGATGGTTTGGACGTATTAGCGTTACGTGAAATGAAATTTCTGTCAATCTTTTATGCTGTAACAATTCCTTTTTATCTCTCCCCATTATTGATTATTGGACTCCGCTTCGTAACAGGTTTAGATCATATTCTTTGGTCTTGGCAGAAAAATCGACAAAAGAGGCATCCGATAATAGCTTACTTATTTTTTATTGGTAGTATCTACGCGTCTTACAGATTTTTCCAACGAATGCTAAACCCAATGAATAAAGCACAGATGGCAGTGTTTCAAGGGGGAACAGAAGGAGAAATAGTTTACCTTATTACTATGCTGATATGTATCGCGGCTTCGCTATGGTTCTATATTGGGAAGAAAAATCCAATCGTAGGAGGTACTGAGAAAACTGAGAATTGAGTTAAAAAATCCTTTCTAGCATCGTAGTAAGAAGATATACCAAGAGCGTGCAAGCAAACCAAAGGGCTTTATCTGACCAGAGAGATTTATCTTTATAAATTCCATGTACTGATTAACCTCGCGGGGTGTCTGTCAGACCGGGCTGTCACCCGAGGGGAAGTGGCGCGCTTTTTGGCGATTGGTTACGGGCAAAGGATGTCGGAAGTCAAAGCCGCCCGGCAAGCAAAGCTAATGTTTGGCGGCTACGTGAAATATAAGGAGATTAGACGTGAAAAAGATGAGGTTTATAGTTTTTTTCCCAATCTTGATTACTATTTTGGGGTGTGCTCATCAACAAGATGTCCAACTAAGAATAACATCCACAAATACGCCGATGCCAAATGAACCAACAGAAACGTTAATACCTCCGACTGCATCTTACACTTCAGTCCCACCAACATTAACATTGTCTCCTACAAATACGTTTACCCCAACAATAACATTATCTCCAACAAATACATATACACCAACTTCAACGCCAATGCCTCCTGGTTGGGAAATAGCTTTTGCATCCAACCGTGATGGCAATTTCGAAATATACGTAATGAATGTTGATGGTTCGGCGCAAACTAATATAACCAATCATGAAGCAGAGGATACTTGGCCTTCAAAGTCGCCTGATGGAAGAAACATCGTATTTGTATCTGCTCGAGATGCTCCAACTAAATATGTCTCGTGCTGCAAATCAGAACTGTATTTGGTAAATATTGATGGCACAGAGCTAAAAAGGTTAACAGACGATGTTGGTGATAAGAGCTTCCCAGCCTGGTCACCAGATGGTGAGCATATTGTATATACTAATAGTATTGATGAAATTGGGTATAGTCGAAAAACATTTGATATATTTATAATGAAATCTGATGGTTCCGAAATATTAAATTTAACCTATGGTTCTGTGTGGGCAATTTATCCCGTATGGTGGACACGAGGATCTCAGATAGCCTTTTTGGGAATTAAAGATGGTGGATTTCATTACTATATTATGAACAATGACGGTACTGGAAGAACACGAATGGATAGCGGCTTACCCTCTACGACGGGCCCTGATGATGGTGCTTATTTCACACCAAGCGATATTGGCATTTATGAGTTTTATTACTTTTATGAGGGCAGTGACCTAATCGTTCTTCAAGACAGTGAATTAGCGCTTGGGGAGTTCCCTTCTTGGTCACCTGATGGTTCTAAAATAGCTTTTCACTCTAATCGTAATGGCAACATGGATATCTATCTAATGAATGCAGATCTCTCTGAGATAACGCGTATTACAGAAGATGAGGCTAACGATATGTTCCCCACCTGGTCTCCGGATGGATCACAAATTGCTTTTCAATCTAACCGTGATGGAAATGTAGAAATTTATGTGATGAACGCAGACGGAACAAATCAAAGGCGATTAACTAACAATCCTGCGGATGATTGCACGCCTGCTTGGTATCCTTAGATTAAGAATCATGTAGTTAACACTAGTAAGCCGCACAGCCCCGCTTGCATTGGACGTCCTGTGTAAAAATCGCCCCAGCAGCTAAATAAATTGTTGCTTGTGTGTGTGAAAGGAACAACAGAGATGAAACGCAAACTTTTGCCACTTCGAATGACTTCAATACCTATCGTCTCGCTGGTTATGCTAATGGTAAGTGGTTGCGACATGGTAAATGGGTTGAGTATAACGCCAAGGTCTACGCCAACCAACACACCAATACCCGCTAACACAGCAACGCCAACACCCACACCAACTAATACACCGATACCCACTAACACAACAACGCTAACTAATACTCCAACATATACTAATACCGCAACTCCCACCCCTGCCAAAATTGAAGCACACAATGCGAGCGAGCTTAGAAATGTAAAGCGATATGGCGATGGTGGCATCCTTGGGATTGATATATCGCATGATGGTGAACAATTTGTGGTGTTAACAAGTGTGAGTATCTATCTATATGATACCGAAACAGGCGAATTGCTTTGGCGAGTGGAACCAGAAATCCAATATCGACAGGTTGTTTTTGCTGAAGACGGAAATACTTTGATGGCAACTACAATGGGAGGAACCCTAAAGATTCTGAATGCTTCAAACGGAACAATCCTATCAACGGTACTTACCTCTCAGCCGAATAATATTGGATCCCTACTTTCCCAATTCGGGAATAAGTTAACCACATACGATATTGAAAGAAATATCTCAATATATGAAACCAGTTCGGGAGAGTTACTTCTGGAGAAAGTGCCTATCGTGGATAAATTTTCCCTGAGTAATGTAAAGATGTCGCCAGATGGCATGAAGCTAATCGTCTTTGGCTATCATTCTCCATCACGTAGATACCAGGGCCAAGTTTGGGATGTGGCGGATGGAAATATTTTGTATACTTTAAAATTCCCAGATACAAGTTTTCAGTTATACAATAATTTCGAATTTACGAACGATGGCAATATTATAGGATTTATCGAGACAAGAGAAGGACCTAACTATGATAAATCCAGAGTGCTAATTTGGAAATTTGGTTCAAGGGAATTCATCAAAGATGATAGACTAGAAAAGAACATAACAGCGTTCTGTTTCAGTGCGGATGGAAATGATTTGCTCATTGGGGATGATTCTGGTTCGCTTCAAGCGCTAGAGATTGAAACGATGAATCTGATGTATAGTTACCCCAGCCATACTTTTCCAATACAGGAGATCGTCTCTTCAGTAGATGGAAAATGGATAATCAGCGCAGACATTGGTGGGCAAATAAACGTATTCAATACCCAAGAAGATCTGCTTATGAATTCTGTTCACCTAGAATTATCGACGATATCCCCAGCATACATCTTTAAAAAAAATAGTTTAGCTGCGGTGGTACGGTATCCAATAATAATTGGCTTTGCAATGTCCCCCGATGGTGAAACGGCTGCAATTTCTGCTCCAGATGTTCAATCGATAAACATCATCAATATTAACACTGGTGAAACAATACAAAATATAACCTCTGATACCGATTATCATTACTCGAGTTTTGCATTCTCTCCTAATGGGCGGATTGCTGCTGCAAGGGATGATTATAGCATTGCAATTTGGGATCTTGATACTGGAAACCAAACCCTTGTTATTCCCACAGGAATCGAGGAAAGAATCAAGCAATTACAGTTTTCACCAAATGGGAAATGGTTGGCGTCATTGAGCGATCTTCAATACGGAGCTAGAGAAGTGTATTCTCAACTATTTGTATGGAATTCAGAAACGGGAGAAAAATCGCAGACATTTTTTGCTTATCGAACATTTGATTTTTCTCCTGACAGTTATACTATTGCGTCTGATAATATAGATTTTGGTCTTTATGTTTGGGGAGTTGAAGACGGCAAACAAATAGCATCCCACCCGGCGGAATGGATTTTTGACGTTGAATATGAACCGAATAATAAGTCAATCGCAGTGGCAGGTACGCAGATTCGAGAGGAACTAACAAGCAATATCAACCTTGTCTACTTCTTAGATATTGACAATGAATATGAAAAACTATCTACAGAACTCACTGAGCACTTTTCTCGCCCTTACTTGTTAGCTTTTACACCAGATGGATCGATTCTAGCTACTGGGGATATACAGGGTAATGTTTATCTCTGGGAAGTTGCAAGTGGACGATTGATAAAGATGTTACCAGAGGTTACCAATTTATTAGATATCCTGTTCACGAATGACCAGCATACGTTGCTTGTGGTTGGAGCAGATGGTGTCATTCGGCTTTATTCTATACAGTGATTTTATATCAAACGACTAATGTGAATTAGCAGCTTGGATTCAAGTATCAAGTGCAACTGATTGATTTTTGAGAAAATACCATTGCAGGTTCTGGGAAGTCAAGGCATTTTCTGGGGCGAGTATTCAAACGTTCTTTAACAAATGACATTTGGTCGTCTGAGATGGCTTAGAAATCTGATCCTGTTGGGAAGTACTGACGAATAAATCCATTGGTATTCTCATTCGTTCCACGTTCCCAAGCAGCATAGGGGTGAGCAAAAAACACTTGTGCATGAAGTTTCTCAGCGATGCTCTGGTGGTGGGCGAATTCTTTCCCATTGTCGAAGGTGATCGTAAGAGTAGCAGCTTGATAAGGAGACAACAGCTCAAGGATGGCATCTTCGACCGCTGCAGCCGTTCGGCTAGCAACTTGTCTCAGGAGTGTAAAGCGAGACTTGCGTTCAGCCAACGTGACGATGGCACCTTGCTTTCCAGAACCAAAGATGGTGTCGGCCTCCCAATCACCGATTAGCCCTCGCAGCTTGATATTACACAATACTATAATGAATAATGTCAGAGAGAAGGATATGTGAAGGTAAAGAAGGAAAAAATGAAATGATTACGCAAGATTTGCTTCAAAAGATCATCGACGATCATGCCCAACATAGTGGAGAAATCATTAGGTCTATTGCCGAGAGGGAATATCATAGACATAATTGGTGTTTAGATCAGGAACGTGAAGCGCCGCGATATATGCAAATGCCATATGTAAGTAAATACCAGCAGTACGTTTATCACAGATTTTCTGATGTCATAAACATTCCATCATTTGACTATATTAGTAAAGTAGACACTGGATGGTTGGTTGTTGGTGATAACAGACCTGAAATCGCGGCTCAAATCTCGTTGATAGTCGAACGGTATGGAATTGGAGTCGGAATGATGGTGCTTCATGCACAACAGATGAATTCCCAGCATATTCCACTAGAAATTGTTGTTGAAAATAATCAATATAACCTTGCACAACCTACAGAAAAACTCTATGGGATGCGAGGGGAACAAATTCTATATGTCTTCGTCCGGCAGTTCAGAAGCGACTTTAGCAAACTTGCTGAACTTAACATCGTGAAACCTAGGAACTTGTGGGACTCATCCAGAATTACCTCTCATGAACGGGATCGATTTCCCTGCTTCTATTGTTCATGTCATGAAATAAATCCTTCAGAAGTTGTGATCAACATTGAGGGTACAAGATTTGGTTTATCGAGGGATTATAGCTTGGGCTTTACATTCTCCCCCTTTGGAAATCCATTAACAGTTATGCACTTTTTAGCATGGGATTGTGCGAAAAATCCATTTAACATGAATCGAACACCAATGACAGTATCTGATCTCGTTGAGTTGACTCGGCAGATCAATGTATCAATTATGAATTTCTTTGCTGGCACAGAGATAAAAGATTATCCGGTAATCAATGGCGTATCGAATGGATGGGCAGGAAACAGCATCTACCATCAGCATTTTCAATTCTTTCAGCCCGAATATGAGTCACCAATAAAGAACAAAAACCTTGTCGTCAGAACGCCGGTTCTGCAACGCGATGACGTAATAATCCATAGATTGTCATGGCAAACCCCAGTATATAAGGTTATAGCAGAGGATTCGATAAATGTCGGTCTAGTCGGGAATGATATGGCAGGTATTTGGAGATTATTAGGCGGAGCCAAAAAGGTTGAATACAAAGAATTTCCTGACGGTTATCAGCCAAAGGAAAACGAAAAAGTACCAGTGCATACGCAGAATATTTACATTATGGGAAAAGATTTTGGAAGAACCGCTTATATTCTTCTGAGAGATAGGAGGCGAGTCGATTTTTATCCAAGGGATACTGACTACATCAATCGGTCAGAGAGACGAATGGCGCAACAAAAGGAGAATATTGGAGTTCTTGAAGCTACTGGTACTATGATAGTTGACAACCATGATTCATTTAGAGAGATGAGCAGATGGGAACCCGAGGATATATCAAGACAAATAGATAAATTATCGGAAGCGATTCACCCAGATAAAAAGAAAGTTGGCAAGTTCGAAAAAAGTATCAGAGAGTTGTTTCCCCAATAAAATATAGCTACCATGTAGAAACAAGCCAACCCAACATGGGTATCTGACCGGGCTGGCGCCCGAGAGTAAGCCGCGTGATTTTTGGTGATTGGTTCTGAGCAAAGCTGCGTCAGTGCAAACCCGTCCGGCGCCTGAGCCACATGTTGGGCGGCTCGCATCCATCTGGTGTGACTGTCTTAGGCTCAGTCACTTTAAGTGAAGTTAGGAGCAGAGAAATGAGCAGAAGCAAGCTATTTAAAAAGATGTTTAGTTTGACGCTACTCGTGTTAGTACTGGCCGGGTGTGGAGGAGCGCCAGCCAAGTCGACCGCTACACCCACACCTATACCTTCACCGAAGATTGAAGGCACATTGACCAACCAAGCAAGCGGTGAACCACTGGTTGGGGCACGTGTGGTTCTTTGCCAATTCACCGATGAGAAAGTATGCACTGTGCAACCTGATTTGACCGGTATTACCGACGAGGAAGGCAGGTTCCACGTCGCCGATGTGGGGTTAGGCAGGTACGTCGTGCTGTACAATGGATCAGGCGAGAAGCGGACCGAGTGGCAGGGACTGCAACTTGATTTCACACCAATTCAAGTACACTTGGGTTTCCCATTTGGGATGGGCTATTCAGTCTTGTTAGGCATTATTGAAAACAATAATTTAGAGGGTAAACATAGTGGGTGTGCTTTGCAGATGGAGATTGAAAAAAACGCTACCAAGGATTCAGGCTACCTATACTTTGATAAGATGGATTTGGCTTTTATCCTAGTAGATAGTGAACCAATCTCGGTTGATATCCAAGCAGCAACAACTATAAACTTGTCAGTGTGGAATACACGAGATGAAGATTGCGACAATGAAAATTTTGAGCCGATAACAGGCGGCACTCTGTCGCTTATGCCAACGGAAGTGATCGAAGTAACAATAGCGCCGACGGAGACTGCTGCTGCGCCAACTGCCACGCCTGATTTCCAAGAAATTGAAAAGCATATCCAAACTTTACGGGAAGGAGATAAGGATGCACGGATGGAGGCAGCTTTTGCTTTGGGAGACATTGGCTGTGGGGCAAAAAGTGCGGTACCAGTCCTGGTTGAAACTTTAGATGACGATTACGACAGTGTTCGTATGGCCGCTATATACGCATTAGGGCGGATTGGCCCAGGTGCAAAAGATGCTGTAGTCCCATTGACTGAAATTCTAGAATCAGAATCAGGGGACGCAATACTGCGCGAATCTGCCTGTAGTTCATTAGGCGATATTGGTCCAGAAGCAGAGTCAGCAATACCTGTACTGATTAACGCTTTGGATGACGAATCTGAATTTGTGGTGCTGGCAGCACACTACGCATTGGCAAGAAACAACAGTGATACTCAGGACCATATTGCTGCCTTGGAAACGGGTTTAGAAGACAGTGATGGAAATATCCGAATACAATCTGTATGGTATTTGGAGAAAATTGGTGATGAAGCAAAGATTACTGTGCCTAGCCTAATAGAACTACTGGAGGATGAAAATTCCAATATCCAAGAATCCGCTCTGAGGGCACTCCAGAAGATAACAGGCAAAGATTTCGGGTCTGACCAGGATGATTGGTACGAATGGTGGGAATCGAATCAAAATGAGTGACAATTGGTAATCTATATTCTTTTGTCGAGTAGGTGATTTTCCAAGTTTGTTTCGGGCTAAAAACGCCTAAGGAGAGATAAGTCATTATGATTTGTACGAGATGTGGAAACGTAGCCAAGATTACAGGGAAAGTAAAGGTAACCTGTAAATCTATGTGGAAATTCGGAGAAAACAGTCGTTCTTTTAATGACACTGCTGATTTATGGAAAATTTTTCTATGCGATAAATGTTTGTTAGAAGGCGCCATAGAAGGGCTTTCAAAACAAAGAAATCAACATATAAATATGCTAGTAGGCTCTTTCTTGTTAGCTATTGTTATGGCTATTGCGACAGGTATGGCAGCAGATAATAATTCTGTTTTAGTTTTATTGGGCGGTGCTATGTTCTTGATTTCTTTAGCCGGCATAATTGTCTTTTCTATCTCTTTAGTCACAACAAATCGAAATCTTCGCCTGGTAGAAAAAGGTGATACTGAAACGAAATTAAATAAGAGTATTAAATCTGCGGCTTTTGAAGCGGAAGGAGAACGTATCATCAAAGATCGTGAAGCGAATGCGGACAATGAAAGATTATCTGCTTTCACACTCCCTGAACCGCTAACATATTTGCCGATGAGAAATGTTGATGCTATTGACGCAAAAAGAGAAAAGCACACATGGAGTGTTCAAGTACTAGATGAAGAGATTGGAGTGATTGACTGGCAAATTAAGAGAATCCTAGATAAGGTTGAGAAATATGATCTAAAAATTCTACAGATAGACGATATTAAAATCATTATGGATAATGCTTTCCCTATTTGTGGAATAGAAGAAGAAATCACTCTCTTGAATTTGCTCATTTCGTATATTGAAGGATTATGCTCTTCCCAAGGTCACAATAAAGCGGTAGCTAACGAGGCGATTTTTGCGCTAAGTATGAGTGGTTCCAAAGATATTGTTCCTTTTTTAATTGAAGTTCTTGATGAGGAGTTCAAAGGAGGTGACGAATACACAAAGATAAATGCCGAAGTTGCGCTAGAACGAATTACAGGGAATCGAATTAGTCAAAAAAGATTTGGTTATAGCTTGGATGCAACAGAATGGCGAAAATGGGCTAGCAAGCAAGGAGATATAGATGTCCCACTCTAACGAAGCATCTTCATTTAGTAATTCAATTCTAATTATTGCTTTCTCCCCCTCTTCTAAAACAAATGAATTTCAACGAGAGAAAGCTCCAATTCCAGAAGAATGGCGAAAGGCAGCCAATAGGCTAGTATTCTTTGATATTGGAGGTGGCATCCTAGGAATCTTGATATCCCCAATACTTATTGCCATCAGTGTAATACTGTTTGCATTTGGTATTGTAACATCAATTTTCGAACGAGCAATTTCACGCCCGCTATCACAAATCAAACGGGGAATAAAGTGTATGGCTCAAGATCAGCTACCACAAAGAGTAGCTCCAAAAGTTGGCGAAATCTTTATCAATGAAGTACTTTTCAAATATAGATTGGGTAATCCTCATGTCAAAAATATATACAGCATACTCTCTCCAACGATTGATCAACAAACTATAAACAACATTTTAAAATTTTTTGTTGATGAAGATACTCTTTGGAAGGATATCGCAGAACGTGCGGGTGAATTAATTTTCCCGTCTGCACAATATTGCTCAATTCAATATTGTTATCCTGAAGAAATTCGAGGAAAGCTATACAAAACAGAGGAAAATATTGCTAAAGTGGATGTTCAAGAGAAATTCACTCTTAGAGCGAGTGACAATAAGACACGTGAAATATGGGTAACATTTCGCGTCCCAATGGTTTATATCGATGATAGTTGGTGGATTTCTTGGAATGGCGAATACCCGCTGATTACTTCTGAATAACTTTCTCATCATTAATAGAAGTTACGCATCTAAGAAAGCGTTTGTCAAGAAAAGAACCTTAAAAAGCTACAAATAGACGTGACCACAGAATGCGAAATACGTGGTGTTCGCACTGGGTATATTTTTGAGAAAAGAACAAAAACCTGCAGTGATCGAATACAAGATATCAGGCACAAAGCCATCAACTTGATTCAGGCATCTAAACGTGCTTGTAACGAGCTAAAAATGTTCAGCCCTGCACCCAGATAAACTGCAATCGATAAGGATCGGTGTCCTCATCAGTTGGTCGGTTTTGCCAAAGGCAAACCATGCGTAACTACAGGTTCACCGATCTGAGGGGTAGTTTTCCTGGTAAGGTTGCTGGTTTTTGAGCATGTAGTAGACCACGGTAAGTAGTCGTCGGGCAACAGCTACTTTGGCGCCTGTTTTGCCGCAGCGCGACATGAGCTTTTCATGCACCTGGTACCAACGAGGGCTTCTGCGACTAGCTACGGTAGCAGCTCGGGTCATGGCCGCTCGCAAATAGGAAGAGCCTTGCTTTGTGATACGACCATGCCGAACCACCTGATCACTCTTGCGGACCTTAGGTGTCAGACCAGCCCAATGGCACAGTGCTTTTGGTGAGTTGAAGCGTCGAATGTCACCGATCTCTGCTAGTATGGTTGTAGCAATGATAGGGCCAACGCCTGGCATGGTTTTCAAGATGTTGATGGTTTGTTTTTGATCATCACATAATCGCAAATCTGCTTCTAAAGCTTCGATCTGCTGATTGAGTTGATTGATCAGCCTCAGATTGTCATTGATCACTCGCTGACCTGTGGGTCGCAACTCTTCAAGGGCCTGCTCTAAGAATTCTCGGCCCTTGACCCCAAACAGATCTTTGACTGGAGAGATCAGATTGTAGGTTGCCAATACAGCATGAATGCGGTTCTTGGCCTGAGTGCGTTGACGGATCAGCCACTCCCGATGACGCATGTACAAGCGCAAATCTCGAACTTCTGCAGGCGCAGCATAGGCCTTTGGAAGAAAATTCAGTCGAGTTAGATGCGCCAACACTTTGGCATCGATCTGATCTGTCTTCACGGCAGCCGACGCAATCGCCTTCAGCTCCTTCGGGTGAGCCAGCGACACTTTGGCCACATGCTCATCCAGCAAATCATACATGAATGCCCAATTGCGAGTTGCCTCTAAGGTGGCGTGCGTGTCAGCAGGCACAACCTCTTGCAGATACTCTTTGATGTCAAGGTTCTTGATCCGCCGCTCATCTACGACTTTACCAGAGCTGTCCATCAGCACCGCATATGTTCGCTTGAGATGCAGATCTATTCCGAGATAAAATTGTTGCATAGCGTTTCTCCTTTCTGCTATCAATAAAGTTGTGGTAACTCTAGTGTAGCATTTGGAGAAACGCTTTCATCTTATCAGTTGAAGGTGGAGATGCTAAACTTTGGGCATGAACCCACCGAAATGTGACGAAATGGATTACATCAACTTTCTGATAGCGGCGCAAAAAGTGTTTAGCAGCGTTGAAGCTTCGCGAACACATCCGGATGAAGGAGCGCCAGCGCATGATGCCTACACGCGACTACTGAAGCGATTGCCACCGGATAGCAAAATGCTTTGGCAGGAAGTTGAGCAATTGGTTGAGAGAAAGGTTGGCGTTCTGGTAATCGACGACACTACGCTGGATAAGCCGTATGCTTCGAAGATGGCGTTGGTTACGCAGCACTGGTCGGGCAAGCATGGTCGGGTTGTGAAAGGCATCAACTTGATCTCTTTGGTGTGGACTGGCAGTGCATGTCGGTTGCCTTGTGATTTTCGCATTTACAACAAGGTGCAAGATGGTTTGACCAAGAACGATCATTTTCGAGATATGGTGCAACAAGCAGCTGAACACAGTTTTGAGCCTGAATTGGTAGCCTTTGACAGCTGGTACAGCGGGCTGCCCAATCTCAAACAGTTGCGCGCCCTGAAATGGCATTGGCTGACGCAGCTCAAGAGCAATCGAGAAGTCAGCATTGATCGTACAGGGAACCGCGCCATCAGCCAGATCTTCATTCCAGCACAAGGACGTTTGGTTCATCTCAAGGGCTATGGTTGGATCAAGGTATTCTGGACTGTCGGCACAAATGGCGACGCAGAATATTGGGCAACCAGCAAGTTGGAGATGACCATTGAAGAAGCTGCCTTTCATGCTCTGGATGCTTGGCAAGTGGAAGTTTATCATCGGGGTCTCAAACAGTTCACCGGTGTCCAACAAGCGCAATATCGACTTGAAATCTCTCAACGCAATCATATCGGCTTGGCTATTCGTGCATTTGTCCGGTTGGAGACGCATCGTTTGCATTCCGGCATCTCTTGGTTTGAAGCGAAAACCAGCATTATTCGGTCTGCAATGCGCCAATACCTGGCTCATCCAACCATCACTCTTCAACCAACTGATAAGATGAAAGCGTTCTCCTAACTGCTACACTAAGAAGTGACAAAACAACCGAGTAGCAGAAAGGAGAAACGCATGTATCCATTTTATCTTGGAATTGATCTGCACCTCAAACGTACTTATGCAGTGCTGATGGATGGTACTGGGAAAGTTGTCGATGAGCGGCAGATCCGGAACCTTGACATAACTGAATATCTGAAGGGGAATGTACCTCGGGAAACCTATGCTGTGTTGGAGGCAACTCGCAATTGGGCGTTTATGTACGATCTTTTGGAGCAGCATGTTGAGCGAGTGGAATTGGCACACCCCAAGGAACTGAAAGCCATCGCACATGCAGCGGTAAAAACAGACCAGATTGATGCGAAAGTCCTTGCGAACTTGGCACGTTTGAATTTTCTGCCAACCAGCTATGCTGCACCAAAAGAAGTTCGAGACTTGAGATTGTACATGCGTCACCGCGATTGGCTGGTTCGGCAACGAACCCAGGCCAAGAACCGAGTTCATGCTGTATTGGCCAGCTACAATCGAGTGTCGCCAGTTGGAGACTTGTTTGGTGTCCGAGGGCATGCGTTCTTGGAAACGACCTTGGAAGAATTGCGCCCGACTGCCCAACGGGTTATTCTCGACAACCTAAGCTTGATTGATCACCTCAGCACACAGATCGAAGCGCTGGAAGCTGATTTGCAGTTGAGTGATGAGCAACAACGAGCCGTTATACTTCTGAAAACTATGCCTGGGGTTGGCCCTGTCACAGCCGTGACCATCCTGGCAGAGATAGGCAATATTGACCGCTTCAACTCCCCGAAGTCTCTTTGCCATTGGGCCGGTTTGACCCCAAGGGTTCACAAGAGTGACCAGGTTGTGCGTCACGGACGGATTACAAAACAAGGCTCACCTTACTTAAGAGCAGCCATGACCCGCACGGCTTCTTTAGCCAGTCGCTTTAGTCCGAAATGGCGCCGTATCCATCAAAGAATGCTACCCCGTTGTGGCAAAACAGGTGCTAAAGTAGCTGTCGCTCGCCGTTTACTCACAGTGGTCTACTTCATGCTCAAGCGTCAACAACCTTACCTGGAAAACTACCCGCTGACCGGTGAACCTGCACTTACGCATGGTTCTACGAAACCGTCCAACTGATGAGGACACCGGTCCTAATGAATTGCAGTTTATCCGGGTGCTGGGTTTATGCAACAAAACCCACAGGAGCCTTGCTCTTGCCTAGCACGTTTAGATGCTTGAATCGAGAGTCAGGATTCTAGCTTGCCTGATATCTCGACTTCGTTTACAGCTGCTGAGTTTTTATCCCTAAAAGATATTGGTCAGCTTGCAAGATGCTCTTCTCTTGCATTCTACTGTCACGTCTATGTGTAGTTTTTAAGGTTCTTTTACTTGACTTACGCTTTCTTAGATGCGTAAGTCCTAATTAAATTAGAGGAGCAGCCCACCGCTCGCAATTGACCAGGGCTTTGCCCTGAGGGTAAGCGGCGCGATTTTATGAGATCAGTTATGGGCAAAGGATGTTCAGGGACGAAGTCGCCCCGGCAATTGAATCCAACGTTAGCCCGCTGCGGGCGAAAGGAGCAGAAAAGATGAAACACCAACAATCATTAAAGCAAATGATTTGTCTATTCATTGTCGCGCTGCTTATGCTACTGGTGAGTGGTTGCAAGACGATGGAGGAATTGTTTGCTACACCAACGCCCACCAACACAGCAACACCTACACCCACAAACACCGCTGTACCAACATTTACAGCAACACCAACCAATACTCCAACATCTACTAATACAGTAACGCCAACACTTGTGCCAACCCACACTCCAACTTACACCAGTACAGCCACGCCTATACCTGGGAAAATCAATGGGCTTATTGTAGGCGCAAACACTAGTCGGCCTTTGGTTGATGCGCTGATTATCCTATGTCGGGTATCAGAACCGGAGGAAGAATACAGCAGCTGCATACTGCAAGCGTTACCCATAGCATTATCAGATGCAAATGGTACGTTCAATATCTCTGACATTCCTCCCGGTATTTACGTATTGACATATGCCCTCCCCGGTGAGCTTGCTGTATTTACCGACAATGAGTGGAAAGGCATTGAGGTAGTGTATCCCGATTTTATATTTTGGGGCGATGGTGTAGCGCTATCTCCCTCAAGCGTGGAAAGTACCGGATTTTGGGAATCTGGTGCAGAGATGCTTAGTGACTTTACAGTGAATATCGTAGAAACAGAAGATGGCCATATGAAACTTTTTATGGGCGAAGGTAGCATTCAATCTATCAACCTGGGTATTTCGATCATGTTTGAGGATAACCAAATGGCTCCCGAGGTGCATGTACAAGAAGACGAGACAATTGACATCGAGTGGAAAGTAAAGGGGCGATAGAGGACAGTTGAGAACAGACGTTCATCCTTCGGGCAACTTGTGCCTATCTTGATCTGAGGTGATCCTCTTTGAGGATCACAAATGATTACCATTTTGCAGGAGAGATTTGTGATCAACCTTTAGGGTAAAAATGAGATACAAGACATTTGGGTGGCATATCTTTTATGTGCTAGTGGCTTTGTTGTTCCTTGTTGGGTGTGACAAGTCGTTGCCTATACCAACGAATACGCCCAAATCGACGAAAATGCCAACGCTAACGATTGCACACACGTATACGAATACATCTGCACCGTCGAAAACTCCAAGATCAACAAATACTCTTCCGCCGATGTATACGACTACGCCCACACTAACACTATCACCCCCTCTCTCCGTCGGTGTTGGCGAAACTGTTTTTAACAAAATGTGGGCCGTGACGTGCGATAGCTCTATCCGTTCAGATAAAACCAACGTTGTCATCCTTGCAGATACAGAGGAAATGATTGCGATTCCACTTCCCGCATCTATTGAGAATTATGATTTCATACACGTTCAATGTTTGATTGAGAATCTCACTAGTGACAAGCAGAGTTACACACTTGGCGATATACGTGTTTGGGCAAGTGAAGATAGTGCTGTCCTAAGGGGGGTCATAGGAATTGACATTGCGCATGTGTCCAATCCTGAGGTTTATTTCGTGATTCCTAAACCATTGTTCTCACTTACCCAGCCATATGAAAGCCCCGATGGGACACAGTTTACACTCTTTGGCATAGCAGCCGAAGGGTTTTCGGAGATTTTTTACTCCGAACCAATCCTTGTAGAAGCCGGTGAGGAACGTAGAAGGATTTTTCTACTCGCTGTGAGTAATGTTGCAACAGAAGTTCACTTCCAATTTGAAAATCTTGCGCCATATCTATTGGATTGATAATCCTCGTGGTATTGGTTCCTGGTTATACGTGATGGAGTTCTTTGCATGGCGCAAATTTCGCAATCGACGGGAAGTGGCAGCTCTGTCTGGATTGACGCCCACCCCTTACCAGAGTGGCGATGATTCTCGCGAACAAGGGATCAGCAAGGAAGGCAACACCTATGTGCGCAGTATAGCCATTCAGATCGCCTGGGGATGGTTGCGTCACCAACCGGAGAGTAAGCACAGTCGCTGGTACTAGGAGTGTTTTGGACAGGGCAGCAAACGTTTGCGCAAGATCGGTGTTGTGGCCTTGCACGTAGGTTGCTGATCGATTTCTGGCGCTATTTGGAAACCGGCCTGGTGCCAGAAGGCGCTGAACTGAAAATTGACAAACACGTCTGTTCAAGGGATAGCCCAGCATCCTGGTGCAAAATCACCGGCTGGTGGAAGTTGACCGTTGTGCCGCCGGATTTTTGATACGGAAACCGCATGTTAGATGGGGCACTCACGCGAAGCTTCCCAAATCGCCTCGGGCGAATACAGCATCAGGTGTCTGGCAATTTACCAGCACGGATAGAAGGTAGTTTGAGGTAGTCCTTACTCAACGCCTTATGAAGCTGCCAGCCAATATCATAGTGATCTTTATCGCCAGGAGCTTGGAGGTTGTCGATTTTGAGCACAATTGAAAAGGAGTAGGATACCGAGATCAACCTTGAATGGATGAGTAATGACGATTATGTCGTTGCTTGTCCATATGCATCTCTGGTATCTATCGGAAACCGACCCAGCCTGGATCGGATCCTCAGAGGTTGTCTTACTGTTCTACCCTTGACAAAATCGACATCATAGAAGGTTGCTATTCTGCTTGTCTAATTCATTGTACAAATCTATAAGGAGGAAAGATGATGAAAAGGCATAGGGAAAGGTGGTACATCGTAGCCTTCATAGCATTGATTGTAATATTTTTGGGTGTATTTCTTATCCTGAAACGGCAAGCTCACCTATCATATCTTGCCGGAATTGAAGCACATCAGAATCTTGACGCAGATGTAGCCATTACCAATTACGTTCAAGTTGTCAAATATCCAACCATCTTAGGCGAATTTATTTCTGATGCAGATATAAAATTAGCTGAATGTCAAGCTTACAATAATGGCAAAAAGCTCTGGGATTCAGGGCATTACAATAGGGCGTTGGATTCCTATGCTTCATTTATTGGAAAATATCCCAATAGTTTTTTTGCTGAAAATTCAGGCATAGCACTGATAGAGATACCATTTGAATGGGCTGATTCTCTCGCCAGGAATGGTGATTACATTGGTGCAGTAAATATTTATGAAAAAATAATTGCTGATGTTACTCTATCCGAAGAAACAATCACTCGTGCTATGGTTTCTCGTTCCACGGCGTATCTAGAATGGGGTCAAGCGTTTGCCAACGATCGGAACTTTGCAGAAGCTGTTGATCGTTTTCTTGAAGTACAAACGTCAAGTCCAGATAATAAGATTGTTGTACAAGCTGAGATACTAATCAGGGATTCATACTTCAAGTGGATTGGAGAATCTTCTGGAAGAAACGATTTTAGTCAAACAGAAGGGCTTTACCAAACTCTGTTGGCTTGGCAAGAGATTTACGACCCGAGAGCTCTTACCGATATTCAGTTCGGGTTAGCGCATAATTATGCTGATTGGGGCAAAGCGTTATATGTGGCTGGCGAATTCGATGACGCGGTTGAGAAATTGCAATTAGCAATTCAATGGCTTCCCGATAAAAACGACGTGACAGAATTTCAGATTATGTTAGCGCAAACTTATTTGGATTGGGGAATTGAATTGCATTCGGTTGGAACTTTTGCTGACGCTATCGATAAATTGGGGCTAGCAATGGAGCTAGGTAATGATGATGTTATTTTACGGGCACGCGACGCCACTGGAAATGTATACTTAGATTGGGCATTGTCGCTTTATGAGGCTAATTCAATAGCTGAAGCTGGAGATAAGTATGGCACTTTGTTGTTCGTTTATCCAGATACCAATGCAGTGTCTAAAATCCCGAATCATGTACCATTAGCACTAATAGCTTGGGGGAGGTCTCTTCTAAGGAATAATGAAAACGAACTTGCGTATGATGCATTTATGAAATCCTTAGATCTTTCTGTTGATGATCAGAAAGAAATCAGGGCAGAGGCTTACCTTGGTATTGGATTAGCTCTTCAAGAGCGAGGACGATATACAGAAGCGATCAATAATTTCCAGCAAGCCCACGAGTTGACCAATGATGAGGAATTAGTAATCGAAATTGAAGAATCGGAACAGGCAGCGTTTTACGCGCTTAGTGAGGATACCGGACTTGACGGACAGAATCTTATGATGTTGACATTGGAAGATATTTGTGTGAACGAGTCTCCTACCGAATCGCCAGCAGTGGGAATCAGTCAAGAGGAAATTCGATTTCTATCATATAAAATCGCAGCAGGTACGCCAGATACCGCCATGGTCCGATATACACTAAATGAAGATCCGAAACCTATGGATTTACCAGATGATATTGAAGCAATCAAGCCATCTCACTTTCGCTATGCAGCATGCATTGTTGAAGATAGATTGCCCCTTGAAGCATGCTCTTATTATTATGGTGCAGCTGATGTATACGAAGATAGGTACTACAACCTTATCCGTGAAATTAGACGTTACGTAGTAACTATCTATGATGTAAGATCAGGAGATCAATTAGCCCAAAGAATTTTTCAAGGATCAAGACCCGAATCTTGTCCGGGGAGTTATAGATTCAGCAGTAAATATGAATTTTCCACGGGGTCACCTCCTTCAATGGACGAAGTATATAAATGGCTTGTATCATTTGTTCAGTGAATGATGTTAAAGGTCTGAACAGACATTATTTGCTGATGAAAACTAAACACAACTTACCCACGTTTGTAGCAAACTGGGCTTTCGCCTGGAGGGTACGCGGCGCGAAAAGCCAAGATTGGTCCTGGTGAAAATCCGCGTCAGGGCTAAATCCGCCCGGCTGCTGAAACCCACATTGGGTGTTGTCAAATTAGCAATTCTTGCTTGATGGTACATAATTGGATTACAATATTCCCGCTCACATTTTTCTAGTAAACGTTGAAGAAATTAGGAACGAATTGTTAAACTGTAAATCAACTGATAACCTAAGATCAATAAATGTCAGATCGAGAGGAAGAGTTCAGAGTGTGTACAGGCAAGTCATACATTGATTCGCCACCGCATGTCATAATAGCATCATCATTTATTATCACAAGATGTAGGATATTCCCAGGAAGGAAACCGTCATGTCATATCGACATTCTTTCACTAATTCACTCACCTATAGATTACGCGCCCAGATTTTAAGTCGGTGCATCGTCATTCTGCTTTTGGGACTGACTTGCTTGCTGCCGACAATCATCGCAGTCAAAATAAAAGCCAACCTGTCAGCGCCTGCCTTGGACATTTGCGTGCGCATAGATGCACAATGCAACATAATGGAAAATCGGGCAAAGTTATCCAATTTAGAAGATGTTGATAATAGCGATGCCTCTTTCAGGGTTCGTGAAGGTCAAGAGATGCCTTCACAAGAAGAAATTAGAGAAGCTTTTGAAGGAGTAAGTTATGATGATTTCGCTCCTATTGACATCCAAATTGTGGAAGAGGCAGCTATATTTTTGGGGGAAATTGATAGGCAAGACGAGGCGGAATTCTTATTAGACATAGCTTCTTATGAGCAACTTCGTACTCCATCTCAGGAGTTAGTAGATACTGTTCCATCCTTAAGTGTAGTATTTGATAAGATGTATGGCATAGTATATTTTCATGGAGAAGTAAAAAAAGAGAACCTAAGAATCTTTATTGCCCCAGATATTAATGACATAGACCATCCTGGGCTCATTCCTACCCTTATCCACGAAACAATTGAAGCTTACAGAAGATTACAAGGCAATTCTATTGATGATGCGCATCAAAAGGCTTTAGAGGCTGAAGAAGTGTATTTTGATGAGATTAAGCTTACCGCTGATGATTTTGATGTTCCCGCATATCGATCATATCCAGGGGTATATGTATATCAACCAGACCTCAGTGTTCATACACAATTTGAAGAAAGGTTCAAAGATAGAGAATTAGAAATATATTATCCTGAGACTGGAGAAATTCAAATTTTAAAGCTTCCAGTCCTATATGAATATATAAATTTACTTATTGATAGTGGCACAGTATTGAATTATATATATATGGGGGATTCAGATATTATGGATCCACTTAATAAACTAATAATGGTTGCATCTATAGATAAAACAAAAATATTTCTTGTAAAAGAGTTTCAGGAAGATTATTCATATATGCCAAAAGAGGCATTGCTTTTACAATGGAATAAAGATGAAGAGATTTATTATGTTTTTAAGCAAATGAGTATTGCCGATGAACTTGTAAAAGTTGAGGATATATTTGATTTTTCTGATGACCATTTAGATGATATCCGAGGTGTAATAGCCCATATTTTTAAAGATGAAGATAGGCAGCTATTGAGAATAAGGTCTCGCATAGCAGGCCAGGATTTTTATGAATATGTTGTTCTAGGAGACGATCGTGGCAGGGTTGTCATTACTGATAGAGCTGGCTATATATTTGTAGCTCAGCAATTTCTTCAAGGAACCCTGATGCAGCCTCATGGTTATTCCTTTGGAACAATGATACCATCTCAAGGCTATTTTATAGATAAGGAGACTGGCGAAAAAGTTTTAGAGATAGAAAATACAGAGGCAAAAGATTATGAGTATGGATTAGAAGCAGATAGCGAAATGAGGTGCCATCGCATTCGGTATAAAATACCGGAAACTGACTCTGTTTGGTACCGCTGGTACTTCACTAAACACGGGTGGGGTGAGTGGGCATTTGAGGAAAGGGGATTTTTTATAGAGGTTAAAAGAATAGATAATCTGCCTCTTCTAAGAAGTTATGAGGCGGAAAAGGAATATGACTTAAGGTATCTTGCGCTAACGTATGACCAGGCCTTAGCTGCAATTGCTTTTATAAGAGCATTTGAGGCTACAGACGAATTTAAGTATCTTGAATATGCTACTTCGATTTTTGATTTTTATGAATATACTGCAGAAAAATTTGAGGTTTTACCTTTTTCAAACTATGAAGTTGCTACTAGTTTACCGATTGATCACGATATAAGCGCTGATGATGCTATGGGGTTAGCTATAGCAATGGCTTATTATCAGTATATTACCAATGATACTAGTTATGACTGGTATATGACCGATATTACAGATCATATCATTGAAGTGCTTCAAGATGATAAAGATGGCGGTATCTTATTCGGTCCTTATAGCACATTGAAAGCTACAGAGCACAATTTAGATGCAGTATCTTTATTTGGTTGGATGTATATGCTTACAGGAAATAATAAATATGAAGAAGCAAGATATAAGGTTGTAAAGTGGCTTGTAACTGAGATGTACGATAAGGATATAGATTTTTTCCGTAGAGGAAGCAAAAAGAATAAAGATGAAAAGTGGGAAGTTGATCAGTCATTAGCTACAGATGTTCAGGCCCGGGCAGTACAAACTCTATATCCTTTAAAAGGCACATATTCTGAGTTGAATATTATTGAGTTTGATAAAGTTATGCAAAATCTTGAGACATCTGCAAAAGTAACTACAATTACAGAAGACGGTAAAACGGTTACTGGTTACTTCTTTCATGATGGTAAGCGGGCAATAAGTTATGAATGGACATTGCAGGCTATAGAATCCTGGAAGATCATAGGTGAGAATGGTATAGCACAAGCATATTTAGATGGTATATCAACAGCTTTCCCGCAAGGGATTATTCCTCATGTCTACAAAAGAGTTCGCACAATTGATGGTTGGGATGAAACTATTTATGACTCAGTTGCAGCCACTGTGTGGTACCTTTTTGCTACAGAGAATTTTACACCGTTAGTTGTCCCAGATCTCAATACAGGCGAAGGCCTTATAAAAGAAAGAGCATTTATGGATTACCAAGATCCAGACAATCCTGGTCTATCTTCTCTAAAGTGGCTTATTGGCCGCCGACGCAATGATGACATAGAAGGTCCGGTGATATTAAATCAATGTGTAGTGGACCCCAAAAACTGGACAGTCTAGAAAGAGAAGATTAGACTCCAGAAAAGGGTTCCAAAATGAGCAAAAAACGAACGTACACACCAGAATTCAAGGCACGGGTTGTGCTAGAAATCATCAGTCAACAGAAAAGTCTCGCACAAGCCAGCCGAGAGCATGGGGTGCGTGATACGGTCATATCACGCTGGAAGCAGGAATTCATTGATCGCTCCCCACAAGTATTCGAGAGTGGAAAAGTTCGAGATGAACGCGACCAACGGATTGCCGAATTAGAGCGCATGATCGGGCGACTGGCGATGGAGATTGAAATTTCAAAAAAAGTATCCAACGTCTTGAACTCCCAGTAGGGCAGAAGCGGGAGCTTGTGAAAAAGATGAGCAAGGAAAACTATCCAATCACTAAGGTCTGTGATATCGTAGGTTTGTCCAAAAGCAGCTATTACTACAAAGCAGTTGACGTGGATGAAACCAAGCTGGAAGCAGCCATTGAAGAAATCGCTGGTCAGTTTCCGACCTACGGTACCCGCCGGATTGCACAGCAGTTACGCCGCCCCCCGCACAAAATGATCGTCAATCGCAAACGCGCCAGGCGCATCATGGCTGAAAAGCGACTGCTCAGGCCGGTCAAAAAGCGCAAACGCCGTACTACGGACAGCCAGCATCCATATCCTCGCTATCCTAACCTCGTCAAGGAACTGGAAGTTATCTATCCTGAACAGGTATGGGTCAGCGATATCACCTACATTCGGCTGCTGGATGATTTTGTTTATCTAGCGATCATCATGGATGTGTTCACCAGAGCATTGCGGGGTTGGGGTCTTAGCCGCTCATTGGATCAGGCTCTGACCCTGACTGCCTTGAGAGCTGCACTATCAACCCATGTGCCAGAAATCCATCACAGCGATCAAGGTGTCCAGTATGCTGCCAATGATTATATTGAATTGCTAAAGTCCCATGAGATCCAGATCAGTATGGCTGCGATTGGCAAAGCAGAAGAAAACGGTTATGCTGAACGTGTCATTCGAACGATCAAAGAAGAGGAGGTAGACCTATCTGAGTATTTTGACTTCGGAGATGCTGCCCGTCAAATCGGGCACTTCATCGAAGATGTTTACATGACCAAGCGTATTCACTCATCGCTGGGGTATTTGACCCCAGCTGAGTACGAGCAAGCCTATTGGCTTTCTCATACTGAGGATGTCAAAACATCCCCCTAAAAACTTCCTGAATAGTGTCCAGTTCTATGGGACCACCACAATGGATACCAATTTTACGTCTCCGCGTAGACGAATGGAGCCAGATTAGTGATGCACCAAAGAGAACAACCCTTACTTATGCATACAATGGTGCGTCTGATCTTGTATATTACACTTCTGACCAAGGAGAAGTAGGTATAGAAGATATTTTGCCAGTAGCAAATCTAAAGCAACTATTAGCCAATCTCAATGAAGGAGATTTAACTCCTGAAGCCCAGCAGGAACTAAAACACTTATTAGACGAAGAATTAAGATTAAGAAAAGTAATTTACGAATATGCCGCAGGCAGAAGAGAAAATCATTATTATTATATAGGCGATCCAGTGAGAGAGGCTGCAATAGTAGAGGGAGATGGCTTGCCAACAATTACTATTAATCTAGACTGGACAAAAGATGATCTAGGTGGTTTCTATAGAAATAGTATTATTATTCACAGAAATTGGGGAGTGAAAGAAATGAGGGAAAGAGGGGTAGAGTATGTCAGAGTAGTGGATATACTAAGCACACAAATGGACGAGAGATATTCGCGAGAGCTTGACTTATCAATATGGAGTGGATTGCAAGAATTAAGAATAGCGTTGGATACTCTTATAAGGGTAACTCGCGTAACACCCAAACTACTCGGAGGGAATGAACTAGAAGGAGTAAGTTATACAGAATATAATGGACCAGTGACATATATATACACAAATCCAGATGATCAGATAAGAGGGGAGATAGCTGTTCGTAATACAATTGAATCTATTGAGGATTGGGAGTTGACCTTTAATCTTTGGTGGATGGTTAGAGAAAGCGAAGACCCCATACCCTTTGAAGTTATTCCTGCAAGGATTACCTTTAATGAAGAGGGGGACCTTGTCTCTATCAGTTATAATCCTGCGTTTAATATTAATATGGTAGAGGCATTAGAAGTTTATACGAACCGCATAGCTTTTATCGACCCAACTGATCTCCTAGATTCTAAAGGTCAAGGCTTCTGGAATTGGGGTTTCGATGATATTGAGGTTAGTTATCGAGACAAACCATACTGGATAGATAGAAATGAAGTTTACTATATTGAGACTGTTTTTAAAGGTACGATTGGCGTCATAGAAACTAAAACAGGCAGTGCAGCCTCTGTATATTCTGGTAAGCTCTTAGACTATAAAGGTCAAGGCTTCTGGAATTGGGGTTTTGACGATGTGGAGGTAGTTGATGAATATGGATATACATATTGGGTGGATAGTGAAAACCTGATAAAAACAGAGACTCCCGGAAATTAGGTAGAGCGATTCGCAAACCCCTTTTGCTGGGACTCACATTGCTTTTAAATCCCAACATGGGGGATCCATTTTCTTACCAGGGTGTTGTCTCTATAATGAGAATTCGAAGCATTTTCTTCTCTTTCGGTTAGGAAAATTGGCCTTTCTGTAATAGTCAACAGAAGCTTGAACAGCAAGTAAAATAAACGGATGGGCCAAAAAGTGCTGTGCTGGTTACTTGTGCATCATCCATGGTTTTTTAGCTTGATTCTTAGTTAGTTTTCACCAGCAGGTCAACCAATTCCTGAGATCGCAAGCAAACAAATAGGGGATCGAATTGTAAAAAGCGGCGCGCAGAAAAACACCAATAGCGGGTATTTTCAGGAACCAGCAAACACAGATAGGCTATCAACAATTCATTGGTGGCCTTCAGCTGTGAGCAATTAATAATTTGGGATAGCCAGTCAGTTCGTACTGACAGCAATCCGATTGTAATTGTGGCGGAATCCGCTCA
>CAZLNX010000031.1:0-28786 GCA_964560795.1 uncultured Anaerolineales bacterium | reverse complement strand
GTCTTTTTCTGCTGTGGATGATCCAATATCATATGCCGATTTTGGCCGCCAATAGTTTGAACTGTATTGTCGAGGGGGATTTATTTTGCCCCCGTGAAATTGATGAACAGCATAGTTTAGATATCCTGGATGCAATTAAGCGTGAAATACCTGAGGGTGCAAAGATAATGCCCATGGATTTGGAAATGGAGATCCGATATTATGCACTGCGGCCAATTATCTTTGCTGAAAGAGATATTGGAGTGTTATCCTATACCAACCCGACGCGGTTGCTCCAATGGCATGAAAAATCCCAAGAGATTGGTCGGATCAAAGATTTATCGGATAAAGACCTCAAAACGGAGAATATAATAGATTTTGCAAGACGCCACGATGCCGAGTACCTTTTGATTAACTGGTTGCCAACTAAATCTACACTCGATTTGTTGGGGGTAGAAATAGTTGTATCCAATGAATCATATACCTTAATATCATTGTATTAGAAGCTTTTTCAAAATTTTTGAAATGGGTAGCAGCATGTTGAACATTTAGCACACAAAGCCGCAAAGTCGCTAAGAAAAATTCCAAGTAAAACTTTGTGCCTTCGCGTCTTGGCGTGAGATTTGTTGAGTGTTCAATATCATATTGCCCATTACACTTTTTCAAAAATTTTTCTCTATGTAAACAATAGGCAGGCCTATAGCCAACTGGATTGTCAACAGTCCAAATGAGGGTTAAAATTATTGAGTGGTCCAATAATTGTATGGAGCGGGTGATACATATCGCAGACTCACAATTTGTGAAACAAAATCTAAGTCAGCAATTATTCAAGAATTTCCCATATATGTGCAATTTCACGCCCTAATCTGATGCCTCACTATTTAGAAAGGCGAGACCGCATATTCGAATGACATTCTTCAAATAATCCGAAAGCTTGTAACTAATCAGGAAATCTTAAGTAAATTTACCTAAATGAAAATAACTGATCGATTTTCTCTGCCAAAAGTTTTTTCAGACTGGACAATTTCCACTGCTCAATTCCTGATTCCCTTGATGATAGTTGCTGCAGTGATCAATGGATTTTTGTTCATCAGAAACCCGAACATGGGGGCTGATGCACTTTTTTATCATTCTGCTGCACATAATTTCTTTGATGGACAAGGCTGGATCAACTTCACCGGGTCTTGGGCGAAACAAGAGCCAGGTTATGGATTTTTATCCTACTTGATATTTTTTATAGTCAGGGATATTGAGTACTCTGGCATGCTAGTATCTTCAATTGCCTATTTGTTGTTGATACCAACTGTATGGAGTGTAGCAAATTTCCTGTTTGGAAAACGATCAGCCATGTTGGCATCTTTTTGGGTGACTTTTTGGCCAATATTGATCTCATATTCCTATATAAATTTGACAGATTGCGTATACTTATTCGTTCTTTTCGTTGGATTCTCTCTATACATGCGGGTATTGATAGGCAATCGAAACAATTGGAAAAATTTTGTATTAGGTATTGTTTTAGGATTGGCATACTCGATACGTGAGCCTGAAAGTTTGTTGGTTGCTGGATTAGTGCTCCTAAGTTTATTTTTGAAGGCTTTCAAAAAATGGATTCGCGTCAAAACAGGAACCAACGCGTTTCAATTTATGCGGGAGCAATTTTTGGGACCATCTGTCGCCGCGCTTGGCTTTTTCGTTGTTTTTGGTTTTTATATCGCTTTCATTTATTTTCAGTCTGGAGTGTGGTCTTTTTCAATAAAAATTGACCCGATTCTCCAACCTGCTCTAAATATTTCAGCACCGTATACATCCCAAGAACTGCCAAATACTACAGAATTAAACCAGAATGTGACCGATCCAGAAATTATTCCTACTCCATCAGATAAAACTACCGATGTTCAGTTATGGGCTGGGATAACCTGGTATGAACCAGTATTTTTGGATTTATTTAAGAATTTTCCGGAGTTCGTATCAAGATTCACGCAAATCGTTCTTTATGTATTTGCAATTCCCCTCGCTCTCTGGGTGATGTCCCCTAATTTTCTAAAATGGCAAAAACTGAATTGGCATAAGGTTGACTCGCGCAAATTGAGTTTGATCCTTGCCATGGTGATATTTTCATCTCCTGCCATACTTCATTTGCTAGATTCAAAACTGCATAGCAGGTATCTAATGCAATATGCAATTTACTACTTGATCATTGCGGCTTTTCTCACTGCGCGGTTGTTTCAGATAATACTCAATCATCGTCAAAAGTTCCAGTCAGATTTGTGGATGATCGTTTTTTGTCTGTGTTCCCTGCCATTGTTTGCGATACTTGGATCACCAAATCTCATCGATGTATTTACACAGCCCCACGGACATTTAAATCTCAGGGCTGCTGGATATTGGATAGCTGAAAATGTCGATGAGCCCTATGAAATTGAAATTATTGCCCCGAGAAAGGCAGATGTGGCAATGTTCTATGCCAGGGGAAAAGAGTTCCCAACCGATATTAGCGAGAGAATTGCTTCCCTATCACTAGCTGAGATTGCGACTTATATAATTTCCGAAAAAGATACGTATTTAGTGCTTGAGCCGCTCTATCTCTCCAATGTCCCACAATTATTGCCCCTTTGGGAAGACCCTGGCCTCGCAGAAAATTATGGGCTAACCTTACTGGTACAAGATTATGGCAATCATTTTTTAATTATTTCTGCAAAAAAAATTCCATGATTATAATTCTTTCTATTCAGTTAATGTTTAATCAATTAGGCCATCTTGAGATAAGTCAATGAGAGAAAATGAACAATCCAATTATTCTGAAAGTTATATCTCTATGAAAGAGATAATATCTACGATATATAAGCACAAATGGGCCATTATTTTTGCTACGTTTATTTCTGCAATAGCTATGTATGTCTCAGGTGATTATGTCTTTCCCAAAAAATATCAAAGCACAGCGGTAGTGACAATAATACAACCTGACAGGGAAGGAACTAATATAACTCCAAGGGTTCCAGCTGCAAAAGAACTGGCTTCTTTGGCGCAATCGAGCGAAATATATTCTGTTTTTTCTGAAGTTGGCAGTAGCATTGATGGAATTGCTCTAGCGGGTAAAGATGAACAAATTCAATTCAAAGTTACTGCTTTATCACCCGATCTTGCAGCGGATCTTGCTAACGCTTGGGCAGCAGCGTTATCACATTATGTTGACGAAAACTACTCAGTCATGAACGTTATCGATGAAATTGAATCACAACAAACAGACACAAAGCAAATGCTTGATGATTTCAGTGAAGCATTAGAAAACTACATTTTGGAAAGTCAAATTATTTCCATGGAGGTCGAGCTAGAAGGCGTCAGATCAAACTTTGCTTATTTCCAATCTCAGAGCCGAAAATTAGAGCAAATAATTGGGGCTGCCCAGTCTTTGGAATCCCAGCTAACGGTACAAAACCAGGAAACTCCACTTACATCCCATCAGCGGCTTTCTATTTTTGCATTTTATTTTCGAGAAACCTCATATGTAAATCTGTTTAATTATTTAGATGTGTTCCCAAAGGACTATTCAACTAAACAGGCACTTCAAGATTTGTCAATATTACTTGATGAGCTTCTTGAGCAAAAGCAAATACTTGATTCACAGATAAATAATTTAGCAGATGATGTGATTACATATCGCAATCAAATTTGGCTTGCACAAAATGAAATTTCAGTATATCTCCAAAACCGCAATAAAGCCCTTTCGATGTACAACGATGCTTCTTCCAATTTGGCTGAAGCGCAACGCTTAATAGATGGATACGAATCTCCGGTAGAAATCATCCATCATGCTAAAGCGCCATCAGAGCCCACAAGTCCAAATTTGCTGATAAGCACTGTTATCGCGGCTGTGGTAGGGTTGACTTTTTCAACAGGTATTGTATTTGTCTTGGAAATGTGGCGTTCTAACGGCGAATAATTAATCTTTGTCATTATACTTTCAACATGAATGATCTAAATAATTTGCCGAAATATAATCAGGAAAGTGGGTTAGGAAAACGTTTTATTGGGGGGACGATGTGGTTTGGTGCTGCGCAGATTGGCACATACATAATATCTTTTATAGCTAATATTTTCCTGGCCCGATTGCTTGTTCCTCAAACATTTGGAGTGTTTGCGCTATCGACTTCAGTACTTTCAATACTCTATATTTTTGCGGGTTGGAGTTTCTCTGTAGCTGTTATTCAAACAAATAGAATAAGCCAACAGTTTTTTGATACGGCATTTGTGTTGTCTTTGGGTTTGGGGGCAATCTTCTTATTTCTTGCTTTTGTGATATCCATTCCACTAAGATCCTTTTACTCTATTCAGGTAGTCCAAATTTTCATAAGCCTTGCAGGTTTGAAGGTGCTGACGTTGTTATCAGGTTGTTATAGTGCAACATTGACAAGGGATTTGGATTATAAACCAGTATCAATAGTTTTAATTTGCGCGCGTATATTGGGGTTGCTTGTAGCTCTTGGGTTGGCATGGGGGGGATTTGGCGTGTGGAGCTTGATGGGAAAACAAATAGTGTTTACAGTATTTAGATTATTGGGAATGCGACTAATTAGTGCGTGGCGCTTTCAGTGGGGATTTGAATTAGATTCTGCCAAGAAATTGTTTAGCTTTGGATCACAAATGTTTATGTCCAGTGGGCTGGAATCCTTACTTGCGAATTCCCAGAGTTTCCTTGTTGGGACAATGTTGGGTACTACGGCGTTGGGCTATTTTGACCGGTCAATTGCGCTATCACACCTTGGGCATTCACTTGCAGGACCAGCAGTGAATCAAGTTTCTTTTTCTGCTTACTCGCGGTTACAAGAATCTAGTAAAAAACTTGGAAAGGCATTTGAAACGATTAATTATTTTTTATTTCGAATATTCTTTTTAGTTGGGATCGTATTTCTTTTTTTTGGGAAGGAGATTGTTGTATTCCTTTATGGCAATTCGTGGCAAACGTCTGGAGAATTAATGCCTTTTCTCTCGGTATATATTATGTCCATGACCATTTTTGGGAATGCAAAACATCTACTTTACTCAAAAGCAATGATTGGTGGAGTTGTTAAAGTACGATTAATTCAAAGTATCTTGTTGATAATAGGAATGCTAATTATTCTTCCTAACTATGGGTTAATAGGTGCAGCTTCCCTCATTAGTGTGATTTATTTCATTGGGATTTCTCTCCTTTTCATTTATATTTACCGTATTTTAAATCTTGTAGTTCGACCGATGATTCTTCCTCCCATATTAGCAGCTGGAATGGCTGTTATTTTTTATTCTCTTTCAGAGAGTTGGAAAATTTTGCCGGGAAATTCGGCCTTACCAGTTTGGAGTATTTTGATGATTACTATTGTTTACCTGGGCTCGTTATTGATAATCGAGAGAAATCGCCTTCGAAATGAACTAGAATATTTGCTTCGTGCAAGTGGAATTACTAATTTGTCAAATATGTAATGTCAGTCTGTTTCCTCAATTAGCTAACCTCATTCATTGTTTCTATAAACGAGAAAATCTTGCTTTGACTGGAAAACAAATGCGCTGGGGTGAAGCCAAAATTCGGCTTGGTGAGAATAATGCCGAAGTCTATAATTCCGTTGGTAGAAATTTTCTCTTAAAACATTCAATATTTGGGATTATTTTTTTCTGAATATAATGCCGCCATGTCGGACCAAAAGTTTTGAAAGGTGTGTTGGATTTGATACACACTCGAATCCATGGCTAAGAAACCATAATATCGCGTCGTGCGGGTCAATTGAATTACAGGCATCGGAATCGCTTACCCAAAATACATCATAGTTCGCTTTCAATCTTTTGTATTTGATATTGTTGAAACGAAACCCAAATAAAAACAATAAATGACGCACAATGCGTTTTGGAAAAATGAACAAGGAACGCCATAGAATGTTTTCTCGCAAGGGGATACAAGCCTTGATCATTTTCCCTCTCCAATCGAAATCACTATAAGGCCTAACTGCATAGCCATTTGCTGCCCAAGGACGACAATGCCATGCAGGCACGAACAATAACACACCGCCTGGTTTCAGAAGGCGCTTAATTTCTAATAATGCAGTTTGAAGTTCTGGGATGTGTTCAAATACTTTGAAAGTCCAAATAGCATCGAACATTTCATTCTCAAGTGGATATTGTGCATCTTTTGCTATCCGGTATTGCTTATGGTAATACTTAGACAAATTCTCTGAAATGTCTGTTCCCCAATAATCTTCTACCATATCTTGGAAAAATCCCCCAGAAGAACCAATTTCCAGACATCTCTTATCGGCTAAATTGAAACGCTCAATGAATGATATCAAATCGCCATAATTAGAATGGTCTTCCGGTTTTTTTAGTGAATAATCTTGCCCATATGTTTCGTCTCTTTTTTCATCATAAAAAGATTTGTATGTAGACATTATTTCCTCATTTGATACTCGATATAATTGCTGCGCATACAAGTGCTCTTCATTAACACCAATGCAGATAGTTGCCCTCGGGTTCTTTCCAAATCAGGTGGCATTTTACTACAAGTAACTGTAAATTATTTATGATTTTGCACATATTCTGGTCTAGCAGGAATACAACTCATTTGCTGGTCTGTCTAAAAAATGAAAAAAAAATATAAATTGGCGGTATTGGCGTCTCACCCCGTCCAGTACAAAGCACCACTTTTTAAAAAAATAGCTTTAGAAACTGAAATTGACTTGATGGTCTACTATTGTTGGAAGGGGGGAGCAGAAGAAAGATATGACCCAGGATTTGGAATACCAGTTAAATGGGACACTCAATTATTAGATGGATACCATTATAAGTTCTTGAATAATCTGTCACCGAGACCTGGCGCATCGAAGATAGGACACATAAATCCAGGAATAATAAAAGAAATCAAACTTTATGATTATGATGCTATTTGGGTGAATGGGTACACTTCAGTAACTGCTTGGTTTGCGTTCTTGATAGCACTAATATCTGGTACTCCGATTATATTTCGAGGAGAGGCAGATTTGCATAATCGACGAAGTCTTGGTAAGCGCTTTGTCAAAAGGCTAGTTCTTACCCCCCTTTTCCGCTTACTTGACGCTTTTCTTTATAGTTGCACAAGTAACTATAATTACTATCGTCATTATGGGGTCCCGAAAGATAAACTCTTCTTTTGTCCTTCAGCAATCGACAACGATTGGTATTGGGAGCAAGAAAGATGCTTACAGAACAGAAATGATGATAAAAAATCTACTCTAGAGATTAGTTCCACCGCTTTTGTGATTCTCTTTGTCGGTAAGCTGATTCCCAGAAAACGGCCTCTGGATCTACTTTTGTCTTTTGAGCAGCTAGAGCAGGAAAATGATATCGCGCTCATTTATGTTGGAGAAGGTCCCGAGAGAGAAAAGTTAGAGAAATATGTTTTAAAGAATAGAATAAAAGATGTATATTTCACAGGATTTCAGAACCAATCTCAAATTCCAGCTTATTATTCTATCGGAGATGTATTTGTGCATCCTTCGGAACGTGATCCTTCGCCAAAAGTGTTGAACGAGGCTCTCGCCATGGGGCTTCCAGTGGTTGTCTCCAGTGAAGTAGGCACTGCAGTAGATTTAGTACAAGTTGGATGCAACGGTTATACATTTCCGGTTGGAGAGCAAAGAGAGCTAGTAGAGGCTATTCGCCTAGTGATGGAGAATCCAACGCGGGCATCGAAATTGGGAGCCTGTTCTCGCGAGATTGCTTCAAAGTGGAGTTATTCCGAGGGGATTATAGAATTACAGGCAGCGTTGGATTTCATCAAACCAAGGAGAAAGTAGTGTCAAGCGATAAATTAATAAATACTATTTCTATGCCTGCGTATGCAGTTACAAACGGGCCTAAACACCATTTTTTTGGTTATTATGATAAATCACCTTGGGATATTTCAGGGAGATTCATGTTGGCGATGGAAGTGGATTTCATGGATCATTTTCCTAAGCCTGATGAGACAGCAGGCATTGGAATAATTGACTTGATGGACAACTCTTTCAAACTACTTGCTAAAACGAAAGCATGGAATTGGCAACAAGGCGCGATGTTGCAATGGATTCCATCCCTTGGTGACACGATAATTGCTTTTAACGATCGGGATCAAGACAATTTCATTGGAGTAATTCTTGATACTAAATCGGGTAATCGGCGTTTGTTGGAACGCCCTATATATGCAATCAGTCCGTTCGGTGATTACGCTTTGAGTTTGAATTTTTCCCGCTTGATCCACAAAGCATATGGTTATTCCGGAGTGCCAGATCCCTGGTATGATCATCCCTGTCCTGAAAATGATGGTATCTATTTGATGGATTTGGAAACTGGCAAATATGAGCTTGTCATCTCACTGGCGGAGTTAGCGACCTTTTATAAAGCGGAATCCTTGGAAAGCTTAAAACACTGGGTTAATCATCTTGTTATTTCCCCTGATGGTACAAGATTTGCTTTTTTTCATCGCTGGCAGATGCCTGATGGAACGACAAAAACGCGCCTATTTACCGCAAACCCTGATGGTTCGAATCTCCGCTGTCTATTGAACTCTGGTATGGCATCGCATTTTTCGTGGCGAAATAATCATCAAATCTTAGCATGGGCGCGTAAAAAGAAAACCGTTTCAAGTTTGCAGCGTAGTAATATCATTGGTAGGTCACGACTATCCAAGATATTGGGATATATTCGGAAAAAAGGGATCCCAGGTTGGGTGCGAAAGCAAGTCTTAGGGGATGGCTATTTGCTTCTTGATGATCAATTGATGCATGTTGATGTCATTGGCCAAAATGTACTTACGGAAAATGGCCATCCTTCATTTTCCCCAAATGGAAATTGTATGGTGACAGATACGGGTCCCAATGAGCACTACCACCAAACGCTAATTTTATATCATTGGAAGAGTGGCACCCGATTCAATATTGGAAGTTATAAAACACAGCCAGATATTTATATGAAAGATGGTTGTCGTTGTGATTTACATCCAAGGTGGAGTAGGGATGGCAGATACATATGTTTTGATTCAACCCACGAAGGTGAACGTCAGATGTACATCGTTAAGGTTGATGAAATAACTACAAGTTATTAGGGGCAGCTACATGAATTCTTTTGATACAAATATGGTGATGTGAAATGAATATTCTATTTGTGGGAAACCTTAACTCATATACCCGCTCTTATCAGCGGTGTCAGGCGATTCGTGATTTGGGACATAATGGTGATTCCCTTTCTACGATTGTTGTCCCTTGGAAGCCCAGGATAAGTAACTCCTCTCTATTTTTTCGAGCATTGAGCAAGTATGGTTTTCCAGCTGACAGAACCCGAGTCAATCGGAATATCATTCTATCCATAAAAAATCATTGCCCAGATCTGTTGTGGATTGAAAAAGGATTATCTATACGCCGAAGCACGCTTACCTGGGTGCGACGCAATTATCCGAATGTTATACGTGTGTTTCAATCCGAAGATGATATGTATGCCAGACATAATCAGTCTGTTTATTTCCGTCGATGCTTGCCTCTGTATGATATTGTTTTCACTACGAAAAGCCATAATGTCAAAGAATTGCCTGAAATTGGAGCGCGCAGAGTTGTATTTGTGGATATGGCTTACGATCAAAATACTCATCGCCCACTTAGTGTTAGTGCAGAAGATGACAAGCGACTGGGAGGAGAAGTTATTTTTGTTGGTAGCTTCGAAGGTGATCGTGCTGAACATATATTATATTTAGCTCAGAATGGATTTCCTGTAAGGGTTTGGGGAAGCGGATGGGAAAGTTGGGTTGGAAAACATCCCAACATGATAGTTGAAGGAAAGCCTATTTATGGAGAAGATTATGTGAAGGCATTATGCGCATCAAAAATTGCACTTGGATTTCTTCGGAAAATAAATCGGGATTTGCAAACCAGCAGAACTATGGAAATACCAGCTTGCGGTACTTTTATGTTGAGTGAAAGAACTCACGAGCATTTGCGGTTATTTGAGGAGGGTGAGGAAGCCGAATTCTTTGATTCCAAGGAGGAATTACTCAAGAAAGTGGCGCACTTCATCCAGCACGATTCAGAGCGTGAAACGATAGCCAAGGGAGGGCGAGAGCGGTGTTTGGAGAGTGGTTACAGCCACCACGATAGATTGAGGTTGATGTTTAAGAAACTGGAGATCTTAGAGAGTTCATAAGATTGTGTTCTGTGGGGATATGCAAATCCACGCATATTATGACGTTATTGTATCTCCAAGTATTCCTAGAATTTACAACTCTAATATAAATCGACATAAAATTACCAGAGACCCAATCTAGGAAGTAGATTGCACATTCACGGCAATGCATCAGTGATTAATCAAATGGAGAATAGATGAAAATAGATATTGCAGTTTCTGGCAAATTTCATGCCTTTCGTTTGGCTCAAGTAATACGAAATGCTGGTTATTTAGACAAAATTTTTACCACATATCCTAGGTATAAATTAGAAAAATATGGGTTGATAAATCATGCAATAAAATTTCCATATTTGGAGGCAATAAGCCAATTGGGAAGATTGAATAAAATATTTTCAAGTTTATTGGATACGATAGATTATAATTATTTTAAAATGTTTTTTTTTGATAGATTGACTAAAATATATTTAATCCGCAGGGGGTTCGGTGATAATTGCATATTCTATGGTTGGAATGGACATTGTTTAGAAAGTTTGAAATTGGCTAAGGAAATGGGGGCTATCACTGTTGTTGATAGAGCGTGCCCACATATTGATGAACAATTGAAGCTTTTGAGCGAAGAGGCGAAGATTTTAGGTATTGAGAATTTTCCTCGGCTTTCTCGGGTTCATACAAGAATGATCCGAGAATATGATGTTGCGGACTATATTATTGTGCCTTCAAGATATTCTCTCCGAAGTTTTCTGGATAGGGGATTCGATGAGGAAAAAGTGAAAGTCGTTCCTTTGATTAGTGAAAAACCGATTTCACTCAAGGATGAGCACTTCTATAAACGTGATCAGTTTATAGTTTTATTTGTGGGAGGGAATGTTTACCGAAAAGGCTTATACTATTTACTAAAAGCTTGGAGAGAGTTGGATTTGGAGAATGCTAAGCTATTGATCCGAAGTAATGTGCCTAGTGAATTTAATAATTTAATTAATGGCAATAGTGTGGAAGTTTTGCCAAAACTACAGCTACACGATTTGAATCATTTATACCACGAAGCTAGTGTTTTTTGTTTGCCATCCGTTGATGAAGGTTTTGGAATGGTAGTATTAGAAGCCATGTCTAGCGGAACGCCTGTAATTGTAAGCGAGAATGTTGGGGCAGGCGATCTAGTTCGTCAAAATGTCGATGGTTTTATTGTTCCTATTCGATCAGTCAGAGCATTAAAGGAAAAAATATCCCTTCTGTATGATGATAGAGCATTTGCTAATCAAATGGGAAAATCTGCACATACAAGGGCGACAGAGTTCACCTACGACCATTATGAAAAGAGCATCGTGGAGACGCTTAAAAGTATGGTGGGAAGGTCAAATGGGCAGAAGTGATACAGTGAAATTTGGAGTAACTGTTGAGGTTGCTTTATTATCAAGATCATACTCGTGCTGGGATGGGCTGTTCTCTTTTGCGGATTATGCGAAAAATGTATTCAATTGGTAATGAGTTTGAATGGAGTGAAGCTCGGATTGAATGAAGAGTTTTATGAATTCTATGCTCCTCAGGGTAGAATTTGGAGGTTACGATTGTGGGTGAACCTGCTTATCGTCAACGCGTTTATAAAAACTATCGTGCTACAACTGTGGTAGCCAACTCCGGATCCAATCCATCGGAGCTTTCAGGAAAAGTTCGCCAGTATCATAAACGCTGGGCACAATTTCTCCCTAAAAATAAAAACTCATCCATCCTTGATTTGGGTTGTGGTGGTGGAGAATTTCTATATTATTTACAGCAAGAAGGATTTAATAATCTTCATGGTGTAGATACTAGCCCAGATCAAGTCTCCGTGGCGAATGAGCTTGGAATGAATAATGTAGTGGTTGGAGAGGCCAGGGAGTATTTAGTAAGTTGTAGCAATGATTTTGATCTGATTGCAGCTTTTAATCTATTGGAGCACTTAACACGCGATGAGATGTTTGAATTGCTCGATGAAGTAGTAAAAGTCCTTCGTCCAGGTGGTCTATTTCTTGCTGAAATACCTAATTCTAAATCTCTTTTTAGCGCTAGAGTTCGCTACGCGGATATCACTCATGAGCAAAGCTTTACGCCAAAGAGTATTATCCAAATTTATTCTTTGGTTGGCCTAAAGCCACTTTCCATAATGGAGCGAGGACCTGTGGTACATGGGTTCAAGAGCGGCTTGCGTTGGATGCTTTGGCAAATAATAAGGGGCATAATTCTTTTGTATCTTATTGCGGAAATGGCAGATACTCGCTGGCGTGTCTATACCCAAGATATGCGCGTAGTGGCGAAGAAACCAGATATTTAGATGGAAGTAGGCATATTACACCCCTCAAACTCAAAAAAAAGGACTGTATATAAAACAGTTGCTATTTTATGTTTTATAGGTAGCATAGCTTGTACCTTGATATTAATTGATTCTGTAATAATGTATGGAATATTCATAATTGCATTAGGAATTCCAATACTGATTATCGAGGCCCAGGCTAAACAGCCGTATATTTCCTTGGGATTACTATTTTGGTCTGGACATGTTCTGACGCGCGTTTTGGCGGAATGGGCACATGCCTGGCTTTCAGACACGGCGGTATCATCTTTGGCAATACAAACCTCATTCGCAGGGATGACGGCATTCACTTTGGCATATGTGTTGCTACTGAGCTTGATGAAGCCAGCAGAACGACGATGGTTACATCCAAAAGAAATTAAGCTAAATTGGGGTGCTGTTACTTTAGCGAGTGGCCTGATAGCATTATTTTCTACAGTCGGTTATTCGCTTGTTGGTAACACTCCCCGTGGAGTTCAGATTAACTTTAGTCCCATCTTCAATATTGTAGGTGGTATCTCGGAAGCTGTGTTAATGCTCCCGGCCGTTTTTTTGGCTTTTTCACTGGTGAAGCGGTCATGGATGTATACATTGTTACTTGCCATTCCTTGGGTGGGCATTTTTATTGGAAGTGTTTTGCAGAGTAGTCGGGGGTTATTGCTGAGAAGTGTTTTAGTAGTGGTGTTTGTTTGGTCTTATTTCCAACCTAATAGAAAAAAATTACTAAGGATATTAGTTCTGTTTTTCTTAGGATCTGTTTACGTTATGTTCTTACTTGGTTTCTATCGTGGGCGCTATTCGGCCCAACTTTCGTTTTCTTCTCGAATTAATAGATTGTCGGAAACTATAACCGAAACTATTCAATCCAATGAGCACTTGCGGCCTCAAGCTCTGAGAGTGGTCGAACGTCTATATTTAGTGGAAAGCATTGAGCTCATTGAATTTTCTGACCAATACAAAATCAGAGATCCGTGGTACTCGCTAGATCAGTTAGTATATATGTATGTGCCAAAATTTCTTTACCCCGAAAAGGGGAGTGGTTTGCAAATGGATATGTTATATAAATATGGGCTAGTTCCTGTTCGGCATGAGACCTCAAATGTGACTGTTATTTTGTTGGCTGATGCTTTCTTTCGTTGGGGGATGGGTGGCGTTATGTTTATTTACGGTTTGACTGGTGTTGTTCTTGCTTTGTTAGCAAAGATTGTTTGGGCACGGAAAGATATGATCATAGCTTGTATGCTTATGGGGGTTATTGGATACGATGCATTTTATGCTTTTAGTTCGGATGTTTACAATTTGTTCACATGGTGGCTGTTTGAAATCCCCAAGCTAATAATTATTTCGATCTTTATTTTAGTTGTTGTTAGAAATAAATATCTTCAAAAGTACGCGGGTGAAAAATCTTAACTTGTCGACGCAGATTGTTTTAAACAAATTGTTGTTTTCTTGTACGAAATGACATTTATAAGCTCAACAGAAATCATCCATTTTCTATTGAATTGTCCTAAATTGGTCAAAGCCATTTCTGCAGGGTAGACTGTTTGTTATCTCTTTTTGTAAGGTGGGCAAGTTCGAATCATAATTAAGGAAATATTTTTATGAAATTTATTAATTGGCCCAATATCCAATTGTGGCACAATAAACCTCGTTTGCGCTCGCCAGATGCATATATACCAGCGATCAACACAGCCAGGTATTTAGAGGGAAAAAATAAATTACTCATTGTTGGCGATGCTGGCGGAAGGGATTGGATGCATCTCAGACAATTGGATAAAGAAATCTATTTAGTTGACATAGCCCATCAAGAGAATATCCCGAATTTATATGTCCAATCCATCGAGAAACCAACACCGTTTGATGATAAGTTTTTCGATGGCGTTGTAATGAATGAAGTTGTAGAGCATTTATTTTTCGACGTCGATGCGTTAAATGAAATTAATAGAATACTAAAAGATGATGGCATTCTGGTTGTTACGGTGCCTTATATGTCGAATGTTCAAGATATTCCCGAATTTCACGTCAGAGTACATTCACCTAAATCAATTCGACGTCTCCTGGAAAGGTGCGGGTTTGAGATTGAAGAACATTTCTGTAGGGGGTTTTGCAGTAGGTTGCCACAATGGGGGGTGATTCCTCGTTCTACAATTTACCTTATTCATAAATTGTTCGAAAAATTATTGCGAATTAGTCCACAGGAGTCGGTTGAATACTTAAATGGAAGCCTGGAGAGATTTGAGAGATTTTTAGGTAGCAATCCTATGACGATTAGGTTTCAGAAGCTCTTTGCATCCTATGGCGGCATTATGAAAGCAAAAAAACGAGTGGGCAAGAGAGATTTCGATGAAATTCAAAAATCTCGTTTTTCAAACACGCCGCTAAAATAGACTCTTGATACTGTACGGGAAACAGCTCCATACAAGAAGGCCAAATATCAATATTTTCCGGTTCCCGAGTATTGCGAAGGGTTCCTAAACGTGGTAATGTTTGGTCAAGGGGCACTTGCTGCAATTTCATGAACCACTGTTTGCAGCCTCTTAAAAGTATACATGTCGTTAACATCTAAATTTACAAACATGTGGGATAACTTGGTAGGTGGAAGACGGGCGTTTAGTGCCACCTCGTTTCTTGGGCACGGTACCGTAATGTTTGGGGCTACCTCAACAGTCAACGGTGTCAACTATCTCTTTCACGTGCTTATGAGTCGAAGCTTAGGTCCTGCGGACTATGGCATTTTAGGGGCACTACTTTCTATGCTAACAATCCTTTCCTTGATCACTTTGCCCATCAACACAGTGGTGGCAAAGTATAGCACTCAATATTTGGTGACGGGACGGATGTCTGCTGTGAACTCATTTTTACGTCGTTCTTGGAAGATCGCACTCGGGTATGGAATTTTACTTACATTTGTCGTTGGAGTATTTAGTCATGTAATTGCCGTTTGGTTCAATTTGCCGTCAAATAAACTAGTCTGGTTGTTAGGATTAATAACAGTTTTTATTGCCATTGTTGCGGTTAGCCGAGGAATCCTGCAAGGCATACAAGCATTTCGGGCGCTTGGGGTGAACATGGTTTTGGAGGCGATTGTCAAATTATTTGGTGGAGTATTTTTGGTACAACTGGGTTTTAATGTTGGTGGGGCGATGGCCGGCATAGGTTTGGGTGCTGGCGTGGCCTGGATTGCAGGAATATATCCTTTACGGTCGATAATTAGAGAACCGCAAATAGATCGAAATAACTTTCCTTGGTTAGAAATTAGCCAATATTTTGGGTCTGCCTTTGTCACTTTGTTGTGTTTTACCGCTCTGACAAATTTCGACGTTATTATTGCCCGCCGCTTACTTCCTGCAGATCAAGCGGGTTTTTATACGGCTGCATCAACCTTATCGAAAATAATTCTTTACTTTCCTGGGGCAATTGCTCTGGTCATTTTTCCCAAGTCAACTCAAGAATTTGCCCTAGGGCGAACTGGGTGGAGCATTGTAGGAAAAGGTATTGCCATAGTTACCTTGCTCTCAATCACGATGGTTGTGATTTTTTTTCTCATTCCCAAAGTATTTGTAATGTTGCTGTTTGGTGATGCATTTATTACTATTGCCCCTTTTATTGGCTGGTTGGGATTTGGAATGTCAATGTATGGAATACTCAGAGTTTTAATGTATTATTTGCTTTCTATTGAGAATCGCATATTTCCTTGGATAATGCTTGGAGGCCTTGCAGTAGAGATTATCTTGCTGACTTCAATTCCTCAAACCATTCTCTCTCTAATAACTATTGTAAATTCAGTTGGGCTGGGGTTAATGATAATAGGGATTCTAATGAGTTTGCGATCTGCGCATAATTTACAAATTTAGGTTAAGATGCCCAAAATATCAGTTATCATGCCTGCGTTCAATGAGGCAGCGAGAATTAGTAATAGTATTGTTGAGACAATACGATTTTTAAAAAGAACTGATCACGAATATGAGCTAATAGTTGTGGATGATGGCAGCTTGGATAACACCTATAATGAGATTCTAAAGTATAAAACTGAAAACGGTAGCGTTCGGGGAATTCAATTGCGAGAAAACTCTGGAAAGGGATTCGCATTAAGATATGGCTCAGTTTTTGCAACTGGCGATTTGATCGTTTTTCTAGATGCAGATTTAGACCTTCATCCCTCGCATATTGAAACACTATTTATGGCAATGCAAAAATTTGAAGCTGATATTGTTATTGGCTCTAAGCGGCATCCCGAGTCTCGGCTAGATTATCCCCTACACCGAAAGATTTTAAGTGATGGTTATTATATCCTCATGCGCATTATGTTTGGATTACCAGTTAGGGATACTCAAACGGGAATAAAGCTCATCAAACAAGAAGTATTAGATAATGTCTTCCCGCGCTTATTAACCAAGCGCTTTGCGTTTGATTTGGAACTATTAGTCATTGCACATCGCCTGGGATACAAGATAATTGAAGCGCCAATTACTTTAGGCTTTCAACGTGAGTTTGGACGTATTCGGTGGCAAGATGTGCGCAATGTGATCCTAGATACTTGGGCTATCTATTATCGAACCTATTTGCTTCGTTACTACGATGGTCAAAGATAATCAAATTCATTGGCTCAAATGGTTGCGGCCAGGATACCATGTAAAACGCTGGGTATTTGTAATTGTTGGTTGCGCTTCTTTGTTGAGCTATGGCCTGAGTTCGTTCTTCAGGAATTATTTTCAACGTGCCAAATCGATGCCGGAAATGCTTGCAAATGTTACCCTTCAGTTCCTACCATATCCTTACCGTGATATATTTTTGATTTCCATAGGATTGATAGGACTCGCAATCGGTCTTCGCTTATTAGCAATTGGTTTGGTTTCTCCTTTTCGTTCTCACAACAAGAAGAATTCGTTGATGGATGCTCTTTATCAACACCAACGAATGCGACGAGGTCCGAGTATTGTCGTACTAGGTGGAGAAAACGGATTAATTAATCTGGCGGGAGCTTTGAAGAACGTGACAGATTCTTTGACGGTTGTTTTCAACGTGCCCACCGAATCAGAAAAAGATGTTTATTCCTCAATTTATAAACATGCTACCAATTGTCTCTTGGCCCTTTCCAATGCAGAGACAAGAGTGTCTGACGTGCAATTTGACCCTATTATGAGCGGCGTGGAATCTGGGTGGCAATTTGGCAATGAATTATTGGATACTATGATTCGGCTCTTTGGAAGCCTGGAAGAAGGACTTCAGGCTACATGGAAGATTCTTTCAGTGGAAGGGCACGTTTATCCTTCGTTTTCACCAGAACTACCAAAGGGAATATCGGTCCCAGAAGGAAAGGAGCGATATTCATTTACGGAGGTTATACGCGCTCTCTTAGATGCTGATTTGATTGTTGTTGCCCCAGGAAATTGGCAACTGGATGTTGAGCCGATTCTTGATGTTTACCCGCTTGATCGAGCGATGCGAATGTCAAGCGCGATAAAAATAATCGTGGATGATGGCAATAAGTGGAAAACCCCACCCAAAAACCTGGATTGGGTAGATTATGTGATTAGTAATGACCTTGAAGAAGGGGTACCTCGTCCGACAAAATTTGGCAGAAAGAAGCCCATCAGCTTAGCAGTCAACTGGGATGAAGCAAACATGGCTGAGCTAGTGCTCATCATCATGAGAATATACGAGCCTTGGGTGAAATTAGGGGCACGATTTCGGACAAATAACTGACATAAGGAAGTATGCAAAATATACCTTTAGTTTCTATAGTAATTCCGGTCAAGGAAATGAATGATTACCTGCGGGAATCGATCGAGAATTGTTTGGTTTTGGATTATCCAGCCTTTGAATTATTGATACTACCAGATGAAGTGCCTGCACACATATCGCCCTACCCTGATTTAGTAAAGTTTGTGCCTACAGGCCCTGCCTCACCAGCGGATAAAAGAGATCTGGCTTTGGATCATTGCAATGGGACGATAATTGCGTTTCTAGATGATGATGCCTATCCAACATCAGATTGGCTCAAAAATGCAGTTCCTTATTTTTTAGATGATCAGGTGGGAGCTGTTGGAGGACCGGCAGTTACGCCATCGACAGACGATTATAATCAAAGTGCAAGTGGAATGGTTTTTAGTTCCTGGTTGGGGGGTGGTGGATTGGCATATCGATATACACCTATGCCCCAGCGTGAAGTTGACGACTTTCCCACTTGCAACCTGTTGGTTCGAAAGTCCTCACTGGTTGCCCTGGGTGGGTTTGACACTCTTTTCTGGCCAGGTGAGGATACAAAATTGTGTTTGGAAATAACGCAGAAACTGGGTCAAAGAATTATCTATGCTCCGGATGTGGTTGTTTATCACCACCGGCGCCCGCTATATGGACCACATCTCGCGCAAGTGCGCAGCTACGCTACCCACCGCGGTTATTTTGTTAAGCGATTTCCCAAGACATCATTGCGATTTACTTATTTTCTGCCCTCGCTCTTTGTTGCTGGACTGATAGCGGGTGGATTTGCTAGTTGGATCTTGCCCCAGCTGCTTTTGGTTTATTTAGCGGTCATAGTTGGTTACCTGCTGGCCGGGATTGTTTCGGCAATGCAGGTATCCCCGCAAAAGATGATCCCAATAGTAACAAGTGGAATCGTCCTCACTCACCTAACCTATGGTCTCTGGTTTTTGGTTGGGCTGCTAAAACCAAGGCTGGATGAAGAAATTTTGAGATGAGACCGATGAAAACGCAGCTCTAGATAATAATGCTGCGGTGAATTTTTACAGGTAATGAGGAAAAAATGAAAATAGCGATTGCGTATCCCCCACTTGAGTCAATTAAAGGAGTGCCTCTGCTCTCCCAAAACCGACAGTTTCAGTGGTTCAAAAATCCGACCTATGTTTACCCTATGGTACCTGCATATGCGGCGACCAATTTACACACCCGTGGGCATGATGTTTTATGGATGGACGGGATTGCTGAAAAATGGTCATATCAGAGTTTCATCAATCAATTGGATCGAGAATCACCTAATCTGATTATGATAGAGACCAAAACACCCGTGATTAAGCGTCACTGGAGTGTAATCAGAGATTTAAAGTCTCAGTTTCCTGAGTTGATTACTGTCTTGGTTGGAGATCATGTCAGCTGGAATCCACAGGAGTCATTTGCAAACTGTCCGGTGGATTATATTCTTACAGGCGGCGACTATGATGTTCTGATAAATAATCTTGTAAACCATCTGGAGCGCGCCGAAAACTTGATGGGTGGGATTTGGTGGCGAGAGCACTCTGGAGAAATAAAAAATTCTGGCGCGCTCGATCAGAGCAGGTTGCGCTTAGACGATCTGCCGTTGGTAGATCGGGAACTCACACGTTGGGAACTTTATGCCTACGACAATGGTAATTTCAAATACACGCCGGGTACCTATACTTATGCTGGTAGGGATTGCTGGTGGGGGCGCTGCAGCTTCTGCGTTTGGGAATTTACTTTGTACCCAAAGGGCACATACCGGATACACTCTGTGGAGTGGGTACTAGATGAGGTGGGGCATCTTATCGAAAATCATGGCATCCGCGAAATCTTCGACGATACTGGCACCTTGCCTGGTGGGCAATGGCTGAAGAACTTTTGCAAAGGAGTTGTAGAGAGGGGGTATCAAAATCATGTCCGATTTGGGCATAACATGCGCTTTGGATTATTAACTGAGGAACACTATCAACTCATGGGTAAAGCAGGTTTCCGATTTATTCTCTACGGACTCGAATCGGCCAATCAGAAAACATTGGATAGGTTGGACAAAGGATACTCGATTGATGTAGTAGAGCAAGAGCTGCGGTGGGCAAAAGACAATGGGATGGAACCCCACTTGACAGTGATGATCGGTTATCCTTGGGAGACGGCTGAGGATTCACAGCGCACGGTGAATTTCTGCAGAGAGATGTTTGCCAAAGGCCTGGTAGATACCCTCCAGGGAACCATTGTGGTGCCTTACCCTGGGACACCACTTTACGAGGAATGCAAACAGAACGGCTGGCTGAGGACTGAGGACTGGGATCGGTACGACATGCGAGAATCTGTAATGATCAATCCGATTTCGGATGAGCAAGCACGAAGTTATATTCGACAACTCTATCGAGCATTTATGAGCCCTCAGTTTGTTTTGCGAAAGGCGTTTGCAGTGCGGTCGATCGATGATCTTAGGTTTTTCGCCACAGGTGGCAAGCGGGTGATGGGCCATCTATTAGATTTCGCGCGTAAGCAACCTTCTAAATCAAAATGAAAGGTTTCCAACTATGAATGAGCATTCACTATTCCTATATCGCTGCCGTTCATTTCAAGAGATACGTAAAGCGATTCAAAAGGTATTTGTCAATTATGAATCTGTTTTGCCAACATCAAAAAATGCGCATATTTTGATCAAGCCGAACCTAAATAGCTACATGAATGCATTGACGGGCAACACAACTGACCTGCGGGTTATTGTAGCTGTGATACAGGCCTTACAAGAACGAGGATATCATAAACTAACAATTGGAGAAGGCACAAGTAGTGGTTTTTTTCGGAATCGTATCTCTGTAGCAAATCGGCTGCGAATTGATAAAGTGTGTCAAAATTATGGTGTTGATTATGTGGACTTTAATAACTCCCCTGGTAAGGACATAAAATTTGCTAGTGGAATGAATGCAACAGTTGCTAAATTATCGATTGATGCTGATTTTTTCATTAACCTGCCCAAGTTTAAGATGCATTTTGAAGCAGGTATGAGTGTTGCGTTAAAAAATTTGGTTGGGTGTTTAGTAGGAGTTGATGAGAAGCAAAAGGTGCATCGCAGTTTAGATCGTAATATCCTCAATTTGAACAGATCCATAGTGCCTAATCTTCACATTGTGGATGGCCTGATTGCAATGGAAGGTACTGGACCAAGTCGAGGGACTCCAATTCAACTTGATCTTATAATGGCAGGACAAAACCCTTATTTAGTTGATTTGGCTTGCGCACGTATCTCTCAGGTTCCTTATAAGAAGATTCCTGCTCTTGAATTGGCAGAAATTGATGAATTAATTGACCCTGGCTTTCATGCTTATCTGGATCGGTTGCATCTGGATGAATTTGCGAAACCCATGAAGAGGCCAGAGGTCAGCCGATTAGTAGCGCTTGTGAATGATCCGCGTTGGCAATACAACATTATCCGCATTCGGTTAGCCCCTGGAATTCGGAAAATTTTTGAATGGGATTTGGTAGGCAAATTTCTCAATGCTACTGGTTTGCGTCAAGATATTTTCACAATGGAAGATTTGATTGTTGACCGATTGATAGTCGACCGCGAGCGTTGTATCGGAAATTGCGAATCATGTCAGCCTTTTTGTCCGGCTGATTTGAAATTTCCCGATGAGATAGGTGATAACGAAGCAGGATGCTTGGAATGTATGTACTGCTATTTGGTCTGCCCAAACAAAGCTGTTAATCTCGATGGACAATTAGGTTTCTTGACTGAGCAAATTCGTCAGTACGATGGTGTGGTAAGGCAATTGGCTTTCAATATCCACAATAACATGCTTGATGGTTATGAATTGGAGAAAAAAATAATAATATGATGAATGTTAAAGACCCGCTTGTTTCGATCATCATTCCCACATATAACTCTGAGAAGACACTTACTCTTTGTTTGAATGCATTAAGCAACCAGACCTACGAACCCACGGAAGTAATCATTGTTGACAAGCACAGTAATGATAGAACCCAGGAAATAGCAATCCGTTTTCAAGTCAAAGTTATAGAATGTGTTGGATTGATTGACGAAGCACGAAATGCTGGCTTGTTAATAGCTCAGGGCAAGTATTGTGTGTCACTCGACTCGGACATTGAACTCACATCAACTGTGATTGAAGAGTGTGTAGAATTGGGAGAAACTGGATCTGATGTCATTACTTTTCCAGAAGAAATAATTGGCGAAGGATATTGGGCGAGATGCAGAGCTCTTGAAGCTCAGTGTTACATCGGAGATGATACTATAGAAGCACCACGTTTTTTTCGTACTGATGTCTTGAGAGCAATCGGTGGTTACCAAACATCTGATGCCGAAGATTGGGATTTGAGAGAGCGGTTGCTTGCTGCTGGTTTCCAAATTTTCCATATAAAATCGATGACTTATCATCATGAGGGTAAAGTTCGATTATTTCAACGTGTGCGCAAGAAATTCATCTACACCGGCAATATGCAACAATATATTCGGCGTCACAAAAAGACATCGCTACTTCAGTTTCCTCTTTTTCGTAGTGCATATTATCGAAACTGGAAATTACTAATTAGAAACCCTCTCCACACTTTGGGGATTGTTTTGATGAAAATATTGGAAACGATGGCAGTAATATTTGGTTTGGTTTACCATCAACTTTTCAAACAGCGAAATCGTATATTTGATTAGGATAATTGGATGAGATCAATGCTGAAACTAAAACGTCGGGGTATTGCAAAAACGCGATTTAACATGAAGGTCGATTCTATTGTGGAGCCTCGTTTGTCCCATAAATTTAATTTGCGACTAACCGAACAATATTTGCAAGATAACAAGGTCCATCTTGATGTCGGATGCTGGAATGGCATGTTTCTATCCTTGACCAGATCTTTTTCAGTAAAAAGCTTTGGACTTGATTTAGCTTTCTCACCACTCAAAATAGCATCAAAGACTCTAAAAGAAAGTGATTTTACCAATGCAAACATTTTCTGTGTGCCTTTTCCAGACGAGAGTTTTGATATTATTACAATGTGGGAGGTTCTTGAGCATCTTCCAAAATACAGTGAACAACTAGCGTTCCAGGAATTAAATCGAATACTTCGGCCTGGAGGCCATCTGCTAATTAGTACTCCGAATGATAAATTGCTTGGAATTCTACTAGATCCAGCATATTATCTCGATGGGCACCGACATTATCCACAGCAAAAAATAGAAAGCCTACTACACCGCAGTGGTTTCAATGTTGTTGATGATTATCATTCAACTGGACCAATTACTTTGATCGATAATATCGTCGTATTAGTATTTAAACACTTGTTGGGCCGACGACCACCGAAATTCAGTTTCATCGAGCAACTCAAAATTAGGGAATATTCATTTGATTCACCGCGCTCTCTATTTTTCCGAATGCACCTAGTTGCGAAAAAGGAACAAGCTGTCAATAATATTCATGCGGAAAATGCCCACTCGATGTGTCTGTCATACGAAATTGATCAATCTCCAACAACTAACAAGCAAAAAATATTTACTCGCAATGGCAAGCCAGCTCGAATGACACAATTTATTTTTGATGTCGTGTCTAATATGAATACTTCTGAAGAACTGCTAGATTCTGGTGAATTACATTCAAAGCTTCTTCTCAAACGCGCATCACAGAATCGCGTGCTGTATCTCTTCACGAAAAAATTGGCTAATAGTTCTCTATCTCAACGACACTCCAAACTATTAAGAGATCTATCAGAGATAGTAGCACAAGGTGAGAAGCGCATGAGAACTATCGGCGATACGCTTGAATTTGTAGCAAGCGAGCTAGAGGGGAATGAGATTTCATATCAGGTGATAAAAACTGAAAAATATTTACCTTACGTAACATTTGATGTTGATTTGCTTGTCAAAGAGGAAGACTTTTTTGATGTGCAACGTTTGTTTTCTTCAAGAGGTGTTGAGATATTGCCTCACCCATCGCTACTAGGGCGCAAGCCAGGTAAGCAAGTGAACTGTTTAAAGCCTGGCTTGATAAATATTGATATGCATACAGAGATCACTTGGCAGGGATCAGATTACATTGAACCAACGTTGTTTTGGCAAAACACTCGACGACTGACTCGCCAAGGTGTGACATTCAACGTGCCCAGCTTAGAAGTTGAATTCTTGATCGATTGTGCAGAAATACTTTTTGAGCGTTTTTACTTTCATTTACTTCATATGCTCTCGTTACGAGAATTTTGCCTTCGACCTATGAACTGGGAATTGATTATAGAGCAGACACACAGGTATGGTTGGCAGAATTCATTTGCATGGCTAATGCTTCTATTAGATGAAACTTCAGCGGGTTTGATGCAGGATAATTCTTCGATCCTTCCTCATGATGTGAGGTCATTTGCTGAGAAAACTGTTGGTAGAAAAACGATTCCTTCGAGAAATACGTTACCATATCTCTTCCCAATTTCTCGAGTAATCAATATTTTTTGGGAACGCATACGGCGAAGGAGACATTTTGATCCAGTTTGTTTTTCGTATTGGGGCTATACCCGCTTGCGGTATATAGCTACATTAGGAAAAAGATTTCCACTTTATCAGGATTGGATTCCGCTAGGTGATAGGTTTTACTGGAACAGACCTTATTGATATGAACGTTGATAAATGCAGCTTCTTACTGTAGTGGATGGCATTGGTCCACCAGCGGCACGTGGAGTGGACATAATTTACAGATTGCAATGTGAACTGGCATCTTTGGGTGTTGATGTACACATTTTGACAATAATTGATTTCTTGACCCCGCCAAACTGGCCAGAATGGATGAAAGACGAGTCACTTCGTACTGGAATTCATTTCCATGTTATCGATCGGTATGCATTCAGACAAAGTGGTAGGTTAGGAACGCCTTTAACTCGTCTGGCCTACGCCATTGAAGTATTTTCTTTATTTCGATACTTACATTTTGACATTGTTCATGAATACTCTTCAGTACCTATTTTGTTCTATCGAACAGGGTTGTACAAGCAACTTCTTGGTGTTCACGCTTTTCACACAATTTGCGTTTATAACAAGAAATTCTACGGATCACCCCGCTTTTGGGGTGGAGCAAAATACTTAGATCGGGCAATTTGTTCATCTCGTCACTTGAAGGAAGAATTGATCTCGCATGGGTGTCCTCCGAATTTGTTGTCTTACATATCGTATGGTGTTGATGCTGACAGATTTCAAGGTTTTCACGATCGACAAAAGCTACGCAAGAAATGGGGTTTACCCTCAGATCGGCCAATAGTTTTGTTTGTGGGTCCAATTGAGGATCACAAAGGTGCGTATGATTTAGCAAAAGCTATAACTAAAATTGCCAGTGATAAAGATGTTGCATTTCTTATAGTAACTCATCGCAGAGTTCCGTGCAAGCAACACTTAAAAAATCGTGAACGATTTCTAGAAATGATCTCACCGGTAAGTGATCATGTTGTGATTCTCGAGAGCTTAGTTGATATTCCGTCTGCGATGGCTGTGTCCGATATCGTTGTATTGCCATTAAAGACTGGGCATGGCACAGCAGCCCAGCCACTCACTTTACTCGAGGCGATGGCCGCTGGAATGGCCATTGTAGTTTCGGCAATCGATGGCGTGGTTGAGCTCATTAGAGATGGTGAAAATGGATTGCTGTATGAACCAGGAGATGTTGTGGGCTTGGTGAATGCGTTAGAGCAATTAATATTAAATCAAGATCTTTGCAATCGTTTGGGTAATGAAGCCAGCAAGAAAGTAGAGGGGGAATGTGATATACCAGTTATTGCTTCACGCCTAATGACCCTTTATGAGAATTCGATGTCCCACACATTGAAAACGTGATTGATTTCATCTTGAATTGGTGCACAAACGATCACCTACTCATGAATCAATTTTGCAGAAGAGGTACAAAACTACGACATGACCCCGAACTTATCGATAGGCAAATATTTAGACAATGTGTGGAATAAAGCCAAACAAGATCGACGTCAGCATATTTTTAGACTGCTAGAACATCAATCCAATATCACATTATTGGACTGTGGATGCGATGATGGGAGTTTCAGCATAGAGCTTGGAAATCATATCGGTGCTAAATTGTTGATTGGAATTGAGATTAACCGTATTAGATCATTAAAAGCGCGGCAGAGGGGAATAAAAATCCTGGAGAGTAATCTAAACTTCGTATTCCCGATTGCTGATCATTCAATTGATGTTGTTACGTCTGATGCTGTTATCGAACACATGATCGACTTGGATAATTTTTTGGCAGAAATATACAGAGTATTAAAACCTGGCGGGTATACAATAATTGGTACCGAAAATTTATCCGCAACTCACAACATATTTGCTTTGATTTGTGGCAATCAGCCGTACAGTGGGCCCACCCTCAGTCGAAAAGAAAAAATCGGCCATCATCCGATTCATCCAACAAACTACTACCCTTATGAAGCTGAAATAGACGAACACACGAGAATCATGGCTTTTAAAGCATTTAAGGAAATGTTTTTGATTCATGGTTTTAAGGTTGATGAGGTATTTACCTCAGGTTTTTTCCCGTTCCCCAATCCCATTGGAAGGTTGCTGGCTCGTTTAGATCCCTGGCATGCAGCATTTATCGGTTTAAAAGCTCACAAACCATCTCATGGTACTTAGAATAAGTAAATGTTATGAGTAAGTTTATCTGTTTTAATGGTATGGATGGGACGGGAAAAACAACTCAGGCTCAATATGTGGCCAATATTCTTACTGAATGGGGTTATGACTCTATCCTAATTTGGTCACCAGATTTCTTCCTGATCCGATATCCAATTGCCTTGATTAGACGAATAAAAGGGTTTAATAAAGATAGCCAGGAAAACCCTTTATTAACAAGAGGGGGGAAGCCAAAACACCTACGACTTTTCCCGTATCTGGCTTTGCTTGATAATTGGGTCTTTTACATAATTCGGATCAAACCACACTTGGTTAGAGGTCGAGCAATAGTCTGCGATCGATATTTCTACAATTTCTTTCTTAGTTTTGAATATTATGGGTATTCAAGTTCCCAGACTTCTGCCTTTTGTACTAGATATCTGCCTCGACCAGATATTTCATATGTCCTAGATTGTGATCCCGAGATTGCATGGAATCGTGAAAAAGATCGTTCACATGATTTGGAGTTTTTCCATGCACAACGAGAGCGATATCGCTCACTAGCTCAAAGGTTAAAATTTTATCTAATTGATACTAACCAGCCTATGAAAACTTCTACCGAGCAAATTCGAATTTTGCTGGAAAATGAATTTCCCCATTGAAAATTTTGGAAATTAGAGTGTGTTTGCGGCTGACTGATGCTAAAGATGCGTAAATATTTTCATATTTTCTTAGTCGGGATCTTCTTTGCCATTTTAACATATATAACTACCTATCCAATGATCGTGAATATTGGAAATAGTATATATGGGTATCCCGGAGATGCTTTTGGGGCAATTTGGCAGTTATGGCGCTATGAAATTGTGCTTTCAAGTAGTTTGCCCTGGGACAAAATTGATTTCATTGCCAGTCCTTTCGGAGTATCACTGGGGCTTGGTTTACGTAATCCTATTGACTATTTTGCTATCGTAGTAACTCGATTATCAAATGAAGTAATTGCATATAATTTTGTGATAGCTCTAAGTTTCTGGCTTTCATCATTCTTCGCCTATCTAGTTGCTAGAAAATTATGGCAAAATGAGTGGGTTGCAATTCTAACTGGAATAATTTACGGTTTCTGCCCTTACATCACTTGGCGTGCTACACAGCACAGAACGTTGGCTCATCTGGAGTGGATGCCGCTTTACTTGCTTTCCCTTTTTTATCTCCGCCGGAATAGAGATATCCGTAGTGCCATCCTTTCTGGTGCTGCCCTGGCCGTTGTCCTTGTCTTTAACTATTACTATGGCTTTTTCATGGGGGTGGCGACAGCTGTTTTTCTGGTATGTTGGGTGGGTTACTCACTGAATAAGCGAAAATTGCAGGTAGATTGGAATTCCGTCGGATTGGTGTTGTTGGCCCTATTTTTTTCCGCTTTATTGTCTTTGCCTTGGACGTGGTCGATCTTGCGCACGGTTTTTGGAGATGAACCTTCAGCTTCTGTGATTGCTCAAATCATCAAACGACCCTATAGTTCACTCTTTCATCTATCCGCGCGTCCGTGGGATTACCTGCTTCCAGCGATAGATCATCCGGTATTGGGTGGTTTTAGCCGGGCGATCTACGATTCAATTGGGAATTTGGACTTGGGAATCAGCAATTATGATATCCCTGGTTTATGGGTCAATTGGTTTACCCAAAAAGGCGCCAATTTGCATGAACGTCCAGTATACCTTAGTTATACAGCCATGGTCTTGGCTGCTTTTGGGTTGAGGAAAGCTTATGCTCAGCGGGGGCAGGCGATCCAAGAAAAAGAGGGATTCATAGTACTCTTTTTTGTAATTCTGTTTTTTGTATCAATTTGGTTTTCCATGCCGGCGTTTATTCCCGTAGGCGAACTCGTGCAAAACTTGTGGCCCGCGTTTCCAGACTGGAAAATTCCCACCCCTTCTAAATATATATATAGCATTCTCCCAATGTTTAGAGTTTATGTCAGGTTTGGGATTGTGGCAATTCTT
>CAZLNX010000030.1:0-29553 GCA_964560795.1 uncultured Anaerolineales bacterium | reverse complement strand
TGCTCCAATTCAGATAAGTGAAGGGTGAATAGTACCTATAGTCTACCTGATATTGTAAATTATTTCCACCCCCTGTGCGTTGAAACCGGGCATCTTACAACATTGCAAGAACTATGCCGATTTAACCTATTAAGGTTCTGCCATAAGACAGAACCTTAATAGGTAAATATGTGCTGATTTGTCTTCAATAACTAGATGTTGCTAATGACGTTGCTGAAAACGTTACCAATGGCGGGGCCGAGCAGAGCAAGAATAACAATCACGACTACGGCTACTAAAACAAGAATCAACGCGTACTCTACCAAACCTTGGCCTTTTTCTTTTGGTGCGAACAACATAGCTACTTCCTCCTTTCTTCTAAGATTTGACTTAATATAAGTCTAATCCATTATAGCAAATCTCTACCAGAGATCAATAGGGTTCCCTTACAATTCTGTAAATACAGACTGACTTGTAGCACTCACAGGGATCTGGAAAACGAAATACCCGCTCTTGCCTGGTGTGCTTTCAACCTCTAAGAAGCCGCCCAGCATCTCTATGCGATCCTTAATTGCCTTGAGCGAGATGCCCGACCCCTTGAAAACTTCATCTACGTCAAATCCTTTGCCATTGTCCTCAATGGAAGTCTTGACATTGTTTTCGCCAATATTCATGGTGATCTTTATCTTCGTAGCCTCTCCCACACGATGGGAAAAGCCCATCATATCTTGCAGCGAGCGGAAAATGATCACTTCAATATATGATTCCAGGCGACGTTCTAAGCCGGCGATAGATAACTCAACCTCAACTTCAGTCTGATCCTTAAATGCTTCAGCATATCGTTTCAATGTTGGAATCAGTCCTAAATCATCCAACATCATGGGGCGCAGTTCAAAAACAAAGTTGCGCACCTGCTGGAAGGCCGAAGTGGCGGCCATTTTTAGAGATACCAACTCTTCCCTGGCTTGATCTTGATCAACATCGAAGAGTCGCATGGCGATTTCTGACTGCAAGATGAAATTCGATAGTGCCTGGGCAGGCCCGTCGTGCATCTGACGGGACATCCTCTGCCGCTCTGCCTCCTGCGCTTGAATGATCGCCTCGATCATACTGAAAGTTTCTTTGTTCGCTCCCCCTTTTGGGAGCATGCTACTATCCCCCAACATCTCAATTACACGTTCCAGCGTGCCGGATAAATTCTCCAGATTCTTTTTATCACTGGTTAATTTGTCAACCTGGCCGCGCATGAGAAAGAGTCTCTGCTGCGCTTCTAAAGCACCATCATAAGCCTTACGAACCTCAAGGGGCAGCAAAGCGTCAGATTGATTTTGCACCTTTTGTAGTCGAGAGGCCTCCGATGCGTTGCGCTCAGCTAACTTGCTGACTTCAGCCTGGCTTTGCTGCAATTTAATATCAACATCCCGTAATTCGCGATGCGTTTCATCTAAATTGTGTTCGAGATCTTCCCGCAGCTTATCCCACGGGCCATTTCCAGAATCCTGATTTACAAATACCATCCGAAATTACTCCTGATCGCACAAACGGAACCAGCCCCGCCGCAACGCATACACGGCTGCCTGTGTGCGATCATCGACGCCCAATTTGCGCAAAATAGAAGTGACATGGTTCTTGACTGTCTGATAGCTTATCCCAAGCAGCATAGCAATTTCTTTATTGCTCATCCCTTGGGTAACATAAGAAAGCACTTCCATTTCTCTATTTGACAAAGGCTGAAGAGGATCACCTGGTTCACGTTGGTCACCTAACTCATCCTCTAAATGTTTATCCAACCAGCGATTTAGTTCCCTTGCCCCCAACACAGTTCCCGAAACCACAAATTTACCATTGACGAGATGCTTGATGACTCGAGTAAGCTCTTCAGGGCGGATGTCTTTTGGACAATAAGCAGCCGCACCCGAGCGCATTGCATGAACGACCTGTTCAATATCATCATACGCGGTTACCAAAAGAACCTTGGTAGGCAGATCCTCCTCCTTGATCAACCGCGTTACCTGAAGGCCGTTCTTACCTGGTAAATTTACATCTAAAATGACTACCTGAGGCTGTTTCTTCCGGATCATCTCCAGGGCTTCATCACCATCGGAAGCTTGCCCGATGACTTCGAAATCTTTTTCCAGAGAGAGAGTATCTGCCACTCCCTGACGAAAAAGAGGGTGATCATCGACAATTGCAACTTTATATGTATCCATAATTTCCCTGTTGATTTTCTGTCTGATAGATAACGTCAGTATAGCACAGTAGTACTATTGAGGCAACAAAACCTACCAAAACCTTAAGGAGTTCTCCAAACGTAAACAGCCATATTTTCGCCGCCCAAATCAGGGCTGTAGGGCGCATCTGTCTGGAAGATGGGGGTGAGAGGCGCAGTCATGTTTGGATACCATCCGGGGAAGGTCACTACATAATCTGCACCCCGGGCATCCATATATTCCCCGAGGCTTTCGTCATCCCAAAGGTGGGGGATCACCTCCGGGGATATCAATCCCGCCAAATCCAACAAGGGCCGGTTGGCAAAATAACCCAACGCACCGATATCGTGCGTTGCAACCAAGGCATCGGATGACGTATTCTCAGCGACCCAATGTGCAATCGTCACCATCTCACTTTCGATTATCGCCACATCCCGGGCATAAGCCCTGGCACCAATCCACCAGAAAGCGATAAAAATCACCACTGCTGAGACAAGCCATGCCCGATGGAGTACTCGCAATAACATATTTTTTGCTTTCAGTTGCACAAACGCTGCCAAACCAGCAAATCCCAATAAGAAAAACGTCGGCATAACGGGCATAATATAGCGCCCATGTTGGTATGTTACCGGCAGCCGCCAGGCATAGATCGAGATATAGCCCAGCACCCAGAGAACAGGCAGTATTCTGCTCCAACGATACTTTTTGACAGCAGCAGCAACGTACATAAGAAATCCCGGCAGCAAGGTCACACCCACACCGATGAGCGGCAGCACGGCCTGCGCAAACCAGCGCTTCCAGATCGGCGTTGACTGCAGAAAGGCATACTCAGCTTGTTTAGCAAAATAGGTACTCGGCCACCATGTCTCAGAGATGGCATAGTTGAATAAAAGATAGGGAACAAATAAAACCAAGAAACCACCCCCCCACCCAAAAGTAGATATTATTTTCCTTCGCCACGAAATGGGAGAAACGATTACGAACAATCCTACCGGGGCTAATAAGGTAATTCCGTCGGGACGCAGCCAAACACTCAACCCAACCAAGGCGCCGAGTCCCACCCAAATGCCCGCACCAGGAAACCGATCTGTCTTCCCAAAACGCTCTTCCAATACAACCAAAGCAGCCAGGGCTATTAATGCAACAGAAGCGTAAAGCAATGTTTCCATCCCAGACCCGGATGCCCATACAAGATGCCACTCAAAGATCAAGAGAATCCCAGCCCAGAGTGACCATTGTTTTCGCTCTGGACAAAGGTATTCGAATGCATAGACGCCGAATACGCCTAATCCAAAGAGTATCAACCACCCCAATAAATATGTCCACAAGTATGGGCCCAGGTGCAGCGCGTGACCGATGGCAAGCAGCACCCCCCATAAAGGTCCCGTTGACCCCGCCGAGGGCTGTCCAGAGACAAACGACCACTCTCCCAGCACCGCCAGATTTCGGGCATAGGTTTGATGGATCCAGGCATCGTCCAAAGGGAAGCCTATGCGCAAGAACAGATGACTGTACAGCAGATAGCCCCCCAGAGAAAGGGCGGATAGTGCTGCGAGGATGAGTACGTTTCGGCGAGTCATAATTAGCGGGAAGCGGAAAGCAGTTAGTGGTCAGCTATGGCAAAGATATGCGTTTGTTCGTCGCTCCAAATGCGCTGCAGCCCAGGGTAATCTTCGGGATTGTCGTAAAGATCGTTCAAGCCTTGGGGGTGATTGACCTCCAGGATCAGGTAACTCGCCCCATATTTTTGGGCAGCCAAGAGCGAGGTATCAACATCCCCGTCCGGGATAACGATCGTTGGTCGCTGACTGGCCAGAAAGAATCCAGGCGGGTTATTGACCATGATGATTTCCTCGGGGTGGATCGACAACTCCAACAATGCTTGGCTCAGTTGGCGATGATACTCATGCCCTCCATCCCATATTTGAGCATTCTCGCTCCAACCAAGTACCCGCTGTCCGGCAACAAATATAGAAAGGATGACTGCGAAGACTACGAACGCTGTTGCAAAAACCGTTCGGGCTTGCCTGATGTACCAGCCGCGAACGCGGTTGCCCCAGACTATAAAACCATCCAAACCGATTGCTGCCAGTGCCCATAGTAGAGGCTGGATTGCCGCACCCGAATGGAAAAATCCCCCTCGGGCTCCGGCGAAGGGAAACACCAGGGTCATTACAGCCAAGGTGATCAACCAGGCGAAGAAACCCAGTTTGATGCGGCAATCAGCACGCAAGCGCCAAGCGCCGATGACCATAAAGGGTGTCAAGAATATACTGCCTTGGACTGCCAGGACGGTCTGAATATTTTGGCCCAATGCCCACCAGCGAACCCGCAGGATTTCGGCAATGCCCGAAGACCACCATTGGTCAAAGCCAAATTGATCCGCGGGAAAGGCAAATAATTGATCGTAGCTGGTAAACCACAGCGCCTTTATCCCGCCGGGAGAAAATGGCGTATCGAATGCTCCCTGGTTGCGGATGAACCAGGGAGTGACGATGGTGAAGAAGCCAGTAAGCACAAGTGCAATACGAATAGCGGGGAGCGAGGAGCGGGGAGCGGGATGTTTTTCGCGTTGATCGGCTTGAAGAAATGTCATAGCAAATGCGATCAATAGCCAGGTCAAAGCATCAGCCCGGGTGAGATACATCAACCCTGCGATGATGCCGAGGATCAAACTGCGGATAGAGACATTGGGCACAAGCGAGGGTACGATGAAGAACAAGCTCCCAAACAACATATACAGCCCAAAGGTATCTGTCGTTGGGTAGTAGGGTAAATAAAAGATCGAGAATACCCCGAACAGGCCAGCCAGGATAGCATTATTCCGTTTTTCAGTCAGGGAATATGTGATCGCGGCAGTCAGCGGGGGAATCAAGCCGGACAAGAGAATGAAGCCGATCTTTGCCCCAGCGAACCCTATGCTTCCACTCAATAGCATGCCCAGCGCGGCCAAGATGGAAGGCAATGGAAGCCAATAGCCATGGGATGGGTGCGGTAGACCGTCAGGTGAATCGAGATAATTCCAAAGGAATGGCTCTGTGAAACCCTCCCCGCTGGCAAGCTGCACGCCAGTGGCATAGTAGTAATCCGCATCCATATAACCTGGCGATGCTTGGAAAGCGGCGACAAATAGTGCTACGCCGAAGCCTAAAACGAATAAGATGAGAAATTGACGGTATTTCATGGCGTGGTTAATGGATACAAAGCGTAAACATCGCCGAATTCAAGCGGATCAGACAACTCCCCAAGCAGCGCATCAAGAAGCTGCCAGTGATAATCCTGGTAGCGCCCATCTTCCCGCGTAATGAATTCAGCTCCCTGGCGGTAATACAGTATGTGTGTGAAACCTTCATCTCGCCACTCGCCCAGAATTTCGCCAACGTCTTGTTGTCCATGCGCCTCTCGAACCCAGCGATCAAGGATTTCGTCGGGGACGCATTTGGGGGCGCAGTAATAGCTGCGCGGCTCCCACAACATCAACACCCGGCTGTCATCGGGCAGCTCGGCTATGGACTCCACCACCCAGGCATACCAGCCCAAATTATTGAGTAAGTAGTCCTCCTTCGAAGAGATCGAGAACAAATAATGGGGTGCATTTTGGCGCAGAACAGTACTACCCACCTGAAGCAGATTCAAGCTAAGTACGAGAAATACAAACCAGGCAACCACACGCCCAACGCGCACCCGCGGGACAGCCAGACGACTCAACCCGTTAAAACCCACTGCTGCCAACACGGCGAATGCAGGAAATAGCACATAATAAAGTCGAGTTTGAATAAGAAAACCCGAAAAGCGGCTGAACACGGCCCAAATGATCAAGCCACTCACCGAAACAAGCGCAGCAACCTTCAAGGTGTTGCGCTGAACTTCCGAGCGCTGCTTCCAGCCAACCCAGGCTAACGCCCCCAGCGCTAACAACAGCGGACCAATGGAAGCGTTGAAACCAGGAGTCCCTTCCACGCCTTGCAGGGTTGCTTGGAGTGGTAAAAAGATCACATCGCGCCAGCCTCCCCAAACTGGCTGATCCTGGTAAAAATCCAGGCGCAATGAATCCATGGCACCCGAGGGATAGAGCAAAGGATAAAATGGATTACCGGTGGCAATGAAGTTTTTGATCCACCAGGGCGACGAAACCAAGACAACGACCATGCCAAACAGGAATAGGTTTTGTAACAGATTTTTAGATGTATCTCTACGCCCAAACCAGGCAATTGTCGCAAGGCCACAGAGCACCAGCACCCCCGCGGTATATTTCGCCCCCAGGGCAATCCCCGCAAACACACCCGCCAGGATCAAATCTTTACGGGCGCGCCCAGCCACCCATTGATCCATAACCTGAAGAAATGCCCACCCGCAGAGGATCGTCATCCAGCCAACGTATCCCCAGGACATGGATGAAGCCGTTGTATACCCCGCCATCAGGGCAGCCAAGCCAATCCAAGCCGAACGCGCATTTATCCTTTGCGAGACAAACCCTAAGATACCCACCATCGACAGCAGGCCGATCATCCAGCCCAGAACTACAGCGGCTTCAGCGCCAGCTAAAGCCATGGCCCAGGTGTAGAGCATCTCTGTGATCTGCGGCATCCCCCAATACATAATCCCAGGAAGATAGACAATACGCCCTGCATCAAGATACGCCTGCGGCAATGTCAGGTGATACACCAACGCGTCGAATTTCAGCGGAGGGGCTAATGCTGTCACTAGCGGTGCCAGCACGATCAAACCAATCGCCAGCGCGATGACATGTTCTATTCGACTCGCCTCCCCCCAAAGCGAAGAAAATCCCCGCCATTCTTTCCACCAGGCGAGAATATATTTCCACAGCAGTACACCACAAACTATGAACAGCAGCCACATCCAAGGGAGAGCTAACCCCAACATTGCGCCAACGATCAATACAGCTATGCTCAGGATGCCCAGGCCCAAGGCAGCTTGCAAAGCCATGAGCGCTAAAGGATGGTAGCTCTCATCGGAAATGATCCTCGCCCCCAGGCCGCCAGCGATGGATACCAAACCCCAAGCTACGAGCAGTTGTCCCACCGAGCGCGCCAGGGAGAGAGCCAACGCAGGCGAAAATGGTTTGTGCAGCACAAAATAGAGGCTGACGATAAGCGTCAACCAGATAATGCCGATGAGTGCAATTCGAGTGTTTCGAGAGTTATTCACTATAAACTACTCTTTGACAAATTCATACAACCGCAGATCGCCCCAATTGGAGATATTTCCCAGTTTGAAGCGGCTGTTCAACTGCTGTAATTGGGGGTGGGTGCTGTACCCGAGATTTTGATACTCTACAATGGCCTTCTCGAAAATTACCAGCCAAACGCGCTGGGCATCTCCTACGGCTGTCTCGACATCGGGTTCGGCGATCAAATCTAATACTTCTTGCGTTGCTGGTGCCAGGGTGTCAGAGCCGCTGCCAGGAGTGTCAGCGAGGTAACTTTGGGGCAAATCCTTGTCATAATAAACCATAGGGAGCATAGTCAGCTTATTGGAATGCAAGATCAGATCACCATCCGATGAGTTTTCTACAAGATATTCGTCCAGCTCAGCATAGGGGGCATAGGGAAAGCCAGTATAGGTGATATGATTGATGGCCCCCAAACCCATACCCCCAATCAATAAGAAATAAGCGAAGATTTGTATTGGCCTGGGCACCCCCGTCCGGCTGAAAGCCCAGCCAAGCCATGCCAGGAAGATCACCCCCGAGGGCAGTAAAGCCCGTTCGATATATACTGGCTGCCATTGAGAAAGAAGAAAGAGTAACAAGGGGGGCGTAAAAGCCAGGTAGAAAAACCACAAGCCAACCAGCACACCGTCCTCCGCTTGACGCCTGGCCCGGAGAGTTCGAAAGGTTTGCCAAAAGCCCAAGGCAACTACGAAAAAGGTGACAAACAAGGCTACAGGAAGCAAGTTATCGGGAATGGGCAGATTGGTTACGAAGCTTAGTAATGTGGAAATCAGACGGGTTGGCGATGGTCGCTGGATCCAGAAATTCCCCTGAACCTTGGCAAATTGAGCGGGGAGTCTCATCAGCCAGGGGATATACAACAGCAAGGCACCCAGGCCGCTGAGAAATGCAGCGAGCAATGAACGCCAATCCTTGAACAAAAGCGGCGTCAGGGCCAGGGGGATCAGATAAAAAACTGCCAGATTATGAGAATATTGTGCTAGGGCAGAGCAAACCATAAAGAGCAGCCACCAGCCCCAACGTCGATCCTGCATCCCCTTCCACAAAGCGTAGGTCGCCCCCATTAGCAGGAAAGTCATCAAGGCGTACATGCGCACTTCTTGCGCGTAATGAATTTGAAATGGAGCGAGGGCCACGACGGTCGCAACGATCAGGCCAAAGCGCTGATCGAAGATATCCTTTCCCAAAAGATAAACGAGAGCCAGGCACCCAAGCCCGGATACCACTGACAAAGAACGTACAGCCAGGGGAGAATCCCCAAATACCGACATCCATCCCCATAGCACTGTGTAATAAAAGAGAGGGTGCTCCTCGGCAGCTTGATCGTTGGCACCCCCAATAGTGCCCTGAACCATCGCCGCTGGCCCTTGCGAGGCAAACAGCACGGAAAAGGCTTCATCATACCAAAGTGGGCGCGCAGAAATGGCGATCAAACGCAGCACTAACGCGACGAGAATGATCAGAATAATCGCAATTTTTTGATTGTTCTCAGGAAAGGCGGATCGCAATTGAACTCCCCAATTACTCCTCAAGATCTTCGATAGGCATCAACGGTGGGCGAATGGACCACCAGCGCACCCACCACAGCCCAAAGAGGCAGAATAGGGGCAGCGGCAGATACATGGCAGGCTGCTCGAGGTTACCTTGTACTGTATCAAAGAAGAGGAACCAAAGACCCCCAAAGAATAGCAAGATCAATGCCCACACGATAGCCTTGCCAACTTTTGGCCAACGATATTCGAGCACTTTAAAAATCATAAAGACAGCCGGCAGCAGCATCACATAATTTGTGGTGGCAGTTCGAGATACCAGGAAATTTGTTAATACCAGCGTCATTAGCGCTGTCCAGATGAACCAGTTGCGATCTTTCCCCCATGCTAAAATCCACTCGACGATCAAATACCCCCAGAAGAAGATGTACAAGATGATACTCAACTGTCTACTTACCCCTGGGATAGAGCTTGCCAGAATTGAAACCATTGAACCTATTCGTTCGGTGTAGGTGGGGTATTCCATGATCTGCCAGATCATTTGGACAGGCCAATTGGGAATAAAAAAGAGGGATGCGACGAAGATGCCTACCAGGCTGCCAAAGAATCCACTGAAGACTGTGAATCGCTGGCGGGAATATGCCCAAAAGAGCACAAAGGGGATGATGAGATACGACATTTGCGGCTTAGTTGTCGCCAGGGCTAACAACAATCCCGCAAAGCCATCCTGCTCCTTGTATATCAACAGCAACGCTCCAATGAGCAGCAGAGCCTCGATGGCTGCGAATTGCCCAACGATGATTGTGCGCGCACCGTGATACCAGAGCACGCTGAATAAGATCATCACTGCCATGCGGACAGGCGATATCGTCCAGCGCACCAGTTTCAAACTGAGAATCGCCAGACCAGCCAAGCTCAACTGGAGCAGGGTCATCCACAACGCTCGCGCGGGGAGATATTCCAGCAGCCCAAAGGGGCCGAAGAAAATCATCGAGGTCAATGGGTATACAAAATGGTTTATATCTTCACCTTTGGAAACATCTGCGGGATGGCCGTAAATCATATTCTGCGTGGCTAAACTTACTTTCTCATCGTAGGGGCTGATCCCTTCCATGAGCCATTTATGGGCTCCCATCCAACGGGCAAGGAAATCGTTACCCCCGGGGTTCTGAACGGAGAAGCGGTAATTGGCCCAGGTCAGTCCAGCCAGGCCAAGCAGAGAAACCAATACGAGAGCTATGAAGAGGAATGTTGAACGATATCGGTACACAGATACTCCAAAAATAATTTAACACGAAGGAACGCGAATGGTACGAATTGCACGAATGTTTATGAACAACATAAATCAATTCGTGTCATTCGCAACATTCGTAGACATTCGTGTTTTAAAAATCAGCTACCCACTCAAAGTATATCACCCACGACAGAGCCGCTAATAAGATGAACCAGTCAGCTTGAATAGAACTTCGTTGGCAGCGTCAGTGTCACCTTGGGTGTTATACAAGTCAACCAAGGGCAGCATCCGCTCTACCAGGTCAGGCGGCAAAGGCGGTCGATGCAATTGGGGCAATATATCTTCAGGTAAGCTGCGGCGCTGGAAGACAAACCATGAGTAGGGATTCCAGCCCTTGGTGCCCCAACCGTAAACCGTGTATTCTGTGAGAGCTTCGTAAACCTGGCGATAGCGGATCAAAGCCAGATCTGATTCTCCTTGCAGCTGATTTATCTCTGCCAGCGCCAAAAGTGGGACTACTTTTTCTTCATTGGACCAGATACCCTGGATCCATAGGGCAGCGTGCAGATATTTTTCGGCTAGATCCAGGTCTCCTTGGGCCAGCGCCAACTCTGAGAAAGCCAAATACAGGCTGACATTTTGATCATACGCGGCCCATTCTTGGGCAAGAAGTTCTTCAGCGGCAGAAAAATCACCATTCGTGATCACACTGCGCGCTTCAGCAATTCGAGATTTCGGTTCTTCAGGCTTGGTGGCGTTCCATGATTTTAGTACGTCGGAGCGTAGTGCGGAAGTATCCCAAAAGTCTGTTTTGGCAATCTTTGGGTCAAGCTCAAGAAGTTTCAAATAAGCATGGCGCGCATCTTCCTCTAGAGAAGAAGACTCAGAATAGATGCCCAGGTTTAACCAGAAGATGGGCACCTGAGGTTCTAGCTCGATGGCCCGGGACATATTTAAGATGGCCAGGTCAGAATGCCCCGCTTGCCAATACAATGACGCGAGATTAGCGTAGTGTAGGGAATAACCGGGTTCGAGGGCAATTCCCTGCTCGGTGAGATCAATAGCTTCTTGCAGCGCAGCTTCATCGGCCCGATCAGCTTGGTCGACCTCTGCCGCCAAAACTCCAGCCGCATACCCCGCTTGAAGCCAATAATGCGCTAACCATGGATCATGCTCCCCAGCCTGAACAAATGATACCTTTGCAGTTTCCCAATCCTCCTCTGAAGTGGCATCGACAGCTCGTTCATTCACGCCATAAGCGCGCAGTGAGTACACGCCAAAGCTAAGGATGATCAAAGCTGGCAAAACCAGCCATAGGGGTGAAAATGATCCACCAGATCGATTTGCCATGTCGGTATTTTGCGATAGTAACAAGGCAAACAAAACAGCAACCACAACGCCCACGGAAGCATATGGCAATAAGTTATCAAAAAGGGAATGGACACTAAACCCGACAAGCGCAGCAACAATCGCCACCCAGCGTGTAAGGTCTTTGGTTGAAAGATCTAGACGAGAACTCCAAATTCTTCTCAACGCAAAAACGACAAAGGCCCCCAGACCAAGCAAACCGATCAATCCACTTTCGGCCGCAATGGTAAAGGGGATACTATGGGCGTGTAGATAAGGACGGTCGGGTGGCACGGCATTATATTGGATATACGCCGAGGGATACGTCCCAGGGCCAATCCCCACCCACGGTGATGCACTAAAGGCATCCCATGCCGCGCCCCAAAAGGTCGTTCGGGAACTAAAGATAGGTGAATGAGTAGCATCCCCTTGAAATTGAAGTGCCTGCCATATTACCAGTACAAATGGTGCAGCAACTACTAAGATGATCACAACGAAAATTATAGGCCGGCCACGCAAGAAATCCCAAATTCTCAAACACCAGGCACATGCCCGTTCAGATAGCAGGCCGATCCAACCCAATACCAGAACGGAGATGGCCGCTAGATCGCCCAGTATTCCACCTCGAGATGACGAGAAAGTTACCACCACAAAAATTCCCAACAACAATCCCCCCAAGAAAATCGATGTCATCAATTTGCGAGACGACAATATTCTTCCAATAGAAATAGGAATAAGAATATTTACGAATGCCGCCAGCAGATTGGCATCCCCAAAGACAGCATACAGCCGAAATTCAAAACTTGGCGCGTAGGGCAGCGATGCGACCATTTCCTTCCAAGATGTGTACACGCCCACAAGTTGGAACAAAGCTAACCCAACAACAATCGCCCCAACGATCAACAAAGTTTTTTCAATGAGCTCAACTGGCCATCCCTGACGCACCAAATCCAAGACATAGTAGAAAATCAAAATCAAGACCCCGGACAACATCAAAGTTGGAAGGCTGCGACGCGCATCCTGCGAGAATGCCACAGCTACCAATTGAGCCACTATGAAGGCAATTATTCCCCACTCGATTCCCGTCAACGCAATTTTTCTGCGCTGATATAACCGCCGTATGAGCCAGGGTCCTAACAACGCAGCACCCAGAATTGTAGAAGCGACGTGAATGCGGAAATTGATCAGCCCTGTGACTGTACCAGCCACCAGGATCAGATATGCCCACAGCAAAATCAAACCCATTTCACGGAATAAATATTGCCAATCAAGTGACGTGCGTAGTTTCTTGGTCATAAGCTGCTTAGTAGGCACCCTCTCGACGAAGTATCACCCAGATCGTCTTGAACAAGATATAAAGGTCCAGGCGCATAGAATAGTTTTGCACGTAATACAAATCATCTTCAGTGTGTAAATGCATGGGCTTGTCACTGCGTCCATGGATCTGCCACCAGCCAGTAATCCCCTGCGGTACTGTGAAACGTTTGCGCTGCCAATGTTGGTACTTGGCCACCAGGTGCGGCAGTTCGGGTCGCGGTCCAACCAAAGACATATTTCCTTTGAGTACGTTGAAGATTTGCGGCAGCTCGTCAAGGCTGGTTTGCCGCAGGAACTTGCCAATACGCGTGACGCGCGGATCATCGGGGAATTTATGGATCAGCCTACCACCCTGATCTACTTTTTCTACTGTATGTTGAATTTCCTCGGCCCCCACAATCATCGTGCGGAATTTATACATCTTGAATAGACGCCCATTTTCTCCCAAGCGCGTTTGCCGGAATATCACCGGACCAGGATCGGTCACCCAGATCGCCAGAGCAATCGATCCCATCAGGATCAACACAGGGGGAAGCATAAAAACCCCAATGACCAAATCGAAGGCGCGTTTGTTCAAGCGTTGATATTCATTGAGTGCAGGTGCGCGCAAATCGAGCAAGGGAATCCCGGCAAAATCTTCCACCCTGGCCTGGAACAAAGTCAAAGAAAAATAATCCGGCACTACCCAAACTTTGATGGGTAAGTCATGTAGTTTTGCGATCAGCAGATTGACTCTCTCATAGGCATGGCGCGGCAATGTCAGGACAACATCATCAATATCTTGATCTCTTATCACATCGCGTGCATCTTCTAGAGGCCCAAAGACCGTCTCATCAGATGCCTGTTTTTTCTCATCATCGTCTAAAAAACCTACAAACTGCAAGCCAAAATAAGGGTATTTGATAAGTTGTTCTTGAACCTGATTCCCTACAGTGCCTGCGCCAATAATCAACACCCGCCGAGTTTCGACTCCTACGCGCCCGCGCCATTGATAAAGCAATCGAACAAGCAGCCTCCAGATCAACAAATAAAGGTAGGCCTGTACGCCAAATAATAAATACAACAGACGGGATACGTCTCGATACGATAGATATAAAACGCCTGCCAGAGATACGAAGGCAATTGCAATGGCCAAAGTGAGGTTGGTCAATTCGTCAATCACTAACAGGTTGCGCCTGCCATCATAAACGGAAAGCATGGCCATCACCCCAGACCACACAAGGATAGCCAGCACGTAGACCATTGGGGGCATCTGGATAGGCGCTTCCATGAACTGCACATATTCCAGCGGATTGAACAATGGTCGGATCTTAACAGCGATCACCATCGCCAGCATGACCAACGCCGCATCGATCAAAATATAAAGTATGGCTATATTTACTGAAAAACGCCGCAACATAATCGAATTCTAATTACTCCGCAACCTTGATACGACTTCTGCGAAGTTGCGCTCGAAGTTGAACAATTCATCAAAGCATCGCACCGCCCCTCGGCTAAATTTCGGGCGATCTACCAGGATCGTCTGAATTGCGTCGGCAATCTCTTCCGTATCTTCGACACAAATTCCACACTGGAATTCTTCCACCAACTCACACAGACCTGGAAAAGCTGAGACGATGACGGGCACACCACAGCGCAAATATTCTGCCATCTTACCCGATGACAACCCTACATACTGAATATTGTCTCCATGCATGAAATGATCTTCTTTATGATAGAGCACTAAGCCCACATCGGCAGAAGCGATGAGATTGGGCAGATCCTGTGAAGGAACGGGCCTATCCGAAATCTGTGCCCTGGGGTGATCGACCAAGTCAAGGTCGATATCACTCCCGCGCTGACGACTGTGCAAGACCAGCTTCAGGCTGGCTGGCCAGCTTCGGGAGGAGGACAAGAGCTGCGGGGTGCAGGTCCACTTGCTCAATGTGCCCACATGCAGCACTACTTTTTGATCATCAGGGATTCCCAAGCGTTCATATAAAAAGCGACTGCGCTGCGCTTTGGCTTCCCCAACCGGCGAGTTGGGCAGCAGCAAAATCGACTCAGGCGAAATAGAATTTTCACTGGCTATAAGATCCGCCCTAGCTTGGTCTTGAATAATGGTAAAGGCGCAGCGTTGATTAAAATACCGCTCTAACCGTTTGAGTGTCTTGAGATAGCCTGATTGAATTTCCCCTGAAAATAGAATCTCCAGACTGAAATAGCAAAAATTTAGACGAAATATCATCGCGGATATCCCGCTGATGACCAGACCGGCAGGATCAATGCCCACCAACCAAGAATAACGTCGAGTGAAAGTTCGCCAAAATACACCCCAGAACAAGATCAGCGCTTCGAGGATTCTACGTAAACTTGCTGGGAGAGGCAATCGTCTCAAAGATGGTAATGCGACCAGGCGGACGCTGCCTTCATCAAACCGCGGCGGTTCGAAGGCGGGGTCGGCAATGAAGATCAAGTCGACAGCATACCCTTCCCGGGATAACAGCTCCACTGATCCCATCAAGGAGGGGATGGTATCGAACTCGCCACGGTGATGGACAAAGGCAATTGACTTCGCGTTTTTAGTTCTTGGATGATTCATTGCTCAGCTTTCGTCTTTTCATCAAATCGTACGATGCGAAGGAGTTGCAGAATAAACACAATAACAAAAATGACATTATATACAGTATACCTAACCCAAAGTCTGCGAAAATCTTGTGTGAGTCGAAACAACCATTCAAAACCGCTCTTTTGAATCCAGGTAGGAGCTTGTTTGATCCTACCACTAAAGAAATCAAACGTAGCGCCTGATGGCATAAAAATACTCCCGCGGATTTTTTCCAAGTGCTCTTTTATCCACATATCTTGCTTAGGAGACCCCAGTCCAACCCAAATAAAATCTGGGCTCAAAGCATTTACCATCTCACAGAATTCAATATCATCTTCTTCTGTTAGTGGCCGGAATGGCGGTGTGAATTTTCCTACAACATTGATGCCATCATATTTTTCATTTAGATACAATTCGATTTTATCGGTCGCTCCTGGATAACCGCCATAGAGAAAAAATGAATAGCCTTTTTCCACCGCTTTGCTGCTGATCTCATGCATCAGGTCCGGTGCATAAAACCGATCCGTTTCTTTATTGTAGAATGCGCGCGCCCACTTTACAAAGGGCATCCCATCGGGACCTATGAGATCAGCACTGTTATAGATGGCTCTTAACTTCTTGTCGAAAAGCGCAGATACACAAATATGAACATTGATAACCGCAACCTGGTGGGATCGAGAATCCTTGTCAAGCAACCATTCATCGAAAATTGGATACATTTCCCTGTAAGAAAGACACTGGATATTGATCCCAAGCATATTCATAACTGCCATATGAGTTCACACTTTCCTGGCAACAACCGTCATATTCCAATCATTCTCGGTGATTGGCCGATCCAGCTCCATGAACGGAGAAATCTTCAACAACTCAAATCCACTTTTCTCTAGGAAGTACTTGATCTCCTGATGAAAGAAAAAGCGCATTGTATGAACCTCATCAATCTCATCGATTAGGGTATCTCCCTGTAAGTGGAGCACTTTATAGATAACGTTGACAACTTGGTTGACGACATCCAACTCCGGGCGCGCGTGCCGGATGATCCGCCCAGTATCGGTTTCGATGATCTTCGTGCGTTCGGAAGGGCGTTCAATTAATACCGCTGGCCCAAACCAGCCATCGAAAATGAAAAGCCCGCCAGGGTTCAAATGCTGATGCACACCCTGAATGGTATCCTCCAAATCATGATTGCTGGTTTGATATCCCATGACCGCGAACATGGATACCACAGCGTCGAAAGTCTGCTCTAATTGAAGTTGCTGGATATTCTGCAGATGATAATCAATGGAGAGGTTGAGTTCTTTGGCTTTTTCGCGCGCGATGGACAACATACTCTCCGAGAGGTCTACTCCCGACAATTGGTATCCTCGCTGGGCAAATAAAACTGCATGGCCACCAGTCCCACAACCCAAATCCAGGATACTCTTCACGGGTTGGTTGGCGTATTTGTTAAAAATATCATCTACGAAATCGCACTCCGCAGCATAATCTTTTTCGGCATATAAGGAATCGTAGAAATTTGAGTAGCTCTTGAAAGCCATTAGGATAATTCCTTGTCCATAAAATTTGGTTTGCTCACATATGTTCGCAGTTTTCCGTCGATAACGTATTGGATCGCATAATACAATCTTACAAGTAAATATACAATTTTGGTCCGTACAAAAAACCAAGACGCGGCATCTCCCATTAGCATGCCTTTCAAAATTTTAGTAAACATAGATATTCTGGGCTTGGTATTCTCTGAATCATAATCGATTCTTTCCGACGGAAATCGGTTTGCGCGCCGATTGCTAAAACCATCGCCGACAGCATGGTTAGAGGCGCGCATTAAGAAATATTCTGTTGTGAGACGGCTTTTGGGAATCCGGTGAAACACACACGCCGAGGGCTGGTAGCACACATCATATCCTGCGGCGAAAACCTTTTTTAGCAAACCCGTTTCACCATCGCCGCGATACCAGCGCAAATGCTGGTCTGCAAAGCTATCGGGGTTGAAGCCACCAACATCAAACAGAACAGATCGGCGGATGGCTAAATTGCAGCCATACACCTGCTCTGGCCAGTTCAACTTTCTCGGATCATCCCCCAAATCCAGTAAACTCAGATAGCCCGGGTGAATCATCTTCATCCACTCTGGGGGCTCGATCTCCCATTCAGGCAGAACCTTGCCCCCTACGACAGCGACATTTTCATCAGCGAAAGGTTGGCAAATATGTTCAAGCCATCCATCACAGGCGCGAATATCATCATCAACATAGATCAAGATTTCACCCAAAGCGATACGAGCTCCGGTATGGCGACTGTTGTGCAGCCCTGGTTTTGGCTCATGAATATACCTGAGTCCATTATTTAGACAAAATTGTTTTTTTTCTGAATTTTCTATGGGCTCATTGTCTATGATCAGAATTTCTAGCTCCTTTCCCCCTTTTCGCTGAGCGAGAATACTGAATAGCGCATCAAATAAATATTTTGTTCTCTCATAAGTCGGCACAATAACACTAGCCTGATAAGGTCGCATCATATTCATTAGATCATTTTTCTGGCAAGGTTGACCATTCGAGCAAAAAGGGATTTGTCAAGAAGCCACACCGCTAAACAATAAGTGATCATCCCCAAAAGGGAAACACCGGCAAGATGTACCCAACCAGGCACAACCAGAGACTTAATGGATAGAACCCAATAAACCAAGCCACTCATGAACAATCCAGCAAACAACGGTGTTCGGATGCAATCCCAGAAATACGCTTTAGGGAGATCTAATAGTTTTATCGATAACCAAATATGGGGAACATAAAACACAAAACCAACCGAGGCGCGCGCCAAAGAGAAACCTTCTAAGCCAAATTGCCCGCCGATGATATACGCTGGAATAATATAGAGAAGAGTGGCGATATGAAATTTCGGCATTACGTCCGGTCGCCCAATAGCTCGATACAATGATGGATATAGAGCTATGATCCAACTAAGCCCAGGCATGATTGCCAATATCTGAATTGCAGGGATTGCCGCAATCCAAGAGTCATCCAAGATTATTTCCACAATGAGTTCGGCACACAAAAAGACTCCCAAAGAAGCAGGAATAACGATCACCGCTAAATACTGGGTCATATCTACAAAGGCGCGTCCCAACTCTTCAGTTTGATCCTTCAACCTACTGAAAGCCGAATAAGCCACCCTTGATACTGGCAATATCAAAAAGCCCAGCATCACAACGGCAATGGTGAAAGCCATAGTATAAAACCCCAAAGCCTCAACTCCCAAGAAATATCCGGCGGCTAAGTTGTCTCCATAGTTAAGGGCCCATCCCTGTAAACTCTCAAGCGTGACCAAACCTCCGAACCCAATCAGCAAACGCGCCACGCTAAGATCATAACGAAATCGCGGACGCCACTGACTTACACGCCATAAGAAAACAACGCCCAATGCAGTTCCAATCAATGTGCCAACCACCAAAGACCAGTACCCATATCCGGCCAGTGCCATGGCAATGCTGATCACAGCAGATATGCTTACAGGGACCAAACGCCGCCCAACCAATTCCCTGAATTGAAAATCACGCTGCAGCAATGCTTCTTGAACATCATCAAAGGCGCTAATCAATAGTTGAATTCCCATCACTTGGATGACAGCTGTTGAGCGAGGCTCATCAAAAAATCTGGAAATCAATGGTGCGGAATAATACAGCACAATGAACAAAATAATACTTAGTGACAGGTTGCTCCAGAAAACCACGTCCGCAGCTTCTTCAATATCTTCATCAGTCTGGATCAGGGCCTGATTGAGCCCCATACTTTCGATCATTCGAACAAGGCCGATGACTAAAGTGGCGATGCCGATGATGCCAAAATCTTCAGGAACCAGGATGCGCGCTAAAACTATGGTCACCACAGGCTGCATGATTTTGGGTAGTAAATCCCCAATTAATGCCCATTTCAGGGATTTGGCAGCTTGTTGTTTTAGCTGGCTAGAATCAGAAGTCAATTTGAGCTACCTATTGGAAAAAATTGCAAACCTGGACAATTTACAAATTGCCACTCAATCTCACCCAGGAAAGTATCTGGCAATGCTTGAGCCAAATACGCCAGATTTAGCGTTCTGAACCAGGTTGGAAATAACGCACTCTGATTGCTCTTCGCTGACATTAAGTCATGTCCATAATGCAGTCGATCACTTCGGCGAAACACAAAACCGCCATCCTCATTCATATTCATGATGATCCAGGGCAAAGCTCTCTTCAATGAATTTTGGATATCATCACGGCGGTAATCTGTTTGGAGCGTCAGCCTGACTAACGGATCCACAGAATCAATATCCTCACAGGCGCTGGAATTCGATTGCACACCATATCCACCAAACTTATTTTGAGTCGCCAAGGCGCTGTCAATAATTCGTTCGATATGACGCAGAGGACGCTTATCATAATAAAACAATAACCAAAGATGATATCCAGTCTGCACCCCAAGGGACAATGATTCTGGGGTCTGGCCTGATTCGCCCCAAAAACCTGTCCTTGCATCCTGTGTTTTTTCCAGCCAATCCAACATGCAATCAACAGCTGCTTTCGCACGATCATTGGCATGGTAATCTCTGGAATATTGAAGCATCACACCAATATTTTGAACGGCGTTGCTCACCTCAGCAGCATCATTTTCCCAATCCTTATTCTCCAACCATGAGATGAGGTAATCCAAGTCCAAATAGCGCTCTAGAAAAGTGAAGGGTTTCTCAGCAACGCCTCCCAGAGCAGTCACTGAGATTATTACTTGCAAAGCAAGATGCCTCCACCCCCACCAATCTTCTGTTTCAGCAAGCTGATTTTCAAGTTTGGGATCCTTGAACAATCCATCTGATGCTTGGAAACTTGAAAAGTAATCTAACCAGGCGATCTTTTCTTCACTTGAAAAATTCTGCAACTCGTTTAAGATGTGCAGCGTCATCACAGCATAGGTGGAGTTGTACAATACTGGCACTGTTTGAGATGCTGAAAATTTGTATTCCCCAATTTCAAGTGAGCTGACCCGCATACTCCCAATATAGGATGAAATTCGCTGGCGAAGCATTTCTCCGCTCAAATCATGGAATTGATCTGCAACAAATCTTTTCCTGCGCATCAAATCACGCTCAATGAATCTTTGACTCAGCGCTCGATATACGCCTTTACCTGCTCTGAGTAGATTCTGGGATACACCCATCACTGCCCGCCTTTTTTATGAGTGCAATACATGTTGCTCAATTCATCACCTGGGGAATCTTCATTTGGCTTCACAAATTTCTTTACTACCTGTCGAACCCCTTCAGACCACCCATAATCGTGTAAGAGGATGCTTCCTCCAGGCTTTACTTTTGGCAACCAGGTTTCGACATCAACTCGGCATGCTTCGTAGGAATGATCTCCATCTAAGAATAGCATATCGATTGGTTTGTCAAATTCTCTGCCAACATCTACTGATTTACCCCGAATTGGAACAATCAGTTTTCGATAAAGATCTGTGTTTGAGATGAATTCGTCAAATGTGTCCCTGGGGCCTTCGCTCATAGCATCATTTTTCCAGGTATCCACACAATATACTTGACTGCTGTTTTCTTTTGCGCCGGCAGCCAAAAAGGTTGTGCTAGCCCCAAGATAGCTGCCGATTTCGACAATCACAGAATTTGGAGATAATTTCTTGGCCAGTGAATATAGCAATAATTTTTCGTCCAAGGTCAAATGTGAATAGATACGAAAACATGGCCCATGCCCGCGCAAATATAAACCCAATTCCCATGGGAAATATTTAAGATGTGCACTTAAATCTTTCAATTTCGCTGAGATAGTCCGTTTTCGATCCATAATGATTAAATCTTCTCGAACACCGCCGCCATTTTCAAATAACAGGATAGATCAACTTCGTGTTCGTTCTCAATAAAAATGATCTTCAATTCAAGGCCATCGGCATACTTCACCACTCGCTCCCGAAATGCGGTCACATCATATTTTCGGGAAAAACGCACGCCACCCAACTGGATGCGTCCATCGTGTTCTTCTCGCCATACGCGTTGTGCCCCATGATAATCCAGCCCGCGTCGGTCTGCTCCAGGAGACGTTTCGGCAAAATAGAGGTGATGCATATACAAAGGCAGGATCACCATCCGCCCACCTGGGCGCAGCACACGTCTTACTTCCGGAATTAGTCGCGAATCTGAATCTCCTTCAAACATTTCGTATGAGCAGTGTAAGGCAACCCCATCCACAGAAGAATCTGGAAAGGGCAATTCTGTTCCATCAGTCACCAAAATATTCCCCTCAATTTCTGATGACGGGGGTATCAAATCAATAGCTACGGTCCTAATATCGTACATGCGAGAAGCAATCGTTTGCCAAGGGCTATTTGACGCAGCTACATCGACAAATGTAGCTCCCCTTGATAATTGCAGCAAATCAGCACCCACAAAATGCTCTAAGGCTTTTTCAATAAAAATACCACCGTAGTGTTGTTGGTAGTATTCAGGGAATTCAGCTTCAGTGAGCCACTCACCAAAGCCTTCAACATCAATGCGGTACGGAATGACTGGCAATCCTATTCGCTCCATTTCAAGACGTATCTGTTCCCAGTCACGTTGTGGCAGTTTGCTCGACCTCATAGAAAAGGGATTGAGAAAATACTGGCTCAATCCAGACAAGATACTCACCATTCCGCCAAGAGTGTCTGAGATCCCATTTTTCTGAACGCGCTGAAAGAGCTTTTCTACCAGATACCGAAAGTTCATAGCTATGCCAAGATACTCTGAACAGAATCGACCACCTTCTCGATCTGATTCTCGGTCAAGGTCAGCCCCGAAGGAAGATACAAACCTCGTCTCGCTATGCGCTCAGAGACTGGATACATCTCGCTTACAAAAAGATCTCGATCGTGGAAAACGGGCTGCTCATGCATCCCTAAGAAGAAGGGACGCGTTCCAATGCCAGCTTCCTTTAAACGGCGAGCAAACTCGACACCATCAAAGGGAACTTCATCATCTAACACCGCCCCATACATCCAGTAGACATTTTTTGCCCAATCTTTCTCCACAGGCAATTGAAGCGGCAGCCCACGCAGGCCGTCTCCATATAATTGGGCCATGCGTCGTTTCTTGGACACTAATTCATCGATGCGTTCGATCTGCGCTACGCCGACGGCAGCCTGCATATTCGTAAGGCGGAAATTGCTCCCCATGGCGGTATGGTAAAAACGGCGGTCCCGCTGGAAAGCTAGATTACGCTGATCACGTAACCTTTCAGCCATATCTGCATCGTTTGTTAAGACCATACCACCTTCACCAGTGGTGATAATTTTGTTGGCATAAAAGCTGAAACAGCTAAGATCACCTAAGCCACCGCATCTGCGGTCCTTGTATTCTGCACCGTGGGCTTCGGCGGCATCCTCTAGAATGACAAGATCATGCTCCTCGGCCAGATCCCACAATGAGCCCATATCCACCGGATGGCCATAGATGTGCACGGGCATGATGGCGCGCGTTTTCGAGGTTATTTTCTCTTCCACCTGACGCACATCCATCGTCCAGGTTTCGGGGTCTGAGTCCACCAAGACTGGGGTTCCACCATTTACAATGACCGCAAGCGCACAGGAGATAATCGTAAATGACGGCATGATAACTTCGGCACCAGGTTCTAAATCCAACACAGCCACAGCCGCCGAAAGTGCAACCGACCCATTGCACATACCCACGCCAAATTGCATTCCGCAGTACGCAGCCCATTTGTCCTCGAACTCATTGACATATTTCCCGGCGGAAGAAATCCATCCTGTTTCTAGACAGTCGAGCACATATTCTTTTTCTTTCTCACCAATCAAGGGTTCATTGACCGGGATCATGGATATGCTCCTTCTCACGCATGCCAGTATAGGGGCCTTGCTTTATCTCAAACAAAACAGTATCTTCCAACATGCGAAAACCGTGTGCTCCTGCTTGCAACAAAATGACATCCCCTTCATTTAGTACTGTCTTTACTAACAGTTTTTCATCATCATCGAACAACTCCACCTCCGCCCTTCCTTGCTTAACGATGAGTGTTTCGGCTGTACCCACAAGATTGCGCTCCAAGGGAAGATGTTTATGCGGGACAATATGACCGCCCTTGGGATAAACCACATGCCCCAATTGCATAGTGCTGTGATCGGGCGTATAGAACGTTGTCTCCGATGGGTAGTTTTTATCTCGGATAATCATGGCGATGAGTTGATCGCCGGAAGTGATGTGTTCAATATGGCTCATCATATAACAACCCTCCAATTAGACCCTGCTCGAATAGTGAATTAAAAACGATTTCTGCGGCCAGACGATAACCATCAGCATTCCAATGTCCATCAGATGGAAAATACAACATTTCGCCGCTATCAGCCATCTCCCGGAATGCTGGTATCAGGTTCAAATAGGCAATATTTTGATCTTGGCAAATCTCAGATAATCTGCTTTCCACTTGATCAAGCTGGTGAATGTCGAAATTAGGCAAAGCGGTCTTGATATAGGGCCAGTATACATGTTCTCGACTGGGAATGAAGATCACCATCAGGGTGGCATTGTGTTCTCGGGCTAACTCAGATCCTCTCTGTAAAGCTATTTCGGTGAGGTCCCAACCACGCTGAACCAGGGGTGATTGCGGATCACTGACATCCCAAGAATTACTGCTAACTCGCATTCGGAAAACATCGTCTTCGAAGATCGTACTACCTGAACCTGGCAATAAGAATAATTCCGGGTTGAATATCGCAGCCACCAACTGCGTGGTTCTCATGTTGAATGGGAATGACAAATCTGCAGAGCCCTGTCCCTTCTTGTTGATCCATTCCAAGTAATCGGGTTCGCCTGATGAGAGAAAATCGTCCGCACCGGCACTTTCTGGTAGATCATTGAGGAAAAATGCCCATAACCAAATGTGCGTGTTTAGAGGAATAGCAAACTCTTCAATTGCTTGTGGATACACTCGAGAATTCCACCCGGCCCAACCTAAATTTGCCACACGAATGCCGCTCATGCTCTGAAGTTGCGCTGGCCAACTCTGATCTTCTTCAACACCAAACCCAAAGGTGAAAGAATCTCCAATGGCAGCGATCTCAAAATCACCCTCGAAAGGTTCATCCCGCAAACCATCCGAGTTAGTTCGGACTGTATAGCTGAACTCAGGGTGCCCATAAATTTGCATATCGAGGTTGGGCTTCAGTCTCAAGAGGTATTTCTCGTCAGCCTGCCACTGCTGTTCAAGACGCTCCTGCAGTGTAAACCGGTTTGGAACAGGAAAAATTCGCAGCACAATCTCAACCACAACCAATGAAAAGCCAATTCCCAATACTACTAATGTGATTCGACCAAGAACTACCGTTGCTTTGCCACCCTGGGGTTGATGTTCTTTTTCCATGGTCTTAGGTTAAAACTTTCCGGGTCGAAAACAAATAGAGTGACAAAGCTGAAAGCACATATAACCCCGCTGACAATCCCAGAACTCTGCCATACCCATAATTCAATGCCAGCAACAAAGCCAGGATCGTTCCGATCACAGTGAAGGTGGCATTGATTCCCCAGGCCCAGGGGACAAAGTTCGCTTCAATTTTTTTGACCAGCGATAACCCCGTGGGGAATGGAATACCCATAAAAATTCCTGGAACAGCTACAATCGCCGAGGAGATAAGAACACGTAAAGCCAAAGGTTGCACCAGGATCAATTCCCCAAAAGCATCCAGGATGATATTGGCAATTAGAATAAGAACGGCCACACAAATTGCGGCCAGCGCGGCTTTTTTGGCAGCATTTATCGATACCCTGGTGCTCAAAAGACTCCCCAGGCCCGAGGCGATCAACAAGGCACACAGCGTGACCGCCAGCGAGTACGATGGGTGCCCCAGGATCAGGCCGAGTTTCTGGATCAGTGTTACCTCAACAAAAATGAAGCCTAGTCCCAGGCTGGCAAAATACCCAGAGATTATTCCTGGCCTTGGAATGGAAAGCCCCCGGCGCGACAGGAAAAGGGGCGGCAAGATCGTCAAAAGCAGCGAAAAGAAAAGCAGAATCCCCAGCGTTAGCAGTAAGGCGTCAAAATTGACGCTCTGAAAACCACGTTTATCCAGCACAAAAAAGAAGGGCCAATTATCCGTAGGCGGTGCGATGGTCTGCGGCTGCTCATCGATGAAAGTCTGCTCGTCCCCCGCGGCAAGAGCAGCAATGAATGCTGAATATTGGTTATCTGTGGAAAGACCAGGTGCTAGCAAAACACCCGCGTTGGCGATAAAGTCAGCAGCGGGTGTACCGAATAACCTATGATAGAGTGGGAAGTAAATGCTGCTTGGTTTTCCTTGATAATGCTCCTGGATCGTAGCAACCTCCGCATTGGTAAATGGAGACTTTTTGACCAGTACATGGATATAGCCGGTCATCTCAGAGACAATAATATGATCTTCCACTTGCGTAATGCCAATAGATTGCAGGGCATCAGCCGCCAGAGCCAGCAGACGCAGTCCGAGGCCATCGATATTTGGAAATGAGATTGATAAAACCCCCGTATCATTCAAATGCTCCAGATAACCAACAAAGGCCTCATGCGTGTACAAATAATTCTCGGCCATGTTGGGATTGGCCCCCAACGAAGCAACGGTGGTATCTACCCCCGTCAACTGGATGATGTCGAATTGCTCGTCGCTGGTTGCTAAGAGGTGCCGGCCATCGATCAATTCTATCTGCACGCGCTCATCTTTATAGGGACGGCTCGTAAAGCCTGCGTAGTGCTGCTCGACAATGGCTACCATTTCAGGGTTTACTTCGGCACCCTTAATTTTCGATGCGCCAGCGGCAAGGCCAGCAACAACATCAGGTCCACCCCCCAGACCAATGATCAACACCGAGGGCTGTTCTTTGATCCAATACGGCACACCAAAGATTGTCCGGTCAATAATATCGATCTTGTCTTGCTCGCTCTGCAATTTGAGCAGCAACGTTGGGGCACCTCCGTCATGGGTTACCAACTTATAGGGCACTTGGAGAGCGGATGATAGCATATCGTCGGGGATGGAAAACACATCAACCCGCGCCAATGGGCTCCAGCCTTGATATTCCCATTCGGCAGTGTCTCTTAGCTCAAGCACCAACTTGAGCTCTTTGGGGGAGATCGATGTGATCCCTTTAGGAATGCGACTGCTAAATCCAAAAAGTACTATGATGGCCAGCAGCAAAACCCCGATCAGCAGGCGCCTTTGCCGCGGAGAGAATATCCACGCCGACAGCAGCCCCGCCGCTGCGATCATCATCCCAACCTGGATCCCGCTGAAATAGATCAATCCCAAAAGCACCAGACCCGCCGAGGCTCCCGCGCCCAACAAATCGGCGAAATACAGAACTGGCAACCGGGTATCAGGTAAGGAGAATGATGTTGACAGCGCAAATCCACCGAAGAACATCGGTAATGCCAGGATCAGAGGCAAGAGAACCGCGGCAATTGACTCTTGACCCGCAAACCACAAAAACGGGAATGACAATAATACCGAAACTGAAAAACCCAAACTACCCAAACCGGCACTGCTCATCTCAAAGCCAGTTTTTCGTTTCAGGCTGAGATAGCCACCACTGGCGCCCAAGCCTAACATAGCGATACTGATCACTAGATACGCAGCAACGGGGAACAATAAAATCGAGATGAAGCGGATATACAACATTTCCAACGCCAGCAGGCTTCCAGAAATGAAGAACACACCCCAGGCACTGCGCACGTTTTGATCTGAAAATATGTTTTTTCTATTCAACAGCAAAAACCTCAATCGCGACCATATACGACCGCGATTTCATCCTCATATAACAAATTCCAACCGACATCAGCCAATTCGCTCACCACCGGTCTGGAATGTTCTACCATAATGAGATTCACATCCCAATCATCCAACACATTTTCCCAACCCTCTTCAGCCTGCACCACCTGGATCCACTCCCCGATCAACTCATCACCATATAAATCCGTGCGCCCATCCACAAAAACCGGGTACTCGGGCAGCGCCCACAAGAGATAGCCACCCCAATTATACGAATTGAAGAGTTGGCCAGCGGGTCTTTCGGTGCGCAGATACTCAACCGCCGCTACCGGCAAAGACTCCTGAAAATGCTCCTGATTTACTTTTTGGGGAATCACCAGGCTGGTTTTGATGCCAACTGACAATACCAGCAGCCCTAAGATGATCCAATTCAACCTCGAATGCCACCGAGTGGTTCCAACGGGGGCTTGAGTTGATCTGCGGAGCCCCAAACGTTCTCCTGCCTCATCAAGGAACGGCAAACCATGCCTTGTCAGCACCATAGGAGAGACAAGGGCAAACAAAGCAATATTGCGTCCTGCTGTGAGGCTAAGAACAATAAACCCGGACAATAGTAGGAAATCGACCAGAGAGACACGTTTCTTGGAAACTCCCAAGGCTCCAAATGTCAGGATTAGCAGCACCAAAAATGGCAGCAGCTGCAACTCATGAAAATTGGGAGACTGCCATTCCTGAATGAAGTCTTGTAAAACACCAATTCCGATTGTCTTGAAGGGATAAAGCAGAATCACCGGGCCGGAGGGGTTGATACATACCGCCAATACCATCAATAAACCGACAATTGTTAGTGTTTGCACGTTTGCACGTTTGTACGTCCCCAAACGCCATCTAAGCAAAGTATCGACGAAGTACGCTCCCCACAGAATAAACCCCACCGCAAAGCCACCATGACTATTGGCCCAGATCATCATGAGCACTGGCATTACCCACAATTTCTTTGTCATTGCGAACGGAGCTTGCGGAGTGAAGCAATCTCCAAGTTTTTGAAAGAGACTGCCACGCTCCCGCCCATGGGCGTTCGCTCGCAGTGACATCTTCGGACGGCTATGCGCAGAGTCATGTTTGCGGAACTCTTCTAGAATCCACAAGAATACTCCGGCCAGTAAAAAGGTAATCATATTGGGCCTGGCAGCCCAAAAGACGCCTGAAGCTGCCGCAGCCAGGATGATCACAAATGCCCGCAGGAACTCCCCTCCTGAAAGAGTCATCCAGACAAACCAGAATGTCAACGCAACCATCGCCGCAGTCAAAATGTTCAGTCCACCAGGACCAAAGGCTTGGTAAATGGCATACATGGGCGCTTCTACGAGCCAGCCAGGATACTGCCAACTCTCCCCCAGGCGTGTGTACGAGAAGGGGTCTTGCTGCAGGATAGCGCGGTTCTCGACCATCCACTGGCCGGCACGCAAGTGCCACCAGGTATCTGAATCCACAGAGATGCGCGCTGCCATGGCGAAGACAGCCAAAAAGGTCAAGCTAACAACGAGTTGTTTGATTGATAGTGTAGGAAGTTTCATTCAGCTAACCGCAATTCAATATATTTGGCTTTCAGAGAGGGATAAATTACTAGAATTATCGTCACAATGGGAACGAGCATCGTCAGCAAATACCCATTAGGGCCAAGAAAAAATGGAGCGCTGCCAATCACATACAGCCACCAGGGCAGAGGCAAAACCAATAATGGCAGAATGGAGTACGTTGCCGCGTATGGAACCGACAACAACGTCGCTGACAAAGCAACTTTGACTCTGTCCATTGGCGTCTTAGGGATCAACAACGCCAGCCAGACTAATAGGCCATAGGGGAATAGAGAGATATTCGTTGTTTGGGGAACGTAATACTCCTCTTGAATGGTCAAGATATTGCGCACCCAGGTGATCGGCCAATCCCAACCCCATACGATTAGAGATAACGCAAAGACGAACAATATTGTCAGCAGCGTATCGCGCCTGGGAAGCCAGATAAAGTAGAGCAGCGCTAACGGAGCGCCAACATGAGGTTTCACCAGCAATAAGAGAATGGCGATCCCCATTAAAATGGGTTTCTCCCGCCTGAGGGCCGCCAGGCCTAAAGCTGTCCCAAAAAGGACAAAGCCATCTAATTGCCCAAACCACAGCATCCAAAATGCTGGAAATGAAATCAAGAGTAAGTAGCGGTTGCCCCCTGCCAGATGACTTCCAACCCAAAACATACCCAAATTCAAGAGCAAAAATGCCGTGTAGCTTACGGGCAATGGCAGCAACGCAATGGGTTTAAGAATGAAATAAATCCACAGTGGGTTGAGAAGCGTATCATTGCTGACTTGTTGGGCTTGAGGGTAGACTCTACTGCAGTAACTCAGGCAAAACAGAAGCGTTGAGCAACAAAAAA